>NZ_CP116615.1:3600000-3900000 GCF_024832785.1 Fontisphaera persica
ATAGGTCGTGTCGCTGTTGTTCTCATATACCGGCTGGCCCTGGCCCCAGAGTTGGACAGCAACCATCACGCCCGCCAGCAAGCCGGCGGCGCATGACCTCATCGTGGTAAGACTTCTGCGCATGACCCAAAAAAGTTAACGTGATTGCACCTGCTGCTCGATGTACTGAATGCTCAGGATGCTGGGAAAAACCACCGGCGCGTTGGTGGTGCCGTCAAACGCGCCCCACACGGCCGTGCGGCTGGCGTTGGCCTCGTCAAAGTAAGTGTCGTCGTTCAAAAACGCCGGCAACAGCGTAGTAAAAGAAATAATCGCCGGCCCGGACAACGTCCCCGGCCCGGCCTGGGTGGTGGTGCCATTCAAGGCGTCATTGGAGGTGAACGTCACATTGCGCTCAATCGCTACCGGCATCGGCACCCCCCCCGTCACCCCCAAATCCTCGGCGGTGAAGAGGATGTCCGGTGTCGTGACCGTGCGCGCCACATATTGGGGATAAGCCACGAAATTGGTGATGACCAAATCCGTGTAGTAATGGGTGTAAGGCACCAACTGCTGCCCCAGCAACGAATCATAATCCACCCGCTGGAAGGTGATTTTTTCAATGCCCGGCCGCAGCCCGGTCGTCTGGATGGTGTTGGTGCCGGTGCCCCCCCAGAAATTGGTTTGCAAGGTGGCATTGGTCGGCCACCAAATCATGTAGCCCCCGCCGGTGCCGCCCCCCAGCCCGTTGGTCACCCCCGCCGCCAGATTCTCCACCGCAAAATTGTGGTAACGATACAGATACCGCAACCCGCCCACATCATCCCGGGTTAAACCCGTGAAATACTGGCCGGCCACCGAGTTCTGCGCGGCCACGCTGGTGTAAGTCAACGCCAGGGGATCAGTCACAAACTCGATCGCATCGGCATAATCCCCCGGCCTCAACGGCTCCAGCACCTGGTAGGAATAGGCGGTGCCGTTGACCAGCCGGGTGGGCACCCATGTCACCGGATCAAAATTGCGCTGAATGACCAGATAGTTGGTGACGGTGGTATTTCCCACCGTTTGCAACTGCCGCGCCCGCAAACAAAACGCCCACCGCTCCGGCTGCGCCAGACCCAACAATTCAATCAGGTACTCCATCGTAGTGGATTTCAAATCCCACACCCCTAAAGCCTGCGCCTGGTAATTAACCCGTTTGGCGTCCAGCGGGAATTCTGTAAGATTCGAGCTTAAATTGGACACCGGCGGCAGCGCGTTGAAAATGGCGATGGCCTTTTCCACCTCCTCCACCCCGCGCTGGCCAAAGTACAACAGAAAACTCCGGTCAAAAGCGTAAGTGATGACCGGCACATTCCACCGATAACCCTCGGTCAACCCCATGGGGCCGCCAATGTCCTGGCGCCCCGGCGAAATCTGGTAGCCAATTGCGGGCGTCTGCCACGTGTCCCAAATGCCCAGCAGCGAAAATGCCCGCACGGGCGAGGAGGCCGTCAACGCCAGCATCACCGCCAAACCCACTGCTCTGAATCGTTTCATAACCTTGTGCCTCGAAAAACGCCTGCCTCAACGCAATCGCAAAACGCGATAAAATCCGGTGGACCCCGGCCCGGAAACCGCCACCGAGTCCGTATTCGTCGCCGCCAGCCGCGGCGCGCCATAATCCCGCCAGTCACCCAGCCGGTCTGCGATTTGCACCTGATACACCTGGCCGGGTTGCGTGTTCCAATTCAGCCGATACCCCTGCGGCGAGGAGCTGATGCTCATTTTCAGCACGCTCTGCGCGTCCCGCGGATTGGTCCCGGCCAGAAACTCCAACAAGTTCGAGACGCCGTCCCCATCGCTGTCCACCTGCCCGCCCGGCCACGCCGCCGGGTTGGGTCCCCAATACCGGGCCTGCCAGTCATCCGGCAACCCATCGTAATTATCGTCCGCCCCCCAGGTGCTGCCGGTCGCAACCGCGGATTGCGGGGAAACGCGCCCATCGGCCAGCCGATACGCCAGCCGCACGGTGTGCTGGCTGGCCGGGGCCAGATTCACCAGCGTGTGCATGTTGCTGGTCACCACCACCGGCGTGGTGGCGCCGTCCACATACAGCTCATAAGCCGTCACCGGCAGGCCTTCGAGCAGCGGCCACGTCACACTCAACCGGCTCTGGCTCAGCGCCGTGAGGTACGGCGCCGGCGGCGCCTCCAGCGGCGCCTGCTGCAAGTCATAGCGCCGCGCCCGCAAATCAAAACTGGTGTTCAAATTGACGTAGGTGGTCCAGGTCACCATGAATTTGTCCCGTCCATTGCTGGCCGCCACCGGATGCAACTGCTGATTCAGGGTCAGCTCGTTGCATTGAATTTCACTGCCCAACAACTGGCCGCTCGCCCCCACCAACTGCCCAAACACGCCTTCGCGCGAACCGTCCTGCCCCAGGCTCGTCCAGACCACCAGGGCGTCATCGCCCAACGTGGCCACCGAGGGCGTATATTGATCGCCGTAGGTGAAGGTGTTGATGCGGAAGGCGTTGCGCTGCACGGCTTTGCCCAGCGCCGAAAACGTCACCCCAAACACGTCCCAACTGTTTTCCGGCGCGTAAAAATCGGCATCGCGCAACACCGCGGCGCGCTGGCCCCACACCACGATGTAACCGCCATTGGCCAGCGGCGCAATGGCCGGGTTGGCGCAAATATTGGTGGTGGTGCTGATGGCCACCTCCCCGCCCAACGGCACGCCCTCCGGATTGAAAAGCTGCCCAAAAATCCCCGCGCGCACATTGTCGCCCGAGGTCTGATGCTCGGAAACCCAAACCACCACAAAATTGCCGCCCGCCAGCCCCGCCACCGCCGGGGTGCGCTGGTTCAAGTACGTGCTGGTGCTCACCTTGAATTCGGCGCTCAGCGGCACACCCGCCGGGCTAAAACGCCGCGCATACACCCCCTGATAACTGCCGTCCTGCTCGAAACTGCCCCACGTGATGATGACATTGCCGTCCGCCAGCACGGCCACCGCAGGATTGATTTGATCAAAGGCCGTGGTGGTGTTCACCTGTAAATCGCTGGTAATAAACGTGCCATTGGTGGCAATAAAAGTGGCATAAATGTCCCACGAACCACTTTGATTCCCCTGCCACACCACCACCGCCCCGCCGTCCTGCAACCGCGCCACCCGCGGACGGCTTTGCTCCCGCGCCCCCTGCTGATTCACCCGAAAAGAGCCGTAAATGCCCACCGCGCCCGCGCCCAGCCGTTGCGCCACAATGGCGGTATCCTGTCCATCGGTCATGTTGTCCTGCCACACCAGGTAGCCGCCCTCCGGCCCCAGCGCCACCGACGGCATCACCTGGTCCCCCACCAGGGCGCCCACGGGCGCGTACTCCGGGCCGGCCGGGCCATAGGGGATTTGTCCCCAGCCCGCGACGGCACACCACACCGTCAGGCTCGCCACCGCGAGTCTTTCACACACGCGTACAATTGCTGACATATCGTTCTTTCCTTCTACCAATCCAGCACCGTTTTGCAAACCTTATTGTGCCTGCCGGGACACCTTTTTTGGGGGCCCGCCAGGCCCCTTCAAAACAACTCACCCTGGGTGCCAATGGCCGGCCCCAGCTCTTTGAGCAGCGAACGAAAGCCCCATTGCGCGTAAAGTTCACGCAACCGGCGCGCATCCCGCCGCCCAGGCCGCAGGCGTTCCAGGTCCACCTGCCCCGGCAGCCGGTCATTGAGCCGGATCAGCCGTTGATTGCGGCGCACCACGGCCTCTGCCGCTTGCAGGGCAGTGCGCAAGGTATCGCTGTTCAGGTCGTTCAAGTGCTCGAATATCGCATTTATCGTGCCAAATTGCTGCAACAGTTTGGCCGCCGTTTTCGGCCCCACCCCCTCCACCCCGCGGATGTTGTCCACACTGTCCCCAATCAGGCTCAGCCAGTCCACCACCTGCCCCGGTTGCACGCCCGTCTTTTCCACCACCCGCTCGGGCGTCCACAGGGTTTCCGCGTCGTCATTGGGATTCAACAGGGCCACCTGCGGGGACACCAGTTGCATGAAATCCTTGTCCGGACTGGCAATGATGACCGCCGCCCCCTGCTCCACGGCCTGCCGGCTGGCCGTGGCAATCCAGTCATCCGCTTCCACCCCGTCTTGGCAAAAACTGGCCAGTCCGGCCGCTTCCAGCCAGGCTTGGATGCCGTCCAGTTGCCGGGCCAGGGCATCCGGCATGGGCGGGCGCTGGGCTTTGTACTCCGGCAACTCGCTGAGGCGCTCGGCTGCCATGCCGCCGTCCCAGGCCACCTGCAAAAACTCGGGCTGCCATTGCGCCTGCATTTTGCCCAGGGTCTTGATGAAACCGAAAATGGCATTGGTCGGCGAGCCATCGGGGGCTGCAAGGTTGCGGATGGCATGAAAAGCGCGGTAGGCGAAGGCATGGCCATCCACCAGCAACAGGCGTTTGTGTCTGGGAAACATACGGTTGTCCCGCGCCCCGCCAATTAAAAAGCCCCGCAGCAAGGTTGCGGGGCTGGCCCAGAAAAACCGGCTTTTACGGCCGCACAGCCGGCACGCCCGACGGCGCAGGAGTGGCCGGCGTGACCGGCACAATCGGCTTCTGCGGCGGGATGTTATTGGCCGCAAACGGCATTTCCTCGTCGGAGTGCAGCCGGTTGCCCGCCGGGTCAATCAGGGTGGGCGTCACAAAGATGGCCAGATTCTTCTTGGTGGTCTTCGAGGACTCGTTGCGGAAGAACCGGCCAAAGAGCGGCAAATCGCCCAGCACCGGCACCTTGTCCTTGATTTTCTGGACGTCCTCGGAAATCAGGCCGCCCAGCACCACCGTCTGGCCGTCCCATACCACGCAGGAGGTCACCACCTGCCGCAGGCGGAACTTGGGCAGCGGCGTCGGGGTGATGATTGGCGCCGCCGCGCCCGCGCCGCCCACCGATTGGATGGTCGCCACAAACGCGCCGGGGTCATCGTAGCCCAAAAACTCCTTCAGGGTGGGAATCAGGGTGAGCTGGATGGTGTAACCATCCGCGGAAACCGAAGGCACCACGTCCAGCGTGGGACCCACTTCCATGGGCTCGGTGATGGGCTGCACAATGGAGCCAATGCCGCCCCCCGTGCCCACGCCACCCACGCCACCCACGCCGCCGTAGTAACCGCCGCCGCTGGTTTGGTCCAAGCCCAGGTCGGTCACCACATATTTGATGTCCACCGCCTTGATTTGCGCCTGGCGGCCGCTCAGGGTGGTAATCTTCGGGCAGGCCAGCAAATCCACGCCGCTGCGATTCTCAATCGCCCGCAAAACCACGCGGAATTGCGGGTCGGTCAAGATGCCAGTAAAGGTCGCCAGCGGCAGACCCACCGGCGTCAGGCCGTGCGTCAACTTGTTATCCGTGGCCGCAGGCGGTTGCGCCCCCGGCCCGGTGAGCGTCGTGCCCGCCGGTCCCGGCCCGGGGAACACGCCATTGCCGCCCGGCAAACCCGGCACCGGTTGTCCCGGCGTCGGCCCCAGGGAGGGCATGGTGCCCGTGGTGGCGTCAATCTTGCCGCCGTTCATGCGCACGTTGCCCAGCCACCAGTCGAAGCCCAGCGCCCGGCTGTCATCCTGGGTGAACTCGGCAATGCGGGCTTCAATGGTCAACTGCTGCGGGGCCATGTTGAGCACTTCAATGGCCTGCTCCACAATGTCCAAATCCTGCAGGCTGGCCCGCACCATCAACAAACCTGTGCGGTCGTTGAAGAAAAACGCCTTCGGCGGGTCCATCGTCAACCCATGTGCTTCAAAAAAGGCGCGCACCGTGCCGCCCAGCGCCGTGGAATTGGTGGCGGTCAACCAGGGAATGCCGCCGCCGGCGCCGCCGCCGGCCTGGCCCGGACCACCACCGCCCCGGCCGCCGCCGCCGGCAACGTCCACTGCGGCGTAGGTGGATTCACCACCGCCGCCATAACCGCCGCCATAGCCACCGTAGCCGCCACCGTAACCGCCATAGCCACCCCGGCCGCCGCCATAGCCGCCATAGCCGCCCCGGCCGCCACCATAACCCCCGTAGCCGCCCCGGCCGCCGCCATAGCCGCCATAGCCACCATAGCCGCCGCCACCGCCACCCACGCCAAAGCTCATGCTCATGACCCCCTGCAAGCCCTGGTAGAAGGTATTGGCGTCCACCTTGAACACGCGGGTGTAGAGGGTCTCCGGCTCGTTCACCCGCAGCGAAATCACCACCGCATAGTCTTCAATGCTGTACTTGATTTTGGGCATGGCCGCCTTTTGCAGCACCTCCAGCACATCAATCAGCTTCATGTCCGTCAGCGCCGGATTGATGCGAATCTGAATGTCGCGAATGTTCACCGGCTCCTGCGGCTCCACCGGCACCGCCACCGGCTGGCCCGTCGCCGGGTCAATCGCCGCCGGCGCCGCGCTGGGCGGGGGAGGCGGGTCCACATTCTCGCTCAAGAAGAAATTGACGCCCTTCTTGTCCGGATCGCGTTTTTTGGCCTCGTCCGACAAATTTTTCACCACATCCTCCAGGCGCAACCCGTCATAAAAGACTTCCTCCAGTTTGATCTTTTCGAGTTTCTCCTTGATCATCTGGCGCCCCTTGGAAGTGTGCACCCGGGTATCCCGGGCATAAGGATTGGGCACCGGCAGGGTGTTCACCCGCGCCATGGGGCTGATCCACTTGTTCTCCACCTCCACAAAATTATTGGCGCTGTCATATTCGCGCACGCGGGAGGCCCGGGCAAACTTGGCCTCGGCCACTAGCCGCAGATAATGGAAGGCCGCCTTGTTTTCGGGGTCCAGCCGGGCGGCTTCGCGCAGCCGGGCCTCGGCCTCATCCAGCCGGCCCACTTCGTAAAGCAGCTTGCCGTCCTGCACCATGATGTCCACCTGCTCGCGCAGTTTCTCGATTTCCGGCAGCACCTTTTCCGTGATTTCCTTGCTGGGAGAGGTGCGGCGGTTTTCGTTCAGCAGGCGCTGATTTTCCTCCATGAGTTTGGGCAGCCGGGCATCGCGCGGCGCCACCGCAAAGGCGCGGCTGAGCTGCGCCTCGGCATCCCCGTAACGGCCCCACTTTTGCGCTTCCTTGGCCAGCTCGATGCGGCAGGTCACCAGCCCCGACACCACCTGCTGATTCTCCGCCTCCACCGTCGGCCCGATGCGTTTGCCCAACTCCAAGGCGTCCTCGTAGAGCTTGACGGCGGTGTTCCAGTCCTTGCGCTGCTGGGCCGCCTGAGCATCGGCCAGCTTCTTGCGCATGAGGATGGCCTGTTCCTGCCGGCGCACCGCCTCTTCCACCACCGTCTGGTCCACGGCGGTCTGGGCGCAGAGCGTCACCGCATCGGCAGCCAGCCACACCACTCCCATCACCGACGCGGCCAGCGCCGTCCTCATGAATCCGTGTCTCAAGGCAGCCACAACCATAAATCTATGACGTTTAATTCGCTTTCCCGTATTTCAGAATCGTTCGTTTGGTGGACGATTTGGCGGACAGTATCACCGCGTCCGCCTTGATTTCAACAGAATAATCCTCCCCGCCAAAAGAAACTGTGTCCCCGTCCCGCAGTTTGTTGAAGGTCAACCCCTCGACGTCATATTTCAAATCCGCCGTGTAGGCGTCGTTGCGCATGAACGGCCGGTCCTTGGCAATCGTGATGGTCTCCCGGGTTTCCGACAGCCGCTCCGTCAGCTCCAGCACCAGCGCCTGCGGATTGTCCGGCGGCCCCTTGACCTCTTTCAGCGTGAAAAAGTCGGTCTTGGGCGAGTTGGTGGAAATGTAGCGTTTGACCATCTTGCGCTCGGCCGGAATCAAGGACGCCTCGCGCACCACGCCCACGTGGTAGGAGGTCCCGGAAATGCCCTCCAGGCTGATGATGGTCCGCAGCGGCGTGATGCTCGCCACCACCGCCGCCCCCGGCCCCACTTCCGTGCCGGTCACCACTTTGATGCGCGTGCCATCCGGACGCTCCTGCCACAACACCGGGTTCAACACATTATGCGACCCGCTCAAAGTCAATTTGGTGGGCTGTTTGGCCCGGGCCAGCGCCGCGTCGTAGGCCGCCAGGTTCAACGGGGTGTAAGGCCGTTTCTTGGCCTGGATGCCCGCCCGCTTGTCTTCCAGAAATTTGCGCTCCCCTTCAATGCGGAACAGCATGTAAGCCACCACGGCCGCCAACCCCACCAGCACGGCGCTGAAGATGATTTTTTCGTAATGTTTCTTGAGGAATTCCATGCGTCAGCCTCAGTTGCGCGGCGCCGGCGCGCCATACAGGACTATGGATTCGATGTACAAGGTCACCCGGAAGGGTTTCTCATTCAAAATCGTGACCAGTCCCGGCCGGTTGGTCCGTGCACCGCCGGCCGCCGTCATCCCCGGAAAAGCCCCCGGAAAACCGGCGGCCGCCAGCAGCCTGGGCGGCTGGCTTAAAGGCAATAAATCCTGCGCGCCCCCCGGCTCAATGGCGCCCCGGCCGCCGCGGCCACCACCGCCGCGGCCACCGCCCCCGCGACCTCCGCCGTCTGGCGGCATCAGGCCCCCCGGCGGCCGCCCGCCGCCGCCCGGCTGGTAACCCGGCGGCACGTTGCCCCCCCCGCCCCCGCCTCCCGGCAGGGGGCGCGGCGGCAAAAAGGTGCGCGGTGGGCGAATTCCCGGCGGCGGGAATCCCGGCGGCGGCGGACTGCCCGGTGGCGGCATCAGCGTAGGATCAAACACGCCCGGCGCATCCAAGGGCACCGCCTCCACTTCCATGGCCTTGACCAGAAAACCATGCGGCGAATTCGCAAAGCCCTCCATCACCGCCGCCAGCTCCCCGCTGAAACAACGGAACGTCAAACGATACGGATAAATGGTGCCCAGCCGGTTGGTGCGAATCATCTCGTCGGTCAATTCCGCCGTCGGAATCGCCGGGTTGTCATCGTCCACCCCCGCCCGGGCGCGGGCCACGCTTTCCAGGCGGTTAATCTTGGCGTCAAAGAGGATTTCGCAGAACTTTTGAATCTCGGCCATTTGATGCGACATCGTGCGCATCCCCCCCAGCGAGAAATTCAACTGGTTGGCCTGTCCCTGGAAGCCATAGTAAAATTGGGGCGGCAGCAGCACGCCGGCCTTTTTGGCGCTGGCATTCAACTGGGCCACCATGTTGTCCAGCGCCGTTTTGAACTGCTGCGGAGTGTTGTACAACGTGGCCTTCACCGGCGTGAACAGCGGCCGCCCGTCCGCCATGAATTTCCGCAGCCGGTTGACATCGCCGCGCATGGCATTGAGGTTTTCCTGACTGGGGAAGGGGTTCATCTCATAGTACCCCTTGAGGGTGTGCCATTGCTGTTCCAGTTCGTCGGTGGCCAATTTGTCCTGGCCCAGTTTGCCAATCAAATTCACCACCGCCAGAATGATCAGCACCCCGGCCACCGCCGCGCCGATGACAAAAAACAGATTGCGTTTGACCCACGACATACTCAGAACGGAATCGGGCGTTTCAATTTGACCAGCAGCTCGGTCTGGAAGGTGTTGCTGGACACCGTGATGGTGCTCTTGAAGGCGGTCGCGTTGGTCGCGGCCGGGTTGGTGTCAAACCATTGGGGGTGATTTTGCAACTGCTTCAAAAATTCGTACGCCACCGTCGTGTTGCCCGCCGGGTCCACCGGCGTCATGTCCACCGCCCGGATTTTCAACGTCAAATGCGTGATGCTCACCTCCGCCGGCACGGCGTTGGACATGCTGGCCAGCACCGCCTCCTTGTTGAGCACCTCTCCGGTCACAGGGTCATGAATGGGCGCCACCGGCGTCTGCTGGCCGGCCACAATCGAATCCCATGAGCGCAACCCCCGCCGCCGCGGGCCCTGGACAGGCATCGCCAGCGTGGTCTGCTGTCCGGAAGAAGTGTCCCCCAGGGAAATGTCCTCAATCCAGATGCCCGTGTCCTGCTTGAGAAGCTGGCGCGTGGACGCCTCGGTGGCCACCAGACACTCCCGCAACACCCCCAGCAAATCCGCCCAATAGGTGCGCATCTCCAGCCAGCCTTTCAAAATGTCCGCATCCTCCACCAGCTCGCGCAGCATCCGCTTTTCCTGCTCGATGTTGTTCTGCGCCGAGCTTAAGGGCTGAATGTCCACGGTGAGCTTGTCAATGGTGTCGCGCTTGACCTCCACAATCTTCTGCTGCAACACCCCCACCGCCAGAAACACCAGCGCCAGACTGAACAGCGCCGCCAGAATGAACGGTTTCTTGCGGTTGAACTCCTCCATCGCCTGCGAGCTGCGCGGCATCAGGTTCATCTCCACCGGGCAATGGGCCAGATTCCGCAGCCCCAGTCCCACCTGCTCGCCCATGGTGTGCGCCACCTTCTGCAGCTCCTCCAGATTCACCCCCGGGTCTATCGCAATGTTGCGCAGCGGATTGAAATAATCCACCTGCCCCGGCTCCCGCAAATTCAGCTTTTCCGCGAAAAATTGCGCCACATACGGCATCACCGAGACCCCGCCCGAAAGCAACAACCGGTCCGGCGCCGAGCCGCCCTGGTTCTGCTTGTAGTAATTGATGGTCTGGTTCATCTGGATGTGCAGGCGCGTCATCACCTGCCGGGCAATCTTGCTGATCGCCGCCGCCTGCGGGTCATCCGGTTCTTCGTACGCGCCGCCCAGGCTCACAAAGCCCTTTTCAATCTTCAGGCGCTCGGCCTCCTCAAACCGCAGCCGGAATTCATTGGCGAATTCCTGCGTAATCATGTTGCCGCCAATGTTGATGCTGCGCGCAAACACCTTGCCCTTCTCGAAAAACAACAGGTTGCTCGTGCGCGCCCCGATGTCCAGCAGCATGGTGCAGCCGGGCAAATCACTGTAATTGAAGCGGAAGGCGTTGATGAGCGCCGCCGGCGACACATCCACCACCTGCAGCCGCAGGCCGGCGCTTTCAATAATCCGGTGCAACCCCTCGGCAATGTCCGTCTTCAGCGCCACCAGCAGCACCTCCAGCTCGCCCCCCGGCATGGTGCCCAGAATCTGGTAGTCCCACACCACCTCCTCCAGCGGAAACGGCACGTTTTGCTGCGCCTCGTACTTGACTATCTGCTCCACCTTGGCCGCGTCCACCGGCGGCAGTTTCACAAAGCGGGAAAACACATGAAAACCCGGCGCGCACAAATTGACGTGTTTGGCGCTGAACTTGCCGCTGCCCAGCATTTCCTGCAGCGCCGTCAGGGTGGCGGTTTCCCGGGTGGATTCCTGCGCCCCTTGCAGCCCCAGGTTGGTGGTCGCAAACTGGCGCAGGCGCAGGCCGCCCTGATCGTTCAAATCAAACTCAGCCAGTTTGAGTGTATTCGCCCCGCAATCCAGTGCGAGAAATGATTTTACTTTCAGCATGCCATCACGCCGCCCGGAGTTCGCCGGGCCGCCGCCTGCCCGTCCCCCACGGCCAAGGCTCGCAGTCGTTAATCCAAATTTCCCACATGGTCAATGCCAAACAGCCGGCTCGGTGCCATGTCGCCACAGCACCGCCGCACCTCGGTGTCTCATTGCCATGCGCCATTCGTTTTACACTTTTCCCCGAAAATAAGAAATAGTTTTTTCCAAGCCCTCGCTCAAACTCACCCGCGGCTCCCACCCCAGCCACCGCCGCGCCCGCGTGATGTCCGGCTGCCGCTGCCGCGGGTCATCCGCCGGCAACGGTTTGTACACAATCCGGCTGCGCGAGCCGGTCAACCGCAATATCTCCCGCGCAAACTCCAGCACCGTGATTTCATGGGGGTTGCCGATGTTCACCGGCTCCGCATGCTCGCTCATCATCAACCGGTAAATCCCTTCAATCAAATCACTGCAATAACAAAAGCTCCGCGTCTGCGTCCCCCGCCCAAACACCGTCAGGGGCCGCCCCTGCAACGCCTGGCTGATGAACGCCGGCACCACCCGCCCGTCATTCATCCGCATCCGCGGGCCGTACGTGTTGAAAATCCGCACAATCCGCGTCTCCACCCCATGTTCCCGGTGATACGCCATCGTCATGGCCTCGGCAAAACGCTTGCTCTCATCGTAACACCCCCGCAACCCCACCGGGTTCACGTTGCCCCAGTACTCTTCAGTCTGCGGATGCACCAGGGGGTCACCGTAGATTTCCGAGGTGCTGGCAAGCAGGAAACGTGCCCCCTTGGCCTTGGCCAGCCCCAGCGCCTTGTGCGTCCCCAGCGAGCCAACCTTCAAGGTCTGAATCGGCAGCTCCAGATAATCCACCGGACTGGCCGGCGACGCAAAATGCCATACGTAATCCACCGGCTCATGCAGATACAGATACTCCGTGACGTCCTGCTTGATGAAACGAAACCGCTCGTGCCCCGCCAGGTGGGCAATATTTTCCACCGTCCCGGTTACCAGATTATCTATGGCGATTACTTTATGACCTTTTGAAAGTAGATAATCCACCAAATGCGACCCCAAAAAACCGGCCCCACCCGTCACCACAGAAATCGGTGGCTCAGCCCGGCGCGTGGATTGGCCCGCACGCTTTTTTGCTGTTTTTCCCATAGTTAGGGACGCAAAAAATCCCGCAGCCCGTCCCGCCTGTCAATGTTAATTCCCCCGCCCCCCCAGCCCCCCCGGACGGGACACCCTCCACCGGCGCCCTCCGCCCTTCCTGCCCGTGGGCGGGAAACACCAGCGCGCCGCCGCTTAAATCTTGAAATAATCCGGCTCGTTGCCCGGCTTCCACTTGATGTTGCAACCCAGGCTGGGCTTCTGCACGGCAGGGGGCGGATGTCCGGCCAGCGCGGCCTCCAGAGCCGCCCGCAAATCCTGCCCCGTCACCGGCAGCGGATGCTCCACCCGCGGGCGGCTGTCATCAAACTGCCCCCGGTAAAACAACCGCCGCTGCCGGTCATAAACAAAGAAATCCGGCGTGCACGCCGCCCGATAAGCCTTGGCCACCGCCTGCGACTCATCGAAGAGATAGGGAAAAGTGTAACCCGCCGCCGCCATCTCTTCAGCCATCCGCGCCGGGCTGTCTTCGGGATAGGCCGTGACATCGTTGGCGTTAATCCCGACCGCCGCCACGCCCCGGGATTGAAACTCCCGCACCAGCCCGGCCAGCGCATGGCGGATGTGTTTGACATAGGGGCAGTGATTGCACAGAAACATGACCAGCAGCACCGGCGCCGCCTGAAAATCGCTCAGCGCATAATACCGGCCGGCCGGGTCCGGCAACCGGAAATCCGGCGCTGGCGTGCCCAACTCCACCATGGTCGAAAGTGTCTTTGCCATGCGCTTAACATGCCGTGCCTTGCCGCCAATGCAACCCCAGCCCGCTCAGCCCCCTTGTCCCTTCCCTGCTTCAGGAAGGTTGGCGGGCCGGGGGATTCTCAGGTAATGTTTCCCCAATGTCGCATCACACCTTGCATGCCGGCCTGCGAATAACCCTGCTCCTTGGCCTGGGGTTGGGCATCGTGTGCGGGACGCTGGCCGCGCCCCTGGAGACTTCCTTGCCGCCAGAAATGCCGCCCGGCCTCCTGAGCCTGATGGGCGCCCTGCGGCAGAAAGCCGCCCCGCTGGAACGCCAACTGGCCCAAGCCTTGCAAAAAGAGGACTTTGCTCAGGCCGAAAAACTCTGCCGCCAGCTTACCAATGATCTTCCCTACTACTCCCATGGTTTTTACAACCTCGGCTGCCTCCGCTCCCGGGCCGGCCTGACCCATGAAGCCTTTGCCCTGCTGGAAGCCGCCGTGGAGCGCGGCTTCAACGATGCCCTCCACATTGAGCGCGACCCCGACTGGGAAAACCTCCGGCCCGACCCCCGCTTCAAGGCCATACTGGAGCGCGCCCGGCGCACCCGCCCCTTGATTGCGTGGTACCGGCCCACTCCGGCTGTGCCCTCCAACGGGGTGGCTTGGGTCAGCGATGCCAATACCGCCGCCGCTCAATCCGGCCTTTTCCGCGCCGAATTCAAACTCAACCCCGCCGCCGTCACCAACCTGCCCATCACCCAATGGAAACATGAAGCCGGCGATTTGCTCCGCCAATGGTGGGCCGCCGGCACTGCCGCCGGAAACGGCGGCGACCTCTACGACAACCGCGATGGCGACCATTCCAATCTGCCGCGTGAGTTGTTCCCCCAATTGACCTATGTCGAATACGCCCCCGAAGCCAAAGCCCTGGAATTGCACTGGGGCATTGCCGCCCACCTTATGCTCCAAGGAGGCGTGGTCATCGGCAATGCCTCCGTGGCCTCCGTCATGGGGCCTTTCTGGCGCAGCATGACCCGCGCCGCCTACACCTCCCCCGGCCCCTTGAGCCTGCTGCCCGCCCAGTACTTTGCCAACCAAATCTACTTCTACCCCAGCCATCGCGATTACCAGCCGGGCCACAACGGCAAATTACCCGATGGCCGCGAAGGCGGGTATGGGGACGTTTTCCCCGCCAACACCCCCTACGTCATCACCTCACTAGGCTCCAGCGGGTCAGACCAGCCGTTTTTACAGGCGGTGGCCGCCACGCTGGCCGCCTTTCAGCCGGAAGTAAAACAAGGACTGACCACTCGCGGTCTCATCGCCCCCACCATTCAGTATCTATTGCGCCGCAGTCTCAATAACGTGAACAGCCGTGAGGACTACCTTTCCGGCAAGGCCCATCCGCCGGTGTTTGACGCCAAACACCTGGACCCCAAACGCATGGTCACCCTGGCCCACGAGCTCCGGCCCGAGAGCCTGCCGCCGGTGGTCATCTTGCGCGTGGAAAAAGAAGACAAGCCCCTCCCCAACCGCGACTTCTTTGAGCCGGTGGACAGCGAGGAATTATTCACCACTGTGGCCGCCATTGCCCGCGTCATGCGCTCCACCCAACTGCGCCGCGCCATGCTGGTCAATGCCTCCGGCAGCCGCGATGTCAGCCAGCGACCCCTGCGCTTCCACTGGGTGCTTTTGCAGGGCGACCCCCGCAAAGTCCGCCTGCGCACCTTCGACGCCCAGGGCAGCCGCGCCGAAATTCAAGTGGACTGGCACCCGCGCTTTCCCATCGCCGGCCCCCCGGGCATGGCCGCCAACCGGGTGGATGTTGGCGTCTTTGCCGATAACGGCGTGCATCTTTCCGCCCCCGCCTTCATCACCTGGTACTGTCCGGATAATCAGGAGCGCGTTTATGACGAACAGGGCCGCATCCGCTCCATTACCTACACCGGCGAATTTGAACCGGGCAACTATGCGGACCCCATGGTAGTGTCGGCGCGCTCGTGGCGGGATGAATACCATTATGACAATAGCGGGAAATTGACCGGTTGGACCCGCTGGCGCGGCGGCATTAGTGAGGACTTTAACGCTAACGGTGAGTTAATTATCAAAAAAGATGCCTCCGGACTGCCCTTGGAAACCCGCCGCGTGCGTTACACCTTGCGCCCTCGTCCCAACCTCCCCCCGGCCCTTGAACAGCAAATCCTGGACCCCGCCGCGCCCGCCACCCCCCTCACCAACACCACCAGCCGGCCGTTGCTCAATGCGCCGATTGCGCCGTAAGCCACGGCAGCCGATGCCGTTGAATCCGCAATGGCGCTTCCGCGCCGGGATGGAGTTGCAGCGTTAAAAATCCACCATCCTTGAACAACTGCGTCCCCGCGATGGAAGGGCACAAGACCACGTTGAATGGCTGCCAGTCCTGGGCGCGACGCAGGGCGGAGCTTAACCGCCGGGGCACGTTGCCCAAGTGCCGCACTTCCGGCATTCCCGCCAGCCAGCCACTGGCCCGGAAGACCACCGGTGTGTGCAAATGCCCAATGATGGTGTGCTCCACCTGATTCAATCGCGCCGCCACCGCCTGTTCTTCCAACAGAAACGGCAGCGCCGTCGGGTCATGGCAAAACAACAACACCCGCTCGCCCGCCCGCAACCCTCGAAACGCGGCCCGAATGGCCTCCAAATGCTCCGCCCGCCACGCCTGCCATTGCGGCAATTCTTCCGCCAGCCCCTCCCGCCCATACACCGGCAAGGCTAGCAGCGTGGAAGTCACCCCCATCAACACATACCGCCCCAACCGCAGCTCCCAAAACGGCTTCAATCCCAAACCCTCAACCGCCCGCCGAAAACTCTCCGCCCGCAGCCCGCCCAAATCCCCCCCCAGCCGGCGCTTGCCCAGCTCATGGTCGCCGATGGTCGCGGCAAACCGCTCGCCTGCATGTTGCCGCAACTGCGCCAGACATTGGGACGCGCTCTCAAACGCCCCCTCCTCCATCACCCCCAAAAAGGCGGAATCGCAGGAATAATCCCCGTTCACGATGAGCCAGTCCGCCGGCGGCGCCAGATGCAGGAATTGGCGCAACTGCACATAATGCGCGGTCAAATCGGCCATCCAGACCCAGCGGTAATACGCCCGCACATACCACCGCATCCACCAAGGCCGCAGCCCGCGGCTTTCGTAACCGCGGCGCCGCCTCTCGGTGGGTCCGGCGTAATGAAAATCACTCGCCACCAATACTGTTAATGCCTCACCCATGACCTCACCGCCGCAAACTTTCCCTGAACCGCGCCCCCTGCGGCAAGGCAATTCCATGCCACCGCCGGGTCCTTGGCCTCCCCGCACCCATCACGTCCCGCCCGCGGGTGTCCGTCCACCGCTCCGCCCCGGCAATTTGATTGCGTTGCCCGCCGTTTTTTGGCATGAACAGGCCGTATTTATGATGAAATCTCTGTTTGCGGCGATGGCTGCCGGGGCCGTGTGGCTGGCCGGCAGTGTGGCTTCCGCCAGCGCGGCGGAAACTTTCCTCGTGCAGGCGCATTTCGCCGGTGTGCAGGCCTTGCAAAAAATGGCGGCCGGCAGCCGCTTGCTGAAAGCGGAAGCCCTGCCCTCCGCCCGGCAATGGCAGGAGGACGTGGCAGCCAAGGTGGCCCTTCTGGGGCCGGAAATTTTCAATCTGGGCATCGCCACCAATGCCGCGCCTCAACTGCGCCCGTTGGTGAATGACTGGTGGCAATACGGCGGGCTGCTGGAAATCAAGGGCGCGGCTGCCCAGCGGCAAACTTTGGTGGCCCTCCGCCTGCCGGCAGAACGGCGCGCCGCATGGAAACAAACCCTGGACGCCCTGCAGAAGGCTCCCGGCGCCAAACTGGCCTCCAGTGAGGAAGGCTCCTGGCTGGTGGCCGCCGGCGGACCGCAGGCCGCCGCCGCCGTGAAGCAATGCCTGGCCCAAATCAAAGCCGGCAAGGCCCCGGCTTTGTCGGCGGAAACCTGGTTGTACGCCCGGTTCAACGGCCAGGCCCTCGCCCCCGCCCTCGGCTTGCCGGTGGAGGCCGACTGGCCGGAGGTGGAGCTGGAGTTTTCCAGCAAAGGGGAGGATGTCCGCGTGCAGGGCACCTTGCAGTTTGCGCGCCCCGTGGCGTGGAAACCGGAGCCGTGGCGTGTCCCGCGGCCGCTTATTCGCGAGCCGCTGGTCAGTTTCACCGCCGCCAACGGCGTGGCCCCGTGGCTCAGCAAGACGCGCTGGTTCCAGGGCCTCGAACTAAAAAACGCGCCCAATCAGGTGTACGGCTGGAGCCAGTCCGGCATGCCGTTGCTGGTGCAGGCGGCGGCGCGGCTGGAGGACGCCACCAACACGGTGACGCGGCTGGCCAACAAACTGCCGCCGGTGGCTTACCAGATTATCGGCGGCAGCAAAGTGGGCGACTTTTTCTGGGTCAGCAACCGCGCGGAGCTCCTGTGGCAGGGCCTGCCGCTGATGTCCCCCCTCCTCAAGGCCACGCGCACGCCCGAAGGCGAGTTTGTCTGGGTGCAAATGTTTCCCGCCCCCGCCACCAGCACCAACCCGCCGCCGGAGCTGTTTGCACAGGTGAGCAACCGGCCCAACCTGGTGTATTACAGTTGGGAAATCACCGAGCAGCGGCTGAACAGTTGGCGGCAATGGTTCCAATTGCTCCCCTTGTTCAGCCACGTCCGCCAGGTTCCGGCCAATTTGCCGGGGCAGACCTGGCTTCAGGCCGCCGCGCCGCTGTTGGGCAACACGGTCACCGAAATCACCTTTGTCTCGCCCCAAAAAATGAATTTCGTGCGGCGCGGGCCGGTGGGGCTGACCGGATTTGAATTGAACCTGCTGGCGCGGGCGCTGGACCTGTGGGGGCAGCCGCCTGATTTTGGCAAATTGCAAAAACCGCCCCCCAAGGCCCCGTCCGCCCAATAGTCTCATGCTCAAACTCGGCGTTAACATTGACCACGTGGCCACCGTGCGCGAGGCCCGCTACCGGGGCTGCGGCCACGGCGAGCCCGACCCCGTGGAGGCCGCCCGCTTGTGCGAGCAGGCGGGGGCGCACGGCATCACCGCCCATTTGCGCGAAGACCGCCGCCACATCCAGGACCGGGACGTCTGGAAATTGCGCGAAATCGTCACCACCCGCCTGAACCTGGAAATGGCCAACTCCCCGGAGATTATTGGCATCGCCCTGCGCCTCAAACCGGACATCGTCTGCATCGTCCCCGAGCGCCGCCAGGAAATCACCACCGAGGGCGGCCTGGACGTGGCGGGACAACGGGAGGCCATCCGCGAAACCCGCCAGCGCATGAACGAGGCCGGCATCGAGGTCAGCCTTTTTATTGCGCCGGACCCCGTCCAGGTGGAGGCCGCCGCCAGCACGGGAACACAATTCATTGAGCTGCACACCGGCGCCTTTGCCGAGGCCTGGCCCGACCCCGCGGCGCGCGCCGTGGAAGTCGAGCGCCTGCGCCAGGCTGCCGAGCTGGCCCACCAGGCCGGCCTGCGCGTCAACGCCGGCCACGGCATCCACTACCAAAACCTGCGGGACCTGTACCGCGTCCCGCATCTGGTCGAGCTCAACATCGGCCACAGCATCATCAGCCGCGCCGTGATGGTCGGACTGCCGGCCGCCGTTCAGGAAATGCTGGCCCTCATGCGAGACTATCCGGCAGGAGGCGGGGCCGCATGATTTTGGGCGTGGGCATAGACATCATTGAAGTCGCCCGCATCGAGCAGTCCTACCAGCGCTTTGGCGAGCGTTTCCTCAACCGCATCCTGCGGCCGGCGGAAATCGAGTACTGCCTGAGCTTCAAACACCCCGGCCCGCATCTGGCTGCGCGCTTTGCCGCCAAGGAGGCCGTCTCCAAGGCATTCGGCACCGGCATCGGCTCCCAATTGAGCTGGCACGCCATTGAAGTGCAACGCCGGCCTTCCGGCGAGCCGTTCATCACGCTCCACGAGGAGGGCCTGGTCCTGCTGGCCAGCCGCGGCGGGCGCCAGGTCCTGGTGAGCCTCACCCACACCACGCAATACGCCGCCGCGGTGGCCCTGTTGGAAGCATGAACCCGCCCGCTTTATGCCGTCTGCCAGCCGCCTTCGAGCGGGCCTGTGAACGGCGCGGCGTGCTCCTCACGGAGTACGCGCTGGCCGTCAGCGTGCAGCGCCAGCGTCTGCGCCTTTTCGTGCGCCTGCCCTGGCGCCACAGCGCCGCACCGCGCCCGGCCGTGGCGCTGGTGCGGGAAATGCTCATCTCCACTTCGCGCTTTGGCGTGGGCCAGCAGGAAAACTCGCAGCAAACCCCGCTGGGCCTTCACCGTGTCGCCGCCAAAATCGGCGGCGGCTGGCCGCCCGGCGCCGTGTTCAAGGCCCGCCAAATGTGCGGTTACACCTGGCAGGGACAACCCCAGGCGCGCATCGTGCATCGCATCCTCTGGCTGGCCGGCCTGGAGCCGGGCTTCAATCAAGGCGGCCGCGTGGACAGTTTCCGCCGCTACATCTACCTCCACGGTTTCAGCGACCCGCTGGCCCTGGGGCGCCCCGCCTCGCATGGATGCATCCACCTGGGCGCCGATGACCTGCTCCTGCTTTTTGACTTGCTGCCCGTCGGCACGCTGGTTTGGATAGGCAGGGATTGGTAACACAACCGGGTCAGCTCATGAGCCATCGTTATATGCTTTTCGTCCGTCGTTGCCGCCTGAATGTGGTGACCGGAATGCTCCTTGCCCTCGGCGCCATGTCCCTGCCCGCCGCCGCGCCGGGGGAAATCTTGTGGACCTTTCCGGTGGGCGTGAAAATCCAATCCTCCGCCGCCCTGGGGCCGGACGGCACCCTCTATTTCGGCGCGGACAATGGCGCCCTGTACGCCCTGCGGCCGGACGGCCAGAAAAAATGGGAATTCCGCGCGGCCGGCGCCCTGGCCGCCACGCCCGTGGTGGGGCCCGAAGGCACCATTTACCTCGCCGGCACCGACCGCCTGATTTACGCGCTGCTGCCCGATGGCCGGGAGAAATGGCGCGTCATGCCCGGCAGCGGCTACGTCAGCTCGCCCGCCTTGGGGCCGCAGGGCATGTTGTATGCTGGTTCGGTGTTTGGCACCTTGTTTGCCATTGAACCCGCCGGCTTTCGCAAATGGGAATTTCCCGCCAATGGCAACATCGTCTCCTCCCCCGCCATCAGCGCCGCGGGCGTCATCTATTTCGGGTCTTATGACACCAATTTCTACGCCGTCAATCCGGACGGCTCGCGCCGCTGGTACGTGGACACCGGCGATAAAATTGGCTCCTCCCCGGCGATTGACGCGCAGGGCAATGTCTATTTTGGCAGCAACGACCAATACCTCCACGCCGTCAGCCCCTTCGGCGAGCGGCTCTGGGAAGTCCGCACCGGCGGCCCGGTGCGCGGCTCGCCGGTGATTGCCACCAACGGCATCGTCATCTTCGGCTCCGATGACCGCAAACTGCGCGCCGTTTCTCAGGAGGCCCGTGTCTTGTGGGAGTTTGCCACCGAAGGCTGGATTCGCAGCACACCCGCCCTGGCCGCCGATGGCTCCATTTACTTTGGCTCCTATGATGGACGCTTTTACGCCCTGGACGCCCAGGGCCGCAAAAAATGGGCCATCACCACGCCCGACGCCATCAGCACCTCGCCGCTCCTCACCACCAATGGCGTGCTCTATTTTGGCGGATGGGACGGGCGTTTCTACGCCGTGCAGGCCGATGCCGGCCTGGCAGCCACCCCCTGGCCGCTCTTCCGGGCCAACGTCCGGCGCACCGGCTCCCTGGCCCCGGAAGGCCGGCCCCCCGCCGTCGCGGCCACACTGCCGCCCCCGCCGCCCCCGCCCGAAGCAGAACCGGAAATCATCCTGCCGCCCGTCCGGCAGCCCACCTTCACCAATCGTGCCGCGCCGCCGCCCATTCGATTTACGGACATCACCAGCACCCCGCGCGAGTTAATCCTCAGCAACCAAACCGTGGTGGTGAAGCCGCTGACTCCCCCACAGCGCCCGCCCGCCGAGCGCATCCGCAATGACCGCACCCCGCCCAAAATCAACCTGCGCTCGCCCGAGCCGCGCGTGCGCCTCACCAACCCCCTGCTGGTCATCACCGGCACCGCGCGCGATAATGAAGGACTCGCCCGCGTTGAATATCAACTGGACCAAAACGATTTGCAGGCCGCCGAAGGTCTGGGCGAGTGGACCATCCGCCAGCAAGTCACACCCGGCGCCCATCGCGTGCGCGTGCGCGCCGTGGACCTGGCCGGGCTGGTCTCCGACTGGGTGGAGGTGCAATGCGAATACGTCCTGGCCAGCCCCCTCCTGCTCCAAATCGTCGGCCAGGGCGAGGTCACGCCCAACCTCTCGCGGGACCTCCTTGAGATTGGCCGCACTTACACCCTCACCGCCAAACCCGAGCGCGGCTGGACCTTTGCCCGCTGGACCGGCGGCGTGAACTCCGAAAAAACCACGCTGGAATTTGTGATGCGCAGCAACCTCGTGCTCATCGCCAATTTCGTCCCCAAAACCACCGCCCCGAAAGAAGCCCCCGACGCGCCGCCGGCCGAGACCCCCGAACGCCCCAGCCTGGCCGTCACAGTGACTGTCTCCGGCGCGGGCACCGTCACGCCCGACACCCGCGGCCGCAAATACACCGCCGGCAAAACCCTCAGCCTGCAGGCCCGCGCCAATCCGGGACACCGCTTTGCCGGCTGGCGCGGCAGCGTGACCTCTTCCGATGCCGAGCTGCATCTGCTGCTGCGCTCCAACATGACCTTGGAAGCGGTGTTTGAACCCGGCCCCTTTGTGGAGCGCCAGGGCGCCTATGCCGGCCTAGCCTGGGTCCCCTCCGCCGTCGGGCTCGACAACAGCGGACTGGCCCAATTCGAGGTGGACACCGAAGGACACTACCAGGGGCGCTTGTGGTGGAGCGGCCAGGCGCACGTGCTCCGCGGCCAATTCGATGCCGACGGCCGCGCCCGCCAGTTGCTGGCGCGCTCCGGCGAAACCACTCTGGCCTTTGAACTCAGCCTGACCTACCAGATGCCCGGCGCCCCCCCGCAGGCGCTTCTGGGCTGGGTGCGCGATGGCGAATGGACTTCACCCCTCACCGCCCGCCGCGCCGCCCGCCGCCTGCCGGAAGGCCTCGCCGCCGGCGCTTACACCGCCGCCCTCGTCCCCCGTAATCTTCCCCCGCAAGTCCAGGGTGACGGCTGGCTTCTCCTGCGCCTTGCCCCGCCCCATCAGGTGACCCTCGCCGGACGGCTGCCGGACGGCACGCCCCTGGAAGCCAAAACCGTGCTCGGCGAGGATGGCCATTGTCCGGTGTATCTGCCACTCTACGGCGGGCGCGGCGCCTTGCTGGGCTGGTGCCAGTGGGACCCCCAGAAAAACCCGCCGCTGACCGGCCAGCTCGCGTGGTTCAAGCCACCCTCGCCCAAAGACAAGCTGCTTCCCGCCGGCGCCGCCGGGCTGTTGATTGTTTGCGGCCAGCGCGCAGAGCCGTCGCGCCCGGGGCGTCCCGCGTGGACGGCCCCCCAGGCGGTGCTGGCCTTCACGGGCGGCCAACTACCCGAAACCTTGGGCAGTGTCCTGGAATGGGATGAACGCGGCCGCCCCCGCTTTGCCCTGGCTGCGTACGAAAAAATGGAGTTTCGCCTGGACCCCGAACACGGCCTCTTTGAAGGCGCGTTCACCCATCCCACCACCCGCAAAAGCACGGTTTTCCAAGGCGTATGGCTCCCGCAAATGGGCTGGGGTTCAGGCTGTTTTGTGGACGGCGAAACCATTGGTCTGGTCAGCTTGACGCCCGCCACCAATGCGCTGCCGGCCGCCGCGGAGGCCGCTGCCGGTCAGGCGCCCGCGCCCAGCCGGCCCAGGAGCAAATAAGCCGGCACCGGCCCGATGCCTTTGGCCTCCACTGTGCCGGCCGAGGCAAACTGGTATTTGTGCTGCAACCGCTCCGCGGTGGCGGCGCTCACCTGGATGGAGCCGGGGCGGCCGCTGGATTCCAGGCGGCTGGCAATGTTCACCGTTTCCCCCCACAAATCATACGAAAACTTGCGCGTCCCAATGATGCCCGCCACCACCGGCCCCGTGTGGATGCCGATGCGCATTTGCAACAAATGCCCGGTGTGCATGTGCATGGTGCGCATCAGCTCCTGCATGTCCAGCGCCATTTCCGCCACCGCTTCCGGGTGGTCCGGCCGCGGGTTGGGCACGCCGCCCACCACCATGTAGGCGTCGCCAATGGTCTTGATTTTCTCCAGCCCGTGGCGGTCCGCCAGTTGGTCAAAGGCGCTGAAGATGGTGTTGAGCACCTGCACCAGCTCCGCCGGCGTGATGCGGTTGGCCAGGCGGCTGAACCCCACCAAATCGGAAAACATCACCGTGCACTCCGGGAAATGCTCCGCAATGTGGTCCTCTCCCTCCTTGAGCCGCTGGGCAATGGAGGACGGCAGCACGTTGAGCAGCAGCCGCTCGCTGCGCTCCTGCTCCTGTTCGAGCCGCCGCAGAAAATCCGCCTCCATGTCATAGAGCCGCTTGTGCTGCAAGGAGGTCCGAATGCGTGCCTTCAGCAGCGTGGTTTGAATCGGCTTGGTCAGAAAATCATCCGCCCCCATCTCAATGCAGCGAATGGCCGTGTCCACATCCGTCATCCCTGACAGCACAATGACCGGCACCCGCCGCAGGCGCAAATCATTCTTGATGCGCTGGAGCACGTCGTAGCCGTCAAACTCCGGCATGGCGAGGTCCAGCAGCACCAAGTCAAACCGCTGAAACTCCAGCGCCTCCAGTGCCTCCAGCCCGTTGCAGGCCGGCAGCGGCGTCAAATGCATCTGCCGCACCAGCGAACACAGCAAATCGCGGATGATGTCATCATCCTCCACGATGAGCACCACGGCCGGGGCCGTCTCACCGCCACTGCTGTCCGCTGGGGGCATCACCCGCAGAGCTTACGCCCGGCGCCCGCGCCGGGCCAGCCTTTTTGCTTTAATGATGGTGGGCGCCCCCGCGGCAGGCGCACGCGCACCCGCCGCCGCCACAGCCGCCCTCGCTGGAGCTGCTGCTGCTGCTGGTCCCGGCCGTGGCCGAGGCAAACACCGAAAGTTTCTTGCTCAGGCGCGTCGAGCCGCAATGGGGGCAGAGCGCGCCCTGCCATTGCGTCGAACGCACCAGAATCTCGCTGTCCTTGCCGCACTTTTCGCAATGAAATTCGTAAATTGGCATACGCTGCCTCTTATTATACCGCACCGCCCGTGCGGCTCAAGCGCCCAGAAAAACCTGCCGCCCGCCGGCGCCCCTCATTCAGGGCCCGGGCGGCGGGGGCGGCGGCATCTTCGGCTCCACCGGATGGGGCCCCAGCCGCCAGCCAAATCCCAGCTCCACAAAACGCTGCCGCGACTCCGCCGCGCGAATGCGCTCGTGCAGTCGGGCGGCCAGTTGCGGGTAACGCGCCTGTTTCCCCACCGCCATGGGCTGGATGGCAAACGCCTCCGGGAGCGCAATGGGCAGGGACTCTGTTTCGTGGGCCACCAGCGCGCCGTTGCTCACGTACACAATCACGGCATCCAGCGAGCCGGCGCGCAACTGGTTGACCAGAAAATCACCCGTGGCCGACTCCACTTTGACATTGGGCCGAATCAGCTCATAGAGGCCGTGGGCGAGCAGCATCCGGCGCGTCAACGCGCCCAGCGTGCTTTGCTGCTCGTGCGCCACCCCCACCCGCAA
This sequence comes from Fontisphaera persica, assembly GCF_024832785.1. Lineage (GTDB taxonomy): Bacteria > Verrucomicrobiota > Verrucomicrobiia > Limisphaerales > Fontisphaeraceae > Fontisphaera > Fontisphaera persica. The sequence goes on from NZ_CP116615.1 coordinate 3,624,894, forward strand.
GCCGGGCCGCCCCAAATCCCGCAGCTCGCGGATGCCTTTCGGATTGCCCTTGGGCACCAGGATGATGATGGGGTTGGACGAGATGTCCTCGCCCGGCTCAAACAAGTCCTCCACCATCGTCAGAAAGGATTTATCGCACGCAAAATAGGCATCCGGCCGCTGGCCGGCCTTCATCTGGGCCACCAGAATGCCGCAACCGTTGTAAATGCGGTTGACCTTCACGCCCTCCCGCTGCTCGAACTCCTGAATGGTCTTTTCTATGGCCGGCCGCAACATGGCGCCAGCGTACAACGTCAGCTCCGGCGTTTCGCTCCAGGGGTCCCCGCCTTCCGCCCGGTATCCATGTCGGGCCAAAACCGGCGCGCCCCGGTCCCGCGCCGCCAGGTAACGCGCAAACCGCAAGGCCGCCGTGGGCTGCTGGCTCGCCGTCAACACCCCCACCACCACCTGCGCCCGGCACTCCGCCAGCTCCGGCACCGGCACGGCCTCCAGCTCCGGATACTGCGCCAGCAACGCGTCAAAAATAAACCCGGCATCCACCGTCCCCAGCTTGATATCGTTGGCCACGTCATTCACCGTGGGTTTATAGACGCGCGTGCGCCCGGCCACGGCCTCCCAATGGCCCGCTTTTTGCAGCGCCTGCTGCGTCAACCGCCCCACCGCCGTCGCTTCGGCACTCGCCTGCGCCAGGCTGACCGTGGGCGCGCGCAAATCCGCCAAGCTGCGCAGGTTCTTGGGATTGCCCCGGCGCACCGCCAGCACCACCTGCATCCTGGCCAGCGGGATTGTTTCGGCCACCAGACCTTTCTCCCGCGCCAGTTGGATGTATGAATCATCCCCCGGCAGGTACAAATCGCCCCGCCGGGCCACCTCCAGCGCCGCCAGCATCGTCTGCGAGCCCCCAAATTGAAGTTGCACCGGCACGCCGTAGAGCTTTTGGTATTCGCGCGCGAGCTCCTCCACTGGCGGCTTCAACCCCGCCGCGCAATACACCACCAGCGGCGGGCCGCCCGGAAGCGCGGAAGCCGGCGCCCGCAGGAGCTGCCACACCAGCAACCCCATCACCACCGCCGACACCACCGCCACCAACAGGGCGGGACTCAGCCTTCCTCGTTCACAAGGCCCGGGCCTCTCACTGTGCCTGACGCGCATGTATCTTTTTATACCAAAGACTCCCTGCGCCTGGAATCAAATCCGGCGGACTCGCGGCCGAGCATCGCGCAGGCGCCCGGGCACACCGCACCCCTGGCAGGCGGGCTTCCCCGCCCGCCCACGCCACCGGGACATCCCCTCCGCGCGCGCCGGCCCGCTGGCAGCCTAATCCAGCACCGGGTCGCTGCCGTCGAGCATCTTCACCTTGTTGTGTTTGAAGTACTCGCGGGTGAGCGCCTTCACCATGGTGGCGCGCTGGTCATACAGCCGGCGCAGTTTGCGCGGCTTGTGCTTGGCCAGCGCGTAATGTGTGAAGAGGGGCATGGCGATGGTGGTATCCGTGTAGCACACCACCGCGTCGGGCAGCCGGTCCGGGTCCACCTTGCCCCAGCTCACCGCCTCGCTGGGCGTGGCGCCGGACAACCCGCCGGTATCCGGGCGCGCGTCCGTAATCTGGAAGAAATAATCCTGCCCGTATTCTTTGATGCGCAGCACTTCCTGGATTTGCGGCTCGGTCTGCAACATGAAATTCTTCGGGCTGCCGCCGCCCCACAACACCACGCCGCTCTTGCCCCCCGAGCGCTTGGCCGCGAGCACAAACGCCGTGGTCTCGTTCACGTCAATCGAGGGATTGATGCGCAGCTTGTTGCCGCGCAGCTCCACCCCGGCCACGTTCATGCCGATGGTGGAATCGCCCGGCGAGGAGGTGTAGCACGGCACGCCGGCACGGTACGCCGCCGCCAGCACCGACACGTCCTTCAAACCCGCCTTGCGCTCCCATTCCGCGCAGTACCGGCCCAGCAGATAATGCAGCTCGGCCGTGCCCATCTCCTTTTGAAACTCCGGCTGAATCAGAATGGAACGCAGAATTTCATCGGTGGCCATCAGACAGTCGCTGTAGCCGATGAGCACATCATAAATGCGCACAATGTCATTCTGCCGCAGCTCGGTGTCGTCCAGCTTGAAGCTGCCCACCCGCACCGGGAAGTTCAGCGCAAAGTGCATGTCGTGGTACAAAATGGCGCCGGTGGACACAATCCAGTCCACAAACCCCGCCTTAATCAACGGGATGATGCACGAGCAACCCAGCCCCGCCGGCGTGAGCGCCCCCGAGAGGCTCATCCCGATGGTCACCTCCGGCTCGAGCATCTTTTGCACAAACAACTGGCACCCTTCCTTGAGCCGCGCCGAGTTGTAGGCCAGAAACACTTCGTCCACCAGGTACTCCACCGACTCCTTGCCGGTGAGGTTCTTGGGCAAAATGCGCTTGCCGGAAAGGTAGCGGTCCCGATGCGGGCATTTCTTTTTCTTGAGCCAGTCGGGCATGTCGCTCAAGTCTTCACGATAACGGCTGTGGCGTTTTTCTTTCATGTTATGTTTTTTATGACAAAGCCGGACTTAATGTACGTTCCGCCACGGGAAAGCAAATCTTTTTCGCGCCCCGCGCCCGGCCGGGCAGGGAAGGCCTGGCGCTTGCAGGCGGGGCCGCGGGCAAATCGGCCATTGTCAAAAAGCCGCGGGCTGGGGTAAGGTGCGGCATTGCATGCCGTCCGTGGCTGAACAATTGCGAACCGCGCGCGAAGCCCGCAAGCTGACCGTGCACGATGTGGCGGAGGCCACCAAGATCCGCACGGATCACATCCGCGCGCTGGAAGAGGGTAATTACGACGTCTTTGTGGCGCCGGTGTACATTCGCGGCTTTGTGCGCAGCATCGCCCGGCTCCTGCATTTGGAGGAGTCCGCCATCATGGCCGACCTCGAGGCCGAGCTGCAGCAAACCGAGAAGTTCAAGGAGCCGCCCCCGCTGACCAACGTCCCCCGCACGTGGGTGGATGTGCTGATGCTGCAATTTTCCCGCGTGCACTGGGGCATTGTGCTGCCCGTGCTCGTGGGCGCCGTCCTGGTGGTGGCGGCGGCGTGGGGATACCGGGTCTGGTGGCGCTACAAAAACACCGACCCGCTGGCCCCGCTGAAACCCGCCATGTACCAGCCCCGCCCGGATGCCCGGGATTTGTATTTGCCCTTGCCGTCCACCAACCCCCCGGCCCGGCCGCCCCGCGGCAAATGATGCATCCCGCCGGCGCCATTTTCCCCTTTTCCCCCCCATGCCATGCACGGCCAGGCGTTGCGCCCGCGGGTTTTCGGGGACATTCTATGCGCCATGAATGAGCTGGCCTCCAATCCGGCGCCGGCGGTGGGCTTGGTCTCGCTGGGGTGCGCCAAAAACCTGGTGGACGCGGAAATCATGCTGGGCGCGTTGTTGGGAGCGGGCATGAGCATCACCAATGACCCCGCCCGGGCGGATGTGCTGATTATCAACACCTGCTCCTTTATTGACGCCGCCCAGGAGGAAAGCGTGGACACCATCCTCGAATACGCCGCCCAGCGCGACCGCCTCCGCCCCGCCCAGGGACTCATTGTCTCCGGCTGCCTCCCGCAGCGGCATCGCGAAGAATTGCCGCGCCTGCTGCCGGAGGTGGATGTGTTCATGGGCGTGGACCAGGTGGCCCAGGTGGCCGAGCTGGTGCAGCAGGCCCTGCGCCATCGGGCCGCCCAACTGGCCACCACCCCGCGCCGCGCCAATCGCCAGCAGCTCCTGGCGCGCCTGGCCGAGCTGGGCGCCGGCGAACCCGCCGAAGCCCGGGCCGAAATCCGCCAGCCCGCCGAAGACCGGCACGGCCGCCGGCCTCCCACCAGGGTAACTCTGGCGCCGCCCCCGCCCGCCGTGCAGGTGCATTTGCGCCCGCGCTACATTCCCGATTATGCCACGCCGCGTTTCCGGCTCACGCCACGCCATTTTGCGTATGTCAAAATTGCCGAGGGCTGCAATCACCCGTGCAGCTTTTGCATCATTCCCCGCCTGCGCGGCAGCTACCGGAGCCGTCCGCTGGAGGACGTGGTCCAGGAGGCCCGCCAGTTGGTGGCCGAAGGCTGCCGGGAGCTGAACCTGATTTCGCAGGACACCACTTACTACGGGCGCGACTGGCGGCGGGCGGCCACGGCGGCGGCGGCGGAGACGCCGGACTTGTGCGCGCTCCTGCGGGCGCTGAACGCCCTCGAGGGGGATTTCTGGATACGCCTCCTCTACACCCATCCGGCGCATTGGACGGAGGAACTGATTCAGACCATCGCCGACTGCCCCAAAGTGGCCCGCTACGCCGACATGCCCCTCCAGCACATTCACGAGGTCATGCTCGAGCGCATGCGGCGCGAAACCTCCCGGGCGTACATCGAAGATTTGCTCGCCCGCATCCGCGCCGGCATCCCGGGGATTGCGCTCCGCACCACCTTCATCGTAGGATTTCCGGGTGAGACGGAAGCGCGGTTTGCCGCGCTGGTGGACTTTGTGCGCAAAGTGCGTTTTGAACGACTGGGCGTGTTTGCCTACTCCCGCGAGGCGGGGACACGCGCCGCCCAGATGCGCGGGCAGGTGCCGGCCGCCGAGCGCCAGCGCCGCCGCGAATTGCTGATGGCCGCGCAGCACGAGGTCGCCCGCGAAGTCGCCGCGGGTTTTGTGGGACGCACCCTCCGAGTGCTGGTGGAAGGCGAGGCCACCGCCCGCCAATTGCAGGCGGCCCGGGTGGACTCCTGGGAGCACGGCCTCCTGCGCGAAGCCGATGCCGGCGCGCGCCGGCTGCGGGGCCGGTACGCCGTGGCCCGGGGCGAGGCCGATGCGCCGGACATTGACGGCCGGGTGTACATCCGCGGCGGCCCGCTGCCGCCGGGGGAGTTTGCGACCGTGCGGATTGTGGGCCATACCGATTACGATTTAATGGCCGAGCTGGAGGGTGGCAACGCAAGACATGAATCTGCCCAATAAACTGACCATGGCGCGGCTGGTGTTCACCGCCGCCTTCCTGATGGCGTTGTTCATTCCTTTTCCCCTCCACCATACCGCCGCCCTGGTCTTGTTTTCCCTGGGAGGCCTCACCGACCACCTCGACGGCCGGCTGGCGCGCAAGCACAACCTCATCACCAATTTCGGCAAGCTCATGGACCCGCTCGCCGACAAAATCTTCACCTGCTCGGCCTTCATTGCCTTTGTGGGGTTGAAGCTGATGCCGGCCTGGATGGTGGTCATCATTGTGGCCCGTGAGTTTGCCATCACCGGCCTGCGCATGCTGGCGGCCACCCAAAACCGGATTCTGGCGGCGGAAGGCTTCGGCAAACACAAAACCGTGAGCCAGATAATCTGCATCCTCGCCATGCTCGTCAGTCTGTGCGGCCCGGAATGGGGAGCCTTGGGACGGTTTTTCCTGCTGCCCCTGGGGGGCGTGCCCTGGGTGGACCAACTGGCCGTGGCCATGCAATGGATTACCGTGGGGCTGACCATCATTTCCGGCACGCTGTATCTGTGGCGCAATCACCAATTGTTCACCGCCGGCGCCTGAACCGGCAGCCGGCGGCAAGCCCCACCGGGCCCAGGCCCGGCCACCCAGACCCCTGGCCGCGCGCCCAGACCGCCCGGGGCGAAGCAAGATTTTTTCTTCTCAAAAAACGGGGCGTATTCCCATAATCAGCCTGTTTTGATTGCGCGGGAAGCACAGTTATTGGAATTGGCGGACAAGCTGCGGGCCAGCCCATGGGTGGCCATGGACACCGAGGCGGACAGCTTGCACGCCTATCCGGAGAAAATCTGCCTCATCCAAATCAGCCATCCCGGCGGGGATGTGCTGGTGGACCCGCTGAGTGGCATGGATTTGCAGCCGTTATGGCAGGCGCTGGCCGGGCGGGAGCTGGTCATGCACGGCTGCGATTATGATTTGCGGCTCCTTCGCCGCACCTATGATTACCTGCCCGCCGCCGTCTTCGATACCATGCTCGCCGCGCGCCTGCTGGGCTACCCCAACTTTGGCCTCAGTGATTTGGTCCACCGCCACTTGGGCGTGCGCCTTGAAAAAGGCCCTCAAAAGGCCAACTGGGGCCTGCGCCCCCTGCCGCCGCACATGGAACGCTACGCCCGCAATGACTCCCGCTACCTCAAACCCCTTGAAACCATCCTCCGCGCCGAGCTGGAACAACGGGGCCGCCTGGATTGGCATCGGGAAATGTGCGCCCGTTTGCTGGAACAAAGCGCCACCGACGCCGGGCCGGATGCGGACACCGCCTGGCGCGTCAAAGGTTGCGGGCAACTGGACCGCCACGGCCTGGCCGTGCTCCGGGCCGTCTGGCACTGGCGCGAGCACGAGGCCACAACGGCCAACCGCCCGCCTTTCTTCATTTTCTCCACCGAGGACATGGTGGCGCTGGCCGCGCTGGCGGCCGCCGGCCAGCCTTATGAGCACCTCATCCCCCGGCGCTTCAGTCCGGGGCGGCGCCAGCGGCTGGTGCAGGCCGTCACCAAGGCGTTGCAGTTGCCGCTCGAAAAATGCCCGCACCCCATGCCCCGCCGTCCCTCCCTGCGGCTGACCGCGCAACAGCGGCGGCTGATGAATGAATTGCAGGCCCGGCGGGACGCCCAGGCCGCGCGCCTGCAAATGGACCCCACCTTAATCGCCCCCCGCGCCACCCTGGTAGCCCTGGCCACCGACGGCGAGGCCGCGCGGCGCCAGTTGATGAACTGGCAGCAGAAGCTGCTGTTTTGAATGCCCAGCCGCCCCTTGCCCCGCGGCCGGGAGCGAGTATCTTTCCCCATGGTTGCACCAGCCACTGCCACCGACAGCCTCAAACAAAAAGTTTGGGACGGCGGCCGCATCACCCCCGCCGAAGCGGAGGCCCTGTACCATCTGCCCCTGGCCGAGCTGGGCGAGCTGGCCCACCGGCGGCGCGCGCTGGCCAAGGCAGCGGCGTATGCCGGGCGCGGCAATGAAATCGTCACCTACATCATTGACCGCAACATCAACTACACCAACATCTGCAACGTTTATTGCAAGTTTTGCGCGTTCTACCGCACCGAAAAAGACGCCGATGCCTACGTCATTTCGTTCGAGGAAATGGACCGCAAGGTGGCCGAAACCGTGGCCCTGGGCGGCACCCAAATCCTGTTGCAGGGCGGCCATCACCCCGGCTTGAGCCTGCAATGGTACCTGGACCTGCTCAGCCACATTAAAAGCCGCTTTCCCCAAATCAACATCCACGGCTTCAGCCCCAGCGAGTTCATTCATTTCGAGGAAGTCTTCCAAAAGCCGGTGGAGGAATTGATTCCCCTGTTTGCCCGCGCGGGCCTTGGCAGCATCCCCGGCGGGGGCGCGGAAATCCTGGTGGACCGGGTGCGGCAGCGCATCTCCCCCCGCAAGGCCATGAGCCAGGACTGGCTCCGCGTCATGGACGTGGCCCACCGCTGCGGTCTGAACTCGTCCGCCACCATGATGTTTGGCCACGTGGAAACCCTGGCCGACCGCATCGAACACCTCGAACGCCTGCGGGCGCAACAGGACAAAACCGGTGGCTTCACCGCCTTCATCTGCTGGACCTACCAGCCGGAAAACACCGTCCTCAAAGCCCCCACCGTGGGCGCCCACGAATACCTGCGCACCCAGGCCCTGGCGCGGATTTACCTGGATAATTTTGCCAACGTCCAAAGCTCCTGGGTCACCCAGGGGCCGGACATCGGCCAGGTGGCCCTGCAATACGGGGCCAATGATTTGGGCAGCATCATGATTGAGGAAAACGTCGTCAGCCAGGCCGGCGCCACCTTTCGCATGACCGAGCAGGACATGCGGCGGCTCATCGAGGAAATGGGCTACGAACCGCGCCAGCGCGACAACTGGTACCACCTGGTCAAGTAACCCGCCGGGCCCGCCACGCCCCGCCTTGCGGCCTTTCAATCAATCCATCCCGCCCGCGGCCAGCGCGGCGGCCACATCCCGCGCAATTTGCGCGCGCAACGCCTCCACCGCCGGAAAACGTTGCTCCGCCCGCAAATACCGCCCAAGCTGCACTTCCAGTTCCTGGCCGTAGAGGTCCCCCTGCCACCCGGGCAGATGCACCTCAAAATGCGGCCCGGCCGCGCCGCCGGCCACCGTGGGGCGCCGGCCCCAGTTCACCACTGCGGGATGCGGGCCGTCCGGCAAAATCACGCGCGCGGCATACACGCCTTGCGGCGGCATTTCCAGACCTTCCACCGCCACGTTGGCGGTGGGAAAACCCAGTTGCCGGCCCAGACCCTGGCCGCGCAGCACCGGCCCGCACACCGCATACGGGCGGCCCAGCATGGCCGTCACCTCCGCCAGTTGGCCGGCGCGAATGGCCGCCCGCACACGCGTGCTGCTGATGGGTTCCCCGCCAAACAGCACCGGCTCGGCCACCTGCACGGCAAACCCGTAACGCCGGCCCAGCTCCTGCAACACCTGCACATTGCCGGCGCGGCCGTGGCCAAAGAAAAAATTGGCGCCCACACTCAGGCTGGCCAGGGTGCCGAAGCCCGCGTACAGCGCGTGCACAAAAGCTTCCGCGGATTGCAGGCTGAAGTGGTGGTCAAAATGAAACACCAGCGCGGCCTCGGCGCCCAGCGCGCCCAGGGCGGCCAGCTTGCGGGAGAGCGGCTGAATGAGGGCGGGCGCGCGGGCGGGGTCCACAATGCTGCGCGGATGCCGGTCAAAGGTGATCACCACCGCCACCCCGCCCGTCCGCGCCGCCTCGCGCACCGCGTGGCCAATCACCGCCTGGTGCCCGCGATGCACGCCGTCAAACACGCCAATGGCCGCGCACACCGGGCGCCCCGCTGCCTGCAATTCGGCCGGTTGGTGAATGATGCGCATCGCAAATCAGGCCATCACGGGCGGCTCCGCCGCCCTTACTCCATCCGCACCAGTTTGAGGAAAGGAATGATGTGCGCCTCCAAATCCGCCGGGCTCCAGCGCAAAATCTCCTCGTAGGGCGTGGCCTGGGCCACATCAAACTGCCCGGAGGCCGTCCGGCGCAAATGCTTCAGATGCGCCCCGCACCCCAGGCGCTGCCCAAAATCGTGCGCCAGCGTGCGCACGTACGTGCCCTTGGTGCAGGCCACCCGGAACCACGCCAGGGGCGGCGCCACCGCCACAAAGCGGAACCGGTAAATGTGGACCAGCCGCTCCTTGCGCTCCACCTCGATGCCCTTGCGCGCCAGCTTGTACAGCGGCACCCCATCTTTCTTGACCGCGCTCACCATCGGCGGCACCTGCATCTGGTCGCCCTCGAACGCCGCCGCCAGCTCGTTGAGCTGCTCCAGGGTCACCGGCGGCACCGGCGCGCTCGCCAGCACCTTCCCGTCCGCGTCGTAGGAATCGGTGACCTCCCCCAGCTTGATGGCCCCCTCATAGACCTTGTCCGCCGCCATGAACTTGTCCGACAACCGCGTGGCCAGCCCCAGCACCAGCACCAGCAGCCCGGTGGCGCCGGGGTCCAGCGTGCCGCAGTGGCCCACTTTTTTCAGTTGGAATTGATGGCGGATGACATCCACCACATCATGGCTGGTGGGGCCGGCGGGTTTGTCCACCAGCAACGCTCCATCCAGGGGAGAAAATTCGCGTATAGGCATGATTAGAGACCCGCACCATCCAGCGCCTTGCGCACCGCGGCCAGCACCCGGCGCTGCACCGACAGCGGGCTGCCCGCAATGCGCGCCCCCGCCGCCGCCGCGTGGCCGCCGCCGCCAAATTGCGAGGCGATTTTATTCACGTCCACCTCCGGGCGCTTGCTGCGGAAGCTCACCCGAATCAGCGTCGGCTCCACTTCCTCAAACACCATCGCCACAATCACCGGCTCGATGGCGCGGAGGTGGTCTATCAATCCCTCGGCATCCTCCTTGGCCGCGCCGGTGCGGGCAAAATCCGCCTGTTTCAACCAGAAATAGGCAATCTGGTCGCGGTGGGTCAGGCGAAACTTGTTGTACAAATGCCGCACCAGCCGCACCCGCGACATGGAATAAGACTGGTACACCTCGTCGCAAATCTTCGCCAGGTTGGCCCCCCGCTTCACCAGCTCCGCCGCCACGTGATACGTGCTCGGCAGCGTGGTCGGATACTGGAACGAGCCGGTGTCGGTGGAGACGGCGGTGAACAGGCAGTCGGCAATGTGCGGCGTGATGGGCCAGCCAATCTCCTTGAGCAGCCGGAACACCAGCTCGCCGGTGGAGGGCACCCGCGCGGCCACCCAGTTGATGTCCCCGTAACGGGTGTTGCTGGGATGATGGTCAATGTTGAGCAGCACCCGCCGCCGCGCAATGCACTCCGCCGCGCGGCCCAGCCGCTCCACACAGGCGCAGTCCAGCGCAATCACACAGTCAAACTCGCCGTTGGCCTGCGGTTTCTTCATCAAACGGTCCGGGTCCAGAAACCGCAGCTTGGAGGGCACCGCATCCTCGTTCCAGCACACCACCTCCTTGCCCTCCGCCTGCAGGGCCAGCGCCATGGCCAGTTGCGAGCCAATGCAGTCCCCGTCGGGCCGCACATGGCCCACCACGCAAAAACGCTGATGCTGCCGCAGCTCGGCGATCAGCCGTTCAAGAATCTTGGGGCGGGGTTTCACGGTCGCCAGCGGGCGTTTGTTTTTCCAGTTCGTCCAAAATCCGCAGCACCCGGTCTCCACGGGCAATCGAATCATCGCGGACGAACTTCAGGTGGGGCGTGTATTTGAGCACCACCGACTGCCCCAGGAGATTTTGAATGAGCTTGCGGCGCTCCTGCAGCAGCGCCTCGCCGCGCTTCTGCTGGTCCGCGCCGCCCAGAATGCTGAAATACACCGTGGCATGCTGCAAATCGCCGGTCACCGTCACGTCATTCACCGTGATCATGCCGGCTTCATCCACCGGCAACTGGCGGCGGATGATTTCGCCGATCTCGCGCTTGAGCAGCTCGCGCACCCGTTCAACTCGCACGGACATGGCGGGAAAAATGCGGGGTTATTCCAGTTTCTGCGCCACCTTTTCGAGGATGTAGCACTCGATGGTGTCGTTTTCCTGAAAATCATTGAATCCGTCCAGGCGGATGCCGCACTCCATGCCGGCCCGCACTTCGTTGACCTCATCCTGGAACCGGCGCAGCGAGCTGATGATGCCCTCGTAGATGACGTTGCGGCGCCGCACCACCCGCGCCTTGCCGCGCGCCACCCGCCCGTGCATGACCATGCAGCCGGCCACGTTGCCGCCCTTGGACAGCGTGAACACCTTGCGCACCTCCGCCGCCCCGATGACCGTTTCCTTGATGATCGGCTCCAGCAAACCGGCCATGGCGTCCCGCACCTGGTCAATCAGCTCATAAATGATCGCGTACAGTTTGATCTGCACGCCCTCCCGTTTCGCCGCCTCCGCGGCTTCGCTGTCCACCCGCGTATGGAAGCCCAGGATCACCGCCTTGGCGGCCGCGGCCAGCACCACATCGTTCTCGCTGATGGTGCCCACCGCACTGTGCACAATCTCCAGCGAAACTTTCGTGCTCTCAATCCGCTTGAGCGCCTCCACAATCGCCTCCACCGAACCCTGGGTGTCCGCCTTCACCACCACCCGCAACACCTTCTCGTTGGTGGCCTTGAGCTTGTCCATCAGGTTTTCCAGCGTCATGACCTGCCGGACTTCCTGGGCCCGGGCGCGGTTTTCCATGGCCACTTTCTCCGCGGCCTCGCGCGCCTCTTTTTCATCCTTCACCACCTGGAACGCCAGCCCGGCCTCGGGCACGCCATTGAGGCCGAGGACCTTGACCGCGTGCGAAGGGCCGGCCTCCTTCAAGCGCTGGCCGTCTTCATTAATCAGCGCGCGCACCTTGCCGAAATACTGGCCGCACAAAATCACCTGCCCCACCTTCAACGTGCCCTTGCGCACCAGCACCGTGGCCGTCGGGCCCCCCGGCTCCAGGCCGGACTCGATGACGTTGCCGGAGGCGGGCCGGTTGGGATTGGCCTTGAGGTCCAGCAAATCGGCCTGCAACAAAATCATTTCCAGCAGCTTGTCCACCCCCTTGCCGGTCAGGGCCGAGCATTCCACATAAATGGTGTTGCCGCCCCAGTCATCCGGCACCAGCCCCTTGTCATTGAGCTGCTGGCGCACTTTCAACGGATTGGCGTTCGGGTGGTCGCACTTGTTGATCGCCACAATGATGGGCACCTTGGCCGCCTGCGCGTGGTTGAGCGCCTCCAGCGTCTGCGGCATCACCCCGTCATTGGCCGCCACCACCAGCACCACAATGTCCGTCACGTTGGCCCCGCGCGCCCGCATGGCGCTGAAGGCCGCATGGCCCGGCGTGTCCAAAAACGTGATTTGCTGGATGCGTTTCCGGTCCTCCGGATGCGGAAACGAAATGGTGTAGGCGCCAATGTGCTGCGTGATGCCTCCCGCCTCGCCCGCCGCCACATTCGATTTGCGGATGACGTCCAGCAGCGTCGTCTTGCCATGGTCCACGTGGCCCATGATGGTCACTACCGGCGGACGCGGCTTGAGGTCCTGGGGTTTGTCCTCCGGATCCACATCCGGCGCCTTCCGCACCACCGGATGCACCGCCTTGCTGCGGTCCCGCCGCTCCAGCTCAAACCGGAAGCCATGCTTGGCGCAAATGCGCGTCGCCACCGCCTCGTCTATGGCCTGATTCACCGTGGCAAACACCCCCGACTCCATCAAATCCGCAATAATCTGGAACGGCCGACGGTTCATCTTTTCCGCCAGGTCCCGCACAATGATGGGCGGCTTCATCGTAATCACCGGCGCGTTGGCCGGCGCCACCACCACCGGAGCGCGTGAGGCCGGCGCGGCGCGCGGCGGCTCCGGCTTCCGGGCGGGTTTCTCCTTTTCCTTCTCTTTTTCCTTCTCCGGCCGGGGCGGCGGCGCTGGCTTGGCGGCGGGGCGGCCAAAGCCCAGCTTCTTCAAATCCACAAAACCCACCTTCTCGCCTATCTGCGGTTTGGGCGGGGGCGGGGGTGCCGGAGGGGGAGGCGGCGGCGCGGGAGGCGCCGCAGGCGCAGGAGCCGCGGCCGTGGGGGGCGGCGGCGCCGTCACCGCGGCGGCTGGCACAGGAGTAGCGGGCGGCTCCACCACCGCCGGCGCGGGCGCCGGCGTCTCCACGGAAATGGCGGTGGGCGGCGCAACCTCTGCCGGCGGCGGCGCTTGGGGCGGCGCGGGAGCAGCCGCTGCCGGAGCCGCCTCCACCACCGCCGGAGCGGCGGGGGGGGTGGTGGCCGTGACCGTCTCTGCCGGGGGCGCCACCACTACAGCGGCGGGCGCCGGCTCAGCCTGAACTTCCGGAGCCGGGGCGGGTTCCGCCGGAGCTGTTTCGGTGGGCTCGACTTCGGGTGGCGGCGCTTCCGTCTCCGCGCCCTGCGCCGCTTCAGCGGAGGGAGCTTCCGTCACCAATTTGAGCGCTTCCAGAGGAGCCATCTCCTCTTTCGGCGGTTCCACCGGCGCCGGGGCGGTGGTTTCCGGGTGGGGCAAGTGCTGTTCGAGATACTCGGCGGTGATTTTATCCAGCGTGCTGGCTGGAACCTTGGCCGTAGTAATGCCCAGTTCCTTGGCCTTCGCCAGGACAACTTTGCTTTCCAGGCCCAATTTGCGGGCAATTTCGTAGATCCGAACAGGCATAATTCATTCCCAACCGCCGCCGCTGTCGTGGCGTTTTCATGCGCGCACTGAAGCAAGGACAGTTTTCATCCTCATCTTCCCTCTCATGCGGCGGTGGTTTCGCCCAGTTTAATCTGCCGCCGGCTGGCTTCTTCGCGGGCGGCCTGCATGATGGCCCCCGCCTGCTCGCCCACCCGGTCCAGGGAGGCAAGATATGATTCACCCGCCTGCAGCACGTCTTCCAAACTGGTCAAACCGCCGTGCACCAGCGCATCGGCCATTTCCCGGCTGATGCCGGGAATGGCAGCGAGGGTCTCAATGGCCTGCGCCACTTTCTCCTCAAATCCGCCGGTCGGAGGAGCGGCCTCAGCCTCAATATCCACTTCCCAGCCCGTCAACCGGGACGTCAACCGCGCGTTTTGCCCGCGCCGGCCGATCGCCAGGGAAAGCTGGTCCTCGCTGACCCAGATTTTCACCCGCCGCCGGGCCTCGTCAATCTCAAATGATTTGATCCGGGCCGGATTCAAGGCATTGGTAATCAGGTTGCGGATGTTGGGATCCCACGGGATGATATCCACCTTCTCATTGTTCAACTCCCGCACAATGTTCCGCACCCGCGCCCCGCGCAGCCCCACGCACGCCCCCACCGGATCCACCTTCGGATCCCGCGTGTACACCGCAATCTTGGTCCGGAAGCCCGGCTCCCGCGCAATGGCCTTGATCTCAATGGTGCCGTCATTGATTTCCGACACCTCCCGCTTGAACAGCTTGATCACAAACTCCGGATCCGCACGCGACAGAATGATTTCCGGTCCCCGGGGCGTTTCCTGCACCGCCTTCACATAGCAAAGAATCCGGTCCCCCATCTGGAAATCCTCGTTGGGCACCCGCTCCCGGTTGGGCAACAGCGCCTCACACCGCCCCAAATCCACATACACATCCGACCGCTCAAACCGGCGCACCGTCCCGGTCAACAGCTCACCCACGCGATCCTTGTACTCCTCATACACCATTTTCTTCTCCGCCTTGCGCAAATGCTGGGTGAGGCTCTGCCGCGCATACTGGCTGGCAATCCGTCCAAAACCCGCCGGCGTGACTTCCACCTCTATCTCCTCGCCAATCTGCGCATCCGGCTTGATGCGCCGGGCGTCAAACAGGGAAATCTGGTCGTGCTTGGACAGCACCTTCTGCACCACCACCAGACGGGCAAACGCTTTGATGTCCCCGGTCTTCGGGTCAATGGCACACCGCAGCTCCCGGGCTGGTCCTACCGCCCGTTTCGCGGACGCCAGCAAGGAATCGCTGAGGATTTTAATCAATTCCTCGCGCGGAATCCCTTTCTCGCGTTCCCAGTATTCCAACACAGCCAGTATTTCGGCGTTCATAAAACCCATCCATGGCTACGTTCCCTCTGGGGAACAAAAAAGTCGGACGAAGTTGCCTTCCCGACTTTCTCATGCCGGCCTGAAGCCGGCCCGTTTTGCAATGTCGCGATTAAATTACCATGCTGCCTTCGCCAACGTCAAGGGCTTTTTTTACCCCTCCCCCAAGCCGAACGCCTCGCGGTGGCCTTGCTATTACAAATGCCTGCCGGCGAAAACCATCGCCAGGTTGCTCCCCCTCTTTTCCCCGCCATCCAGCGGGAAATAGGCTACCCAACGGCGTCCACCCTGGCTTGCCAGGGTGGGAATGGAAGAGGCATCAGATAAAAACCACCCCCGGAAACCACTCGTCTGGCGCCCCCTTAAAGGGGGCCAGACAAGCCGACACCTCCACCTGTGCAAACCTTTGCTGTAGAGAAGTTTATGAGAAGCTTTCGCCCGGCTTTTAACGCCCCTCATTCAAGCTGGTGGGCAAACCGCCCTCCCAGCTCTTGGGCGCATTCCACGGGCGCGAGGAGACATGCGTGGCATCTTTCTCCACCGAGCCGCAGCCGCACAGGGCCAGCACAAATCCACCCAACAGCAGACTGGTGACGATACGCCGCCAATTTTGCATCATGGCTTTCATGGACTGACTTTGCGTTTCACCGGACGATGCAACGCCATGTCTCCTTCCTGCACGTCCGTAATCCTCCACCCGCTCATGATGGTGGCGATGGAGGTGTTGTCAGTGACACTCTGAATCTTGACCTTCGCAATCAGCTTGGCATCCCGGTAAATCAGCATGTTGCCGCCTTCGCGGGCTTCCTGATCCCGGCCCACATCCAGCACCACAAAGTTCCACTTCGGGTCCACCGCCACCACCTTGGCCTTCAAATCCGTGGGCAGCGGCACCCCCTCCTCTACCATCTCCGAGGCATCGGGCTTCAGCAAATCATCCAACTGCTGCTTGAGAATGGCCACCCGCTGGTTCAGCATCTTGTTCTCCGTTTGCAGCACGTCATTCTTGCGCTTTTCCTCGGCCAGGTTGTTCATCAAACCTTTGACCTCCTCCACCTTGATGCCCAGCGCATCCCAAGCCGCCAGATTCTGCCGCGCCGCCGTCAAGTCGCTCTGCAACTTGTTGATTTGCGCCTGCAATTGCTGGTTGCGCTGCTCGGAGGCGGCCAGGTTGTCCTCGGCCGTGCGCAGACGGTTGCGGGTCTGGCTGTGGGCGTTGCGCTCGCTCTTCAAATCGGACAGCGCCTGGTCACGCTCTTTTTCCCCTTTCTCGGCGCGTTTGGTCTGTTTGATGCGTTCGGTGGTCTCTTCCACCAGGTTTTGCTGCAACCCCTCAATTTTCGGCTTCACCTGGGTAAAGCCAAGGATGACCGCCGCGATGCCCGCGAGGATCGCCAGGATTAAGAAAATTTTGACTAACATGCTGTAAAAGCGTTAATTGCTGCCAGCAACTTACGAGAGCGCCCGCCGCCTGTCAATGCTCCCGTGCGGCTTTCTGGCCCCTTCCGCCCGCCCTACGCATTGAACTTGAACAATATCACATCCCCATCCCTCACCACGTATTCCCGCCCCTCAATCCGGTAATGCCCCTTCTCGCGCGCCGCCGCCACCGACCCGCAGTGGACCAAATCCTGCCACGGCACCACCTCGGCCTTGATGAAGCCTTTTTCAAAGTCGCTGTGAATCGTGCCTGCCGCCTTGGGCGCGGTGTCCCCGGCCGTGATGGTCCACGCCCGCGCTTCCTCCTGATTAAACGTGAAAAACGTGCGCAACCCCAGAAGCTGATAGGTTTGCCGGATGAGCCGCGCCACGCCCGACTCGGTCACCCCCAGCGCCTGCAGGTACTCGGCGGCCTCCTCCGCCGTCAAATCCACCAGGTCGCTCTCCAATTGCGCCGCAATGGGCACGGTGTCGCACCCGTGATGCGCCCGCGCGTATTCCGCCACCCTCCGCACCTGCGGGTGCTCTGCCGCGCCGGCCAGTTCATTCTCCTTGAGGTTGGCGGCAAACAGGGTGGGCTTGTCCGTCAGCAAAAAGAAATGCCGTGTGACCGCCCGCTCTTCGGGATAAAGGTGAAGCGCAATGGCCGGCTTGCCACTCTGCAGGTGGGCCGTCAATTTTTTGATGAGCTGCTCCTCCTGCAGGGCATGCGCATCGCCGCGTTTGACGTCCCGGGCAATTTTCTCCTGCCGCCGGTGCAGCGTTTCCAGGTCCGCCAGAATCAGCTCCGCCGTGACAATTTCAATATCCCGCACCGGATCAATGCTGCCCGTGACATGGTGAATATCCGGGTCCTCAAAACAGCGCACCACATGCACCAGGGCATCCACCTCCCGGATGTGGCTGAGAAACTTGTTGCCCAGCCCCTCCCCCTGCGCGGCGCCCTTGACCAGCCCGGCAATGTCAATGAATTCAATCGTCGCCGGCACGCGCCGCCCCACGCCCACCACCCGCGCGATTTGCTCCAGCCGGTCATCCGGCACCGCCACCACCCCCAGGTTCGGTTCGATGGTGCAGAAGGGGTAATTCTCTGCCGGCGCCTTGTGCGCCCGGATGAGCGCATTGAACAGAGTGGACTTGCCCACGTTGGGCAACCCGACAATGCCGGCTTTGAGCATGACTAAAGCGAAAGAAATTCTCCGGCAAAAGTCAATGCCGGAAGGCGCCCGCCGGGCGGCCCATCACCGCCCGCGCCGGGTCATCCCGGCCCATTCCCGCGGAAGGATGCCCAAGCCCCCCAGCCCTATTGCCGTTCAAACACCACAATCCGGGTTTCCCGCTCGAGCTTGAATCGCGCGTAAAGCCGCGAGCCGCGCACCTGGATTTCCTTTTCCCACGGGCCGTCAAGCTGCAGAGTATAACGGTCCCCGCTTTCCCGGGACCACGTACCGCGCAAGATGTTGACCGGCTGGCCCGCCCCGCCCGATTTGATGACCACCTTGTTGTTGATCAGGCCCAGCAGGGTCACGTCATGCAGATTGTTGGTATAGCTGGCCATCAGCAGGTTGTATTCGGCCCGCTTCCACGTCGCCCGCGTGCGCCGTTGCTCCGCCAGCGAAGCCTGGTAGTTGTACACCCAGCGCCCCAGAATGGCCTCGTCAAATTTGGCTGATTTCCCCGTGGCCAGGTAGTTGGAAAGGTCCTTGAAATCCAGCTTGAAAATCTCGTTCATGTACGGCCGGTTGGTCACCATCAGCCGAAACGACTCCTCGCCCATGATTTGCTGAAACGGCGTCTTGGGCATCGAAAGGATGGTTTTCTTGAACTCCACATCCCCCGCAATCCGGTCGTACATCAGCCGGTATTCCTCCCGCTCGCCCAGCTCCATGATGGGCGGGTAACTGGTCAGCCGCCCCACCAGCAGCGGATTGTGATACACCATCCCGACCAGGTCGCTGACTTCATAGTATTTTTTGGGCGCCGGATTGAACGCCGCCGCCACGCGGTTCATCCGGGTGGATTCCATCGCCTCGTGCGCCTTGAGCAGATACCGCCACGCCGCCGAATCCTGGTCTCCGGAAGACAACTGGCTGACGGGGTAAGCCAGCACCTGAATGAACACGCAAATCAACAGCAGGTAAATCGTCGCGTTGACCACCGACAACGCCGCCCCAAACCGCTCATTGGTGCGCAACCACAACGTCTGCACGAAATCCGGCGCGTGGTACTTGTAATGCGTATCCAGCATGTTGTGCACCTTGGTGGCCACCACCTTGAACACCACCATCACCACCAAAATCACAACCAACGGCGCAATGAAAAAGGCGTGCAGCTTCGTGCCCAGGCCCAGCTTGTCAAAAAGCGGATACAAGACCGGCGCCACCGGCGCCGCCAGCACCGACGCCAGCATCAACCCCACCATGGTTATGCCGGTGCGCACCGCGCCCCACGTGTAACCCAGGGCCGCGGAGGCCAGCACCAGCACCAACGCCAGAATCCAGATGATCATGCCTCCATTTAAGAAAGCTCCGCCGGAAAAATCACGCAGTTTTTTCGGCCTTCCGGGCCGCCCCCTCCCTGCGGGGCAGCCCCCCCAGCCCCGCGCCCCCCTACCCGGCCGCCCTCGGGCCCAGCTTAATAGCCGCCGCCACCCGCGCCCTTGGGACGCTGAATCAATTCAATCTCGTAGCCCTCCGGCGCGTCAATAAACGCGAACCCACCGCCATCCGGCTTCAGCGTGGGGCCGTCCGAATACTTCAATCCGTGCCGTGCCAGATGCTCCGCAAACGCCTCCAAGCTCTCCACCTCAAACGCCAGATGCGTCAAATCCGGCTGCACCTGCACCGGCCCGCTGGACGGGTAGTAACAAATCTCGATTTGCTCCTCACTCCCGGGGGCCTTCAGAAACACCAGCTCCGAACCCCGCGGTGATTTGTGCCGGCGCACCTCCTCCAACCCCAGGATGTCCTTGTAAAAACGCACGGTTTTCTCCAGGTCATTCACCCGGTAACGTGTATGCAATAATTTGCCGACTCTCATACCCCAAGGTTTAGCACGCTTTGCGCCCTCAGCCAATGCTTTCCCTTGACCCATCCCGCCTCGCACGCCTTCCCTCCTCTCCCAACAACCAGGCGCCGGCCGTTCCCGTTTCGCGCCCGCCTATTTTTCGTGATATTTTGCCGGGGTTTATCAACAATCCCGCGCGGGATGCTCACGCCCCGACAACAGGCCGCCCTGGCGGCCACCGGTTGCGAGCTGGACTGCCGTCCACTGACCCGCCAGCTTTACGCCACCGATGCTTCCCTCTACGAAGTCCTGCCCCTGGGGGTGGCCTTCCCCGGCACCGCCGCCCAAGCGGCCGCCGTGCTGCGGGTAGCGGCGGAATTGGGCATCTCGGTAACGCCCCGCGGGGCGGGCAGCGGCCTCACTGGCGGGGCATTGAACGACGGACTCATCCTGGACCTCGCCCGCCACAATCGCCGCATCCATGCCTTTGACCCCGAACGCCGCCTGGTCCGCGTGGGCGCGGGCGTAGTCCTGGACCAGCTCAACCAGTTCCTCAAGCCCCATGGCTTTCAATTTGGCCCCGATGTCGCCACCAGCTCCCGCGCCACCCTCGGGGGCATGATTGCCAACAACTCCTCCGGCGCGCGCGCCCCGCGTTTCGGCTGCACCGGCGAACACGTGGCCGGCCTCGAATTGCTGCTGGCCGACGGCCGCATCGCCAGCGTGGACGCCACCCACCCCGGCATCCTTGAACCGCTGCGCCAGCGCCTGGAGCGCCTGGTGGAACTGCACAGCGACGACATCCGCCACCATCAACCCCCCGGCCTGGTCAAGCACCACCCCGGTTACGCCCTGGACCGCTGCCTGGAAGACCCCGCCCGTGCCTTGCTGCACGTCCTCGCCGGCAGCGAAGGCACCCTGGCCGGCATCTTCAGCGCCGAGCTGCGCGTCGTCCCCCTGCCGCGCGAAAAAGGGCTGGCCGTGCTCTTTTTCCCCAGCATCCCCGAAGCCCTCCAGGCCACCGTGGCCCTGCTGGACTTGCAGCCCGTGGCGATTGAACACGTGGACCGCATCCTCTTTGACCAGACCCGCGGCCAGCGCGCCTTTCAAGCCGCCCGCGACCTGCTCCGCCTGGACGAAGCGCCCGCCGAGGCCTTCCTCATCGTCGAATTTTACGAGGACGTGGTCGAACGCCTCCAGGCCGTCGCCAGCCGCCGCCTGGGCCAGCGCACTTTGCTCCTGCGGCACGAGCCGGAAATGCAGCTTGTCTGGGGCCTCCGCAAGGCCGGCCTCTCCCTCCTCACCGGCATGGCCGGCCCCGCCAAGCCCGCCACCTGCATCGAAGATGTGGCCGTGCGCCCCGAACAATTGCCGGCCTATTATGCCGCCGTCGCCGGCCTGTTAAAAAAACTGGACCTCTCCGCCTGCTTCTACGGCCATGCCGCCAGCGGCCTCCTCCACATCCGCCCCGTGCTGGATTTGCACACCCCTCAGGGCCGCCGCCATCTCCGCCTCCTCAGCGACGAAGTCTCCGCCCTCTGCCGCGAGTTCAACGGCTCCCTCGCCGCCGAGCATGGCGTGGGCATCGCCCGCACCGAATACCTCCCCCACCACCTCGGCCCCCGGCTCATGCAGGCGTGCGCCGACATCAAAAACCTGTTTGACCCGCGCCATCTGCTCAACCCCGGTAAAATCATCCCCGACGGCCGCTTCCACGTGGACACCCGCCTGCGCACCACGCCCGAGGCGCCGCTGGCCCTCCCCTTCACCCCGCGCCTGGCGTTCGCGGCCCGCGACGGCTCCTTCCTCGCCAACCTCGAGCAATGCAACGGTTGCGGCGGCTGCCTCAAAGCCACCCCCGCCATGTGCCCCACCTACATCGCCACCGGCGAAGAAGCCCTCTCCACCCGCGGCCGCGCCAACACCCTCCGCGCCGCCCTGGCCGGCAAACTCGGGGCCGAAGGCCTCCGCGCCCTCACCCTCGCGGAACTGGATTACACCCTGGGCACCTGCCTTTCCTGCAAAGCCTGCCAGACCGAGTGCCCCTCCAACGTCAATCTGGCCCTCCTCAAAGCGGAAGTCCTCCAAGCCCGCCATACCCATCACGGCCTGCCGCTGACGGCCCGCCTGATGAGTCACACCGACCGCCTCGGCCGCCTCGGTTGCGCCGCCCCGCGCCTGGCCAACTTCCTCCTCCACTCCGGCCCCGGCCGGCGCTTATGGCAGCGGTTCCTCGGATTCTCCGCCCAACGCCTCCTGCCCGCCTTCGCCGCCCAGCGCTTCGATGCCTGGTTCGACCGCCGCCCCCCCTGGCCCTCCCCGGCCCCACGCGGCTCTGTCTTTTTGTGGGACGATTGCTTCACCCGCTACCACCACCCGCACATCGGCCAGGCCGCCGTGCACGTCCTCGAAGCCGCCGGTTTCGAAGTGTTGCGCCTCCGCCATCGCCAATGCTGCGGACGCCCCGCCTTCAGCCAGGGCAACCTCGACGAAGCCGCCCGCCTCGGACGGCACAACCTCCAACTCCTCGCCGCCCAGCCGGAATCGCTCCCCATTTTATTTCTGGAACCCTCCTGCTGGGCCATGTTCGCCGAGGACTACCGCGAATTAAACCTGCCGCACGCCGCCGCCATCGCCGGCCGCTGCCTGCTGTTCAGCGCCTTCCTGGACGACCTGCTGTGCCGTGAACCAGAGGCCCTCCCCCTCCAACCCCTGCCTCGCGCGGCCGCCATTCACGTCCATTGCCATGCCAAAGCCCTGCTCTCCACCGCCTTCCTGGCGCGTCTGGCAGCCCGCGTGCCCCACAGCACCGCCCGCCTGCTCGATACCGGCTGCTGCGGCATGGCCGGCGCCTTCGGCTACCAACAAGAACACTACGCCCTCTCCCTCCAGGTGGCGCGCCCGCTCCTCGACCAATTGAACGCCCTGCCGCCCGACGCCCAGGTCATCGCCGAGGGCGCCAGTTGCCGCCAGCAAATCGAGCACCTCACCCCCCGTCGCCCCTGGCACATGGCCGAATGGCTCGCCGCCGCCCTGCCCCGCAACTTGCGCCGGTTTTGAGCAAACCCATCGCCTGCCACCCACCAAAAAACCATCATCCACGCCCCCTCCCCTGCAGTGCAGCCGTCCCCCCATGTAGCGCAGGCGTCCCGCCTGCGGGTTCACGGAGCCTCCCGGCTCCGTGTAATCCGACGCACGGTAACTATTTCCCTTTCCCTTTGGGAGAGGGCTAGGGTGAGGGTCTGTAGCGCAGGCGTCCTCGCCTGCGGGTTCACGGAGCCTCCCGGCTCCGTGACTACAGAACTGATAAGGTCAAGCGAAACCCCTTAGAAGCACCAAACCGCGCATCATTCTTTCATGCCTCGTTGCGCAGGCGTCTCCCCATGTAGCGCAGGCGTCCCGTCCCGCACAGCGGGATTCGGCCCGCGTCCCGCAGGCTAAAGGGTGGCCCAGGGACCAGCGTCAAAATAATCCGACGCACGGTAACTATTTCCCTTTCCCTCTGGGAGAGGGCTAGGGTGAGGGTCTGTAGCGCAGGCGTCCTCGCCTGCGGGTTCACGGAGCCTCCCGGCTCCGTGATTGCTGAATTGCCGTCCTCAAACAGACGCCCCTATAAGCACCACTCCGCCCGTCATATTTTCATTTCTCGTAGCGCAGGCGTCCTCGTCCCGCAAAGCGGGATTCAGCCTCCGTCCCGCAGGCCGGAGGCAACGAATGGAGATGAGAACATCTATGGGGTTTCTATTCTTACTTTCCCTCCTCGCCTGCATTGAGCAAACGCAGATAATGAATATTTCGAGGCACATTTAATATTTTCCCTCTCCCACCGGGAAAGGGTCAAGGTGAGGGGCCTCTTCTCCCTCTTCGTTCCCTTCGTTTCCTTCTGTTCAAAATTTGTGTCTATTCGTGTCCATTCGTGGTTGGTGTTTTCCCCTTTCACGCGCTCTTGCCAAAAGTAACTGTTACCCGGCGCTGGGTGGGCAGGAGGTCCGTTGCGCCAAAAGGGGTGTTACCCAATTTGACCTCCCATTTGTGAACGAAGGAAGCTTCCGGGCTTCAACCGACTGCTTTTGTCGTTCAATGTCCCGCCCAAGCTGAAAGGGATTGAGCGTGTCATGCAGCGCCCGAATGGCCGCCTTGCGATGGTAGCCTAATAACGCCACCACTTGGTTCAGTAGTTGTCCCCTGTAAGGCCGGCCGGCCCGGGCATACGCCCGCCGCCATTGGGCCAGCATTTCCCGTTGGGTTGGTTGACTTATGTCGGTGCCCATGTCCGGTAACACCGACTTTTGGCGCAACGACCAGTTTCCGCCAAATCATCCCCGCCCAGGTAACAATCTTTTTGGCGCGCATCGCAGGCGTGGCACAGCCGCCTTTTCCGATTGACTGCGTTCATGCACCCTCTTAGCCTGAATCGAGCCTTAAAATACCGGGACCACTCTTGAGTTCGTGATTTCCATGGCATCGGGTGGTTTTCAGGCGTCGCGGCCATGAACCGCAAAATGCTCATCCTGGGGGGGCTTGCCTTTGCCGTGTTGGCGGCGGTGGCTGGCTTGCAACTGGCCTCTGCGCCATCGAAGCGGCGCGGCGCGGAGATTCCAGTCACGCTCCTTGGCTTTACCAACCAGGTCACCGGCATCCTGGTGGCTTCCTATGCCACCACCAACATGGCCCACCGGGATTTTGCCGTGTTCAGCATCCACAACCCCACCCGGCGCGATTTCTTCGGCTACCTGGGGCCAATCTTCTTCCGCGACCAGAGCATCCAGTTGTGCCACGCGCAGTCGGGTGCCTTCGATTTGCCGCCCGGAGCCACCGTCACTTTTGCGGTGCCGGTGCCCGACACGCGCGAGGCCTGGCGGTGCGGCGTGGTGTTGTGTCACAGGCGCAGTTACTCGCCGTGGAAGTTCGCGCTGGTCCGCTTCGTCCAGCGATGTGGTTTCGACAGTCCCGAAAAGCCTTGGTTTGCCGCCAGTCCAGAGATTGTCCGATGAGCTTCACCCCGCCCAACCAGTGCGCAGCCGGGAACTGCGCGACCTCGCGCCACGCGGCGTGCACTCAACACACTGATCTTGTCCACGGGGGGGTCATGATCTACCCAGTCTTTCCCAGGCACGCCCTGAAAGCGCTTGACAGAGGCTGAATGAAGGGGAGAGTACCGGCGAGTCTGGTGTTACCCATTGGTTCCCGTTTGTGCGGCAAGGCAAAACGTATAATGTGGATGCACTGCAGCTTGGCCATACTGAGGAGTCACAGCTTCATTTATGAGCGGTTCGCCGTTGCAACCCACTACGTCTTAAAACCATTCAACCGTTAAAAACTTCAGGCGCGTGGACATGGAAAACGAAACCTCTTTCTCAGACTATAGGGAACGGTATGGCGGCTTCTGGATTCGGTTTGCTGCCTTCCTGGTTGACCTGGTGATTCTTCTCATCCCTTCGCTATTGGTCAGCTTCCTCCTCCGGTCCGTGACGCAAGCAAACCACGCGACCGACAAGCGGGTGGTGGAGTTTGTGGACAACGGTTTGCAACTGGCCATTTGGTGGGTTTACACCGCGGGCATGCTTTCGTCATCCTGGCAGGCTACGATTGGCAAGCGCGTTTGCGAGTTGAAGGTCACCGATTACGACGGGCGGCGCATCAGCTTTGGCCGGGCGACCTGGCGCTGCCTTGCCTCCCTGCTCTCAGCCCTGCTCCTGTGCCTGGGTTTCCTAATGATTGCGTGGACGAAGCGCCGCCAGGGACTGCACGATTTCATGGCGAACACCCTGGTCGCGAAAAACAAGCAGCCATGAAAGACGGCCCACAAGTTCACTGGAGCAGACCGCCGCTCCGCTGAAAGATGGGGCGGTTGAGGTAATTCGTCAGCGCATCTGGCCGCCGGCGAGGCGTTCCCGGGGGGCGGTCGCCGAGATTGGTCGTTGGATGCACAACCAGATCGCAGAGCGTTTGAGAGAGCACACGCCATGACTGCTGGCCCGCACGAATCTTGGTATCGCATCCACCGCTTGGGTGTTTGGTTTGCCGGCATCTACCTCATGGTCGCGGTTCTTTCGAGTGTGGCCTGCCTGATGGACAGACATGAGTACAGCATTCCTTTTTTCGTGCTCGTGTATGCCAGCTTCCCGGTCTATTTGATAGGCACTGAGGTTCTCAAGCCGCAGACGGCTTTCATGCAACAACTTCCTCACGGTGAGCTTGTTTGTTATGCAATTCTGGTGGGTCTGACGACCCTTCTGTATTATGGAATCGGCCAGTTGCTGGACTTCTCCCTCAAGTCCGCAAGGCGCTGGCTGGCTGGCAAGGACCAGGGTCATGAATAGTTGCGCGGCACCCAACAACATCACGGGACGGAACGCGGGCGGGCCGCGCCAGTTTCCAATTTCCCTGCCACCGGCCGCCCGCCTCGGCCATGGCCCAACGGCGCACCGCCGGGCGGCCTTCACCAGGGCTGCCATCGGCGCAAACGCCGGCACAACCGCTGCCACGAACCCGGATGCCGCAGGAGCGAAGGAAAATCCCGCCGCAAATCCTCCGGGCGCGGGATTTCGCCCCACGCCGTCACGGTGAACACCTCCAAGGCCCGGCGCGTGCGCAGGCCCAGCTCGTGATTTTTGCGCTGGAAACGCTGCCGCAGCATCCGCCCCCACTCCTCCGCCGAGCCGGGCGGCGACATGGCATGGCGCCCCACCCAGGGAAGCCACTCGCAAATCTGGGATTGATGACACCACGTCATGGCCTGAATGGCCTCGAAAGCCTCCTCCACGTCCACCGCCAAGTCAAATCCGTTGGCACCCGTCATGTAAGTATCATAAACGTTGAGAATCACCGGCACCTTGCACGGACGCGAGCGCCGTTCATCCGCGGGATATTCCGGCGTAAAGGCGTGTGGCACATTGATCATGTACGCCACGCGCCGCACGGCCTGCGCCACCACCTCGTGGTCCACGTGCATCCCGGCCAGCGGGTCGGCCACCACCGGCGGACAAAACAAATAATCCGGCTCAAAATCGCGGATGCATTTCCACAACGCCGCCAGCAGCGGAGTATCCAGCGTCAGGCAGGCCTCGCGCCCGTGCGTCCCATCGGGGAGGGTGAGCAGCTCGAATTCATACTGCCCAATCCGCGCCGAAGCCTGCTGCTCCGCCAGCCGCCGCCGGCCGGTCTCGGCGCGGGTCATCGCATGATGGCCGGCCTGCCCATCGGTGCACACCACCACCTTGCCCGCAAAATCCGGCCCCAGCCGCCGCCGCCACAACTCAAAAGTGCCGGCGGCCGTGAACTCGTAGTCATCAAAGTGCGCGTGGATGTACAGGGCTTTCATAGGCCATCTGCCGCATTAAACCACGGCGAGGGGATGGGGATTCAAGTTTCAAGTTGCCAAGAAAGGCGGATGTCCCGCGGCGCCACCCCGCAGGTATGCGCGCGCCCTTGTCCCTGCGCCGGGCACCCCACGCAATTCCCGCCGACCCGGCCCTCCCCACTCTCAGGATGCACCTTCTTCCCGCTCCAGCCGCGCCAGGACTTCCGGGTCCCGCACGTCCACCCAACGCCCTTCAATCACCAGGCCCGCCAGCCGATGCCCCGCCGCGGCCATGGCCGTGATGGCATCGGTCAGCTCATATTCGCCGCGCGGCGACTTCTGCAGGCGCGCCGTGAACTCATACAGGCACGGGCGAAAGATATAGATGCCGGCGTTGTACCAGTATGGCCCGCCCTCGCGCAGCAGGCCGCGACCTCGCAGCTCGGCCAGTTGCGCCGGACCGGGCTTCTCCACCAGCGTCACCAAATCAAACGCCTCATCCAAAACCACCACCGCCCCCTTGCTCACGTCCTCCCCCGCCGTCACCGTGAGCAACCCCGCGTAATCCCCGCTGGCAAAACGCTCGCGCATCCGCTGATACGTCTCGGGGCGGACCAGGATGTCGCCATAGGTCAATAAAAACGGGCTGTCCCCCACAAACTCCCGCGCCACCTCCGGCGCCCGGCCCGTGCCGTCCTGCACCACCTGCCGGCCATAATGCAACCGCCAGCCCCACCGGCTGCCATCGCCAAAATATTCCTCGATGGTCTCGGCCTTGAATCCCGTGACCACAAACATCTCCCGGATGCCGGCCGCTTGCAGCCCCAGCATAATATGCTCCAGAATGGGCCGCCCCTGCACCCGCAACATGGGCTTGGGCTTTTCCTGCGTTAACTCTTTCATCCGCGTGCCCTTGCCCGCCGCTAAAATCACCGCTTTCATGCCGCCCCTTTCTATCCCAATCCAGCCCCTCCAACCAATCGAAAACCGCAAGCCACTCTCCGCATCCGCCGCGGCGCCAGACCCGGACTTTCAATCGTTCATGCCGCGTGATTTTTCCGCTTTCCACCGGCGCCGGCGCGGGTTCAGAATGACGCCATGGCCCTGCCGCCATTTCATAAAATGCCCGCCAAAGGCCCGCCGCCGCTCACCGCCCGGGAGCAGGTGCTGGCCCAGTGGCGGGGCATGGACTACAGCCCGCTGGAAAAGGCGCGCGCCAACGTGGCCAAACCCCTGGGGCAGGTCCTGGCGCGGGTGTGGGAAAAACGCCGGTTCCAGCAACGCGTGGAGGAAAGCCAGATACGCCAGGTGTGGAACCAGGTGCTGGACCCTCAAATCACCGCCCATGCGCAGCCGGTGAACCTGGTGCGCGGCACGCTCTTCGTCACCGTGGACAGCTCCGTGTGGCTGGCCGAAATTGTGCAATACCGCCAAAGGGAAATTTTGGAGCGGCTGCGCCACAGTTTCGGCCCCGAGTTCATCAAACGCCTCAGTTTCCGGCAGGGATGAGCCGGCGCGGGCAAAGGCCGCAGGCCGGCCCCAAGCCGCCGCACCCATTCAGGCTGGCCGGTCGGAAGCGGGCTGGAGACCCCCCTGAGGGAAGGCTGGACAGGGCGTTGGGGGTGGCGTTAGATGAAGCCATGGCTGCACGCATCACCGGGATTTTCACGCCGCACATGGTGCCGCTGGATGAACACGGCGACATCGCCGAGGCCGAGCTGCGGCGGTATGTGGACTGGTTGATTGCCCAGGGCGTGCATGGCCTGTACCCCAACGGTTCCACCGGCGAATTCATCCGTTTCACTCCGGAGGAGCGGCGCCGCATTGTGCGCATTGTCTGCGAGCAGGCCGCCGGCCGCGTGCCCGTGCTGGCCGGTGCGGCGGAAGCCAACGTGCGCGAAACCCTGGCCGCCTGCGCTGCCTATGCCGAATGCGGCGCGCGGGCGGTGGCCATTGTCTCCCCCTTTTATTACCGGCTCGGCCCGGAGTCGGTGTATGCCTATTTTCGGGAAATTGCGCTGCACAGCCCGATTGATGTGACCTTGTACAACATCCCTCTGTTTGCCAGCCCCATGGATGTGGAAACCGTGCGGCGCCTGGCCGAGCTGGAGCGCGTGGTGGGCATCAAAGACTCCTCGGGCGACGTCGCGTTCATGATGCGCATGATTGCGGCGATTCGCCCGATGCGGCCGGATTTCTCGTTTCTGACCGGCTGGGAAGCCGTCCTGGTGCCCATGTTGCTGGTGGGCGCCGACGGCGGCACGCACGCCACCAGCGGGGTGGTGCCGGAAATCACCCGGCGGCTTTTCGATTTGACCCGCGGAGGACAATTGGAGGAGGCCCTCCGCCTGCAATACCGGCTGCTGGAGCTGTTTGACGCGATGCTGTACTCCACCGAGTTTCCCGAGGGCTTTCGCGCCGCGGTGGCGCTGCGCGGTTTTGCCATGGGGCGGGGGCGGCATCCGCGCACCCCGGTGCAGCAGGCGGCGGTGGAAAAGTTGCAGCGGGTGCTCCACTGTTTGCTGGCCGATTTCGGATGCGTGGCGCCGCCGCCGGAAGGCTGCCCGCCGCGGCGGCCGGCCGCGCCGGACCCGCTGCAGGGCATTGTGCAGGGAGTGATGGAGAAGTTGCGGGAGCAGGGCTGGCCGGCCAAATCTTCCCCCGCCCAATGAAAAACCGCCGGCGGGCGCCGGCGGTTGAGGGAAGGGCCAGAAGCACTGGCCCTAAATTTAAGTGCGGAGGCCCGGCCCGAACTCAGGCGCGGTCCCGGCGGTCTTCAAAACGCTGCGGACGATAGCCGCCACGGTCACCGGCCGGCCGCGGGGGGCGTTCCTCGCGCGGGCGGGCGATGTTGACCGTCAGCGGCCGTCCCTGGAATTCCTTGTTGTGGAACTGTTCCACCGCCTTTTTGGCTTCTTCTTCCGTGGCAAATTCCACAAAAGCGAAACCGCGGGAGCGGCCGGTGAATTTATCCAGCATTACATTGCAGGAGGTCACCACACCGGCCTGCGAGAAGTAATCCTGGAGATCGGCATCTGTGGTTTTGTACGACAGATTGCCCACGTACAGTCTGGACTCATTCATAACTGCTGGGTGACGCCCTCCACCGTCGCGCGCGCGGGTTTCTGCCCTGGCACGAAACCAAATGTCACACCGTTACCGGCATTCCAACATCTGTCTGACTGACACCAACGCTGCGGCTGGTTTTCGAGCGAACCGGCTTATTTTTATCATAATCAGGACTGGCGTCAATGCCTCATTCCGGCCCCCCTTCCCCCCGCCGGCGCTCACCCAAAAACGCCGCTCCGCCGGAGCCAGCGTCTCCGGGCGCCGTTCCGCGGGACCGCCACCAGCCGTTACCGGCCCAGCAACCCCCGGCAGAACCGCTCCATCCGCTCCAGGCCCTTTTCAATGTTGGCCATGCTCGTGGCGTAACTGATGCGAATATAATCATCCGCCCCAAAAGCGATGCCCGGCACCGCCGCCACCTTCTCCTGCTCCAGCAGGCGCGCGCAAAACTCCGTGCTCTTCAACCCCGTGCCGGAAATGTTGGGGAACAGATAAAACGCGCCCCGGGCATTGACACAGGAGACGCCCGGAATGCTGTTCAGCCGCCGCCACGCATACAGCCGGCGCTTGGAATACTCGGCCAGCCACGCCGCCAGATGGTCCTGCGGCCCGGTGAGCGCCGCCACGCCGCCCTTCTGCGCAAACGAAGTGGGGTTGCTCGTGCTGTGGCTCTGGATGGCGTCAATCGCCTTGGCAATCGGCTCCGGCGCGGCCAGATACCCCAGCCGCCAGCCCGTCATCGAATACGCCTTGGCCAGGCCGTGCACAATGATGGTGTGCTCGTAGTGCGCCGGCGAGAAACTGGCCACGCTCACATGCCGCGCCCCATCGTACACCAGCTTCTCGTAAATCTCATCGCTCATGATGAGCACCCCCTTCTCGACGCAAACATCCCCCAGCGCCTTGATTTCCTCCGGCTCGTAAATCGTCCCCGTGGGATTGCTGGGCGAGTTCAAAATGAACAACCGCGTGCGCGGCGTAATCGCCGCCCGCAACTGCTCCGGCGTCACCTTGAACTCCGTCTTGTCCGACGTCGGCAAAATCACCGGCGTGGCGCCGGCCAGCTTCACCATCTCCGGATAACTCAGCCAGTACGGCGCCGGAATGATGACTTCATCCCCCTCCTGGCAGGTGGCCAGAATCACGTTGTAACACGAATGCTTGCCCCCGCAGGAAATGATGACTTGCGACGGCTTGTAGCTCAGCCCGTTGTCGCGCTTGAACTTCTCCGCCACCGCCTGCCGCAGCTCGGGGATGCCGCTGCTGGGGGTGTACTTGGTGAAGCCCTTGGCCAGCGCCTCGGCGGCGGCGTCCTTGATGTGTTGGGGCGTGTCAAAATCCGGCTCCCCCGCGCCAAAACCCACGACATCCTGCCCCTCGGCCTTCATCTGCTTGGCCTTGGCATCAATGGCAAGTGTCAGCGACGGTGAGAGCGAAGCGGCGCGTTGCGATATGTGATAGTTCATAAGTTGTACCGGGCGTTAGCATTAGCGCGGCGGCCAAAAGGCGCAAGCGCAGAATGGGTCTTTTCTCCCGTCACGCCGGAAAGTCCACCCGCCCAGGCTCTGCCTTTCCGCATGAAGCGCCCCCCAGCCTCCCGCCGCCTCAATCGCCCAATAATTTTTTCAGACTGGCGCGCGCCGCCTCCTCGCGGGCGCTGGCATGGCGGCCGCGCCATTCCCGGCGCGCAAAATCAAAATACTCGCAAAAATTGGCCAGATGCTTTTCCTGCACCAGGTCCGCCCGTTTCTCGCGGCATTGCTCGGCCACCTTGGGATCGTAATGCACGCAATTCAGGCACACCTTCAAATCCGCCCCGCATTGATGGCAAACCTCCGTCCGCCCGGGATTGCCCCGCAACGGATACTCCCAGCCGCATTGGTAACAATGGCGTGTCAAAGCCATAATCCCGCCTCACTTCGGCTCACGTCAGATGCGCGAAAATGTCCCGATAAAACTCGGGGTGACTCTCCCACGTCTGCGCCGTGATAATCCGTTTCTCCCGGTCCACCACGCTCTGGCGGTTCACCCAGCGCGCCCCGGCCAGCTCGGCCTCGTTGCGCACATTGCAATAGCACGTCAGCTCCCGCCCCGCCACCAGCCCCGCCGCCACCAGAATTTGCACCCCGTGGCAAATGGCAAACAACCATCGCCCCTGCTCATGCATCGCCCGCACCACCTGAATCAGCCGCCGGTCATGCCGCAAAAACTCCGGCGCCCGCCCCCCGATGAGCAGGGCCGCGGCATATTGCGCGGGCTTCACGTCTTTCAGCGCAAGGTCCGCCTGAATCAAATACCCGGGCTTTTCAATGTACGTATTCCAGCCGGGCGCAAAATCATGGATGACGGTGTTCAGCAGCTTCTTCTGCGTCGCCGCAATGACCGGCGTCCACCCCGCCTCCAAAAAACGGTGCCGCGCGTAATAAATCTCCTGCGACTCCCCCGCGTCGTCCGTGACAATTAAAATGCGCTTGCTCATAAGTTGCTGAAGTGAGCCCCAATTTACCCCCCGCTTGCCCAAATGCAATCCAGAACCCTCCGCTCCCCCGCCGGCGCTTCCCTTTCCCTCAGCCAGAGGGCCGGGGTGAGGGGCAAAACCATGTCAAACCCATTTTGGAGAAACAGCTTCCCCGGCGTCCCGCCCCACCATAAAAAAACCGCCCCGGCGCAAACCGGGGCGGTTGAATTGTTCCTCTGAATCGAGGCGCAGGTTATTTCTTCTTCGCCGGTTTCTTGGCGGCGCTGGCCGCTTCTTCCTCCAGCGCGGCCTGCGCGGCGGCCAGGCGGGCCACCGGCACGCGGAACGGCGAGCAGCTCACATAAGTGAGGCCAATCTTGTGGCAGAACTTCACCGAGTCGGGATCGCCGCCGTGCTCGCCGCAGATGCCCAGCTTGATGTCTGGCCGGGTGCTGCGGCCCTTCTCCACCGCAATCTTCATCAACTGGCCCACGCCCGTCTGGTCAATCGTGGCAAACGGATTCTTCTTCACGATTTCCAGCTCGGTGTACGCCGGGATGAACGAACCGGAGTCGTCGCGGCTCATGCCCAGGCAGGTCTGCGTCAGGTCGTTGGTGCCGAAGCTGAAGAACTGCGCCGTCTGCGCAATTTCATCGGCGGTCAGCGCGCCGCGCGGCACTTCAATCATGGTGCCCACCAGGTAGTTGAGCTTCACGCCCTTTTCCTTCATCACTTCCTGGGCCACGCGGTGCACCACTTCCACCTGCAGGTCCAGCTCCTTCTTGAAGCCCACCAGCGGAATCATGATTTCCGGACGCACCTTGATGCCGGCTTTCTGCACCTCGGCGGCGGCTTCAAACACCGCCCGCGCCTGCATCTCGCTGATTTCCGGATACACAATCCCCAGCCGGCACCCGCGGAAGCCCAGCATCGGGTTGAACTCGTGCAGCTCCTTCACGCGGTTGCGGATTTTCTCCACCGGCACGCCCATCTTCTGGGCCAGGTCCTGCTGCGCCTTGTCCTCATGCGGCAGGAACTCATGCAGCGGCGGGTCCAGGAACCGGATGGTGGCCGGATAGCCGTTGAGGGCCTTGAAGATGCCCACAAAGTCCTCCTTCTGGTACGGCAGCAGCTTCGCCAGCGCCTTCTTCCGATCCTCCAGATTGTCCGCGAGAATCATCTCGCGCATGGCGTCAATGCGGTTGCCCTCGAAGAACATGTGCTCCGTGCGGCACAAGCCAATGCCCGTCGCGCCGAAGGCAATCGCGTTCTCCGTCTGCTCCGGCGTGTCGGCGTTGGTGCGGACCTCCAGGCGGGTCACCTTGCTGCACCAGTCCATCAACTGCTTGAACATCTGGTAGGTCTTGCTCTTCTTCGGATCGAGCGACTTCTCAATCAGCACCTGCACAATCTCCGATGCCGCCGTCTTGATTTCGCCGGCGTACACATTGCCCAGCGTGCCGTTGATGGACATGTAGTCCCCTTCCTTGAAGGTCTGCCCGCTCACCGTCACCGTGCGCGCCGCATAGTCAATCTGCAACGCCCCGGCGCCGCACACGCACACCTTGCCCATTTGCCGGGCCACCAGCGCCGCGTGCGAGCTGACGCCGCCCTTGGCCGTCAAAATGCCCTCGGCGGCAATCATGCCGCGCAGGTCTTCCGGCGTGGTCTCATTGCGCACCAGCAACACCTTCTCGCCCTTCGCCGCGGCGGCCGCCGCGCGGTCGGCGTTCAGGTAAATCTTGCCCGAGGCCGCCCCCGGCCCCGCCGGCAGACCCGTCGCCACCACCTTGGCCGCCTTCTCGGCCTTCTGGTCAAAGATGGGCGCCAGCAACTGGTCGAGCTGGTCGGCCGGGTTGCGCCGGATGGCCGTCTTCCAGTCAATCAGCTTCTCCTCCACCATGTCCATGGAGAACTTCAACGCCGCAAACGCGGTGCGCTTGCCGTTGCGCGTCTGCAGCATGAACACCTTGCCGTCCTGAATGGTGAACTCGAAGTCCTGCACATCCTTGAAGTGCTTCTCCAGAATCTTCCGGATGTTCTCCAACTCGGCAAACGCCTGCGGCAGGTGATTCTTGAGCTGCACCACCGGCTCGGGCGTGCGGATGCCCGCCACCACGTCCTCGCCCTGGGCGTTGATGAGAAACTCACCGTAAAACTCCTTCTCGCCGTTGGCCGGGTTGCGCGTGAACGCCACGCCGGAGCCGGAGCGTTCGCCGGTGTTGCCGTACACCATGGCCTGCACGTTCACCGCCGTGCCCCACTCGCTCGGAATGTTGTATTTGCGGCGGTACACAATCGCGCGGTCATTCATCCACGAGCCAAACACCGCGCCAATCGCGCCCCAGAGCTGCTTCCACGGATCCTGCGGAAACTCCTTGCCCGTGCGCTCCTTGATCAGGCCCTTGAACCGCACCACCAGCTCCTTCAAATCGTCCACCGTCAGCTTGGTGTCCTCAATGTCCTCGTGGTAGCGCTCGTGCTTCAGGTTGTGAATCACCGTTTCAAACGGCTCATGGTCCTCACCCGGCCGCTTCTGCACCCCCATCACCACGTCGCCGTACATCTGCACAAAACGGCGGTAGCAGTCCCATGCAAAACGCTCGTTGTTCGTGGCCTTCACCAGGGCCAGCACCGTCTCGTCGTTCAAGCCCAGGTTCAAAATCGTGTCCATCATGCCCGGCATCGAGTCCCGCGCGCCCGAACGCACGCTCACCAGCAGCGGCATCGCGGTCTTGTCGCCGAACTTTGTGCCCATAATCTTCTCAATATGGGCCATGCCGGCCTTCACCTGCGGGTCCAGCACCTTCGGATAGGTCTTCTTGTTTTGATAGTAATAAGTGCAAACCTCCGTGGTAATCGTGAACCCCGGGGGCACCGGCAGCCCAATCCGCGCCATCTCGGCCAGGTTGGCGCCTTTGCCGCCCAACAAGGGTTTCATTGAACCATCACCATCGGCCTTTTTGTTGCCGAACAGATAAACGTATTTCGGTGTCTTTGCCATAAGTTATTTCAATCTTAAGTGGGTTCCAGCATTAGTTCTTGACCCAAAGTCCTCCCAGCATCACTAAATCCCCTGACCCTGTCAATGACCTATTTGAAACCTTTGCCTTGCCTTGTTTCCTGCATTAGCCCTCTTCATTATCCCCAATAATTTCAAACCCCCTGCCCCCCGGTAGCGCAGGCGTCTCGCCTGCGAGTAAGGCCTGCGTCCCGCAGGCCCTCCTCACAAGAAATAGAGGTCATTCACGCCGCATCCATCCCCCTCTCCCCCCCGGGAGAGGGCCGGGGTGAGGGAAAATTGTAGCGCAGGCGTCCCGCCTGCGAGTAACGCCTGCGTCCCGCAGGCCGGGGCAAGGGGAAGAACTCGGCGATGCCTGGTTCATCAATCAATATCCCCCTCTCCCTCAGCGAGAGGGCCGGGGTGAGGGAAAATTGTAGCGCAGGCGTCCCGCCTGCGAGTAACGCCTGCGTCCCGCAGGCCCTCCTCACAAGAAATAGAGGTCATTCACGCCGCATCCATCCCCCTCTCCCCCCCTGGAGAGGGCCGGGGTGAGGGAAAATTGTAGCGCAGGCGTCTCGCCTGCGAGTAACGCCTGCCTCCCGCAGGCCGGGGTGAGGGAAAATTGTAGCGCAGGCGTCTCGCCAGCGAGTAACGCCTGCGTCCCGCAGGCCGGAGCAAGGGGAAGAACTCGGCGATGCCTGGTTCATCAATCAATATCCCCCTCTCCCTCAGCGAGAGGGCCGGGGTGAGGGCAAAAGCAAAACCATGCCCAAACCTCACCCGCCAGACTCTCCCCCTCCTCCCCACTTTTCCGCTTGCCGCCTCCGTCACGCCGCCCAACACTGCCTCCGCCCGCTGCATGAGTGAGCTATGGCAAAGCATTGACTGGCAGGCCCTCGAACGCCTGCGCGCCGCCTTCCTGAACCGCACCGCCGGCGCGGGAGATTACTGGCTCTGCCGGCGTGACCTGGACAGCTACGACCAAACCTTCGCCCAGCGCATCGGCTGGAAATGGGACTGGCTCCTGGCCGAATTGGACCGCCGCGCCTGGGCGCCTCCGCCCGGCCCCGTCCTCGATTGGGGCTGCGGCAGCGGTGTGGCGGGCCGCGCTTTTCTGGACCATTACGGCGCCGGCGCCCACCCCCTCCTCTGGCTGCACGACCGCTCCCTCCTGGCGGTGGAATACGCGGCCGAGCGCGCCCGCGTCAAATACCCCGGCCTCTCCGTGGCGGCCGCCCCGCCGGAGGCCCGGCCCGCCGTCCTCCTTCTGAGCCACGTGCTCTCCGAGCTGTCCGCCCCGGCTTTCTCCGCGTTGTTGGAGGTCATCCGCCGCGCCACCGCCGTTCTCTGGGTGGAATCGGGCGACTACGAAACCAGCCGCGCCCTCATTGCCGCCCGCGAAGTGCTGCGCGCCGAGTTTCAAGTGGCCGCCCCCTGCACCCACCAGCAACGTTGCGGCCTGCTGGACCCGGAAAACGCACCCCACTGGTGCCACCATTTCGCCACCCCCCCGCCGGAAATTTTCGCCGACGGCGACTGGGTGCGCTTTGGCCAGCTTGCCGGCGTGGACCTTCGCAGCCTGCCCTTGAGCTGTCTGGCGCTCGACCGGCGCCGCCTCCCCCCGCTGCCGGAGGGCAGCTTCCGCCTGCTTGGGCGGCCGCGCCTCTACAAACCCAACGCCCAGCTCCTCGGTTGCGATGCCGCCGGCGTCCGGGAAGCCAGCCTGTCCCGCCGCGAGCATCCGGAAGCCTGGCGCCGGTTGAAAAATGGCGATTATCCCACTCTCCTGCGCTGGCAGACCGTCCACCACCAAATCCAGGCGTTGCACATGGAGGAAACTTCCCCGCCGGGCATGGATGACGCGGCCCAGGCTGGGCCATGAGGGTGGAAACGCCCGCCCCCCCGAGGTAACCACCGGCAATCCAGGGGGGTATTCCATGGGCGCCCCCCCGCCCGGCCCACCCGGCCGGAATTTCCACTTGCGCCGGCGTCCGGGATTGTTACATTCCGGGCATTGAAATGGGCCACCGGCAAGGTGGTCTTTTGTTTTGCGGGAACCCGAAAGCACAGCAATCGTGAAAATCTTTAGCGGCAATTCCAATCCCAAACTGGCCCGCGCCATTTGCGACGCCATTGGCGTCGAGCTGGGCCGTTGCACCGTCAGCGCGTTTCCGGATGGCGAGACTTTTGTGAAAATTGAGGAAAACGTGCGTGGCGAGGATGTGTTTGTGGTTCAGAGCACCTCGCCGCCCACCAATCATAACCTGATGGAGATGTTCATCATGATGGACGCCCTGCGCCGCGCCAGCGCCGACCGCATCACCGCGGTGCTGCCGTTTTACGGGTATGCGCGCCAGGACCGCAAAGACCAGCCCCGCGTGCCCATCACCGCCAAACTGGTGGCCAACCTGCTGGTGGCCTCCGGCGCCAACCGCGTCCTGACCATGGACCTCCATGCCCAGCAAATCCAGGGCTTCTTCGATATTCCCGTGGACCATCTCTACGCCGCGCCGGTGATGTACAATTATCTTAAACAGAAAGGCCTGCCCAACCTCGTGGTGGTCAGCCCGGATGTGGGCGGCATCAAAATGGCCTATGCTTATGCGCAAGTCCTCGGCGCCGAGCTGGCCATCGTGGCCAAGCGCCGCAAAAGCGCCCATGAAGTGGAATCCATGGCCGTCATCGGCCATGTGCGCAACAAAAACGTGCTGCTGGTGGATGACCTCACCGAAACCGCCGGCACCCTCACCGCCGCGGCCACCCTGCTCCGGCAGCGGGGCGCCAAACAGATTCTGGCCTGCGTCAGCCACGCCATCCTCAACCAAACCGGCATCGAGCGGCTCAAAAATTCTTGTATTGACGAATTGATAACCACTGATAGTGTATGCCGCCCTGTGATACGGGGCGTGAACATCACGACCCTGTCCGTCGCGGGACTGCTCGGCGAGGCGATTAAGCGGATAGCCAACAATCTGTCCGTCAATTCGCTGTTCGAGTTTAGAGGCGGGCGGACCAGTTGACCGCGGGTCAACCGGCCGTCCGAAGGTGACTTGAATACATAAACGAATGAAAACGGTAGCATTAACGGCTTATCCGCGCACGCTCGCTCGGCGTGGCGGCGCAAAAAAACTTCGGGATGCCGGCCGCGTGCCGGCCGTCATTTACGGGCGGCAGGCCCCGCCCCAAAACCTGGAAGTCCAGGGCAAGCAAATCAAGGATTTGCTCCACCACGCGGTCTCTGAAAACCTGCTGCTGGATTTGCTGGTGGAAGGCGACCCCCGCCCCAAACGCCTGGCTTTGCTGCGCGAGGTGCAGCATCACCCCCTCACCGGCCAGGTGCTCCATGTGGATTTTCACGAAGTCAGCGAAACCGAAAAGGTCACCGTGATGGTGCCCATCGAAACCACAGGCGAGGCCAAGGGCGTCAAGGAAGGCGGCGTGCTCGAGCACGTGCTCTTCAAGGTCAAAGTGCGCGCCCTGCCCAAGGATTTGCCCGAGCAAATCATCATTGATGTCAGCCATCTGGGCATCGGCCAGGCCGTCCATCTGGGCGAAATCCAACCCCCGCCCGGCGTCGAAATCCTGGGCGACAAACACATTTCCGTCGTCGCCGTCGCCGCGCCGCTCACGGAGGAACAGGAAGCGGCCGCCGCCGCCGAGGAAGCCGTGGCTGCGGGCGAGGTCGAGATGATCAAGGAAAAGAAAGAAGAAGGTGGCGAAGGCGCCCCAGCCGAGAAGGAAAAAGGCGAAAAAGCGGGGGCCAAACCGGCCGCTGGCGACAAGGCTGCTGCCAAACCCGGCGCCGAGAAGGCGGCCGAGAAGGCGCCAGCCGCCGAGAAAAAGAAATAAACCCTGCCCGGCTCCTGCCTGCCGCCGGGGGGCATTACCGGCCTTATGGACGCGCCTTTTCTGGTGGCTGGCTTGGGAAACCCCGGCGCCGAGTATGCGCAGACCCGTCACAACATCGGCTTTCAGGTGGTCGAGTGCCTGGCCCGGCGTTGGGGCTGCGGCTGGGAAGAATCCCGGCGCTTGCGGGCGCGGATGGCGCGGGCCGTGTTTGCCGGCCAGCGCGGCTGGTTGTGCGAGCCGCTGACCTATATGAACCTGAGCGGCGAGGCGGTCGGGGCGGCACTGGATTACTATCAAGTGCCCTTGACAAGGCTGCTGGTCATCGTGGACGATGCCGATTTGCCGCTGGGCGTCCTGCGGCTGCGGCCCGAGGGCAGCGCGGGCGGGCATCATGGACTGGAGTCCATCCAGTCCCGCCTGGGTTCAACGGCGTTTGCCCGGCTGCGGGTGGGGATTGGGCGCCAGGCCGGGCAGCCCCGCGAGCTGGCCAGCCATGTGCTGAGCCGGTTTGCGGCGGATGAAAAAGTGGTGGCCGACAAGGCTGTGGAACGGGCGGCCAGCCAGGTGGAATGCTGGCTGGCGCACGGCGTGCAGTCGGCCATGAATCAGTTTAACGGGCCGGTGGAACGGCCCTCAAGTCAGGAGAATGCGGAGTGAAAAAGTACGAAGGTCTGTTTATTTTGAACATGGCGGGACGCGAAGAAGGCGTCAAGGAAGCCATTGACAAGGTCGTGGCGGAAATTACCGCCGCCGGCGGCAAGGTCGAAACCATCCAGAAGATGGACAAGCGCAACTTTGCCCGCGTGCGCAACCGCAAGGTCACCTCGGGCTTTTACGTCAACATCATCTTTGACGCCCCCGAGGCCGCCATTGCCCCGTTGCGCGCCAAGTTCGCCCTCAACGAAGAGGTCTTCCGGGTGATGTTCACCGCCGCGCCCAAAGTGTCGGCGCCGGTGGCCCCCGCCACGGCTTAGGCCCCTTCCCCAACGCTCCGCCTCCGCTCGCTTATGGCCAGTTACAACAAAGTGTTGCTGATCGGGAACCTCACCCGGGACCCCGAACTCAAATACACCCCCAAAGGCACCGCCGTCGCCCGCCTCGGCCTGGCCGTCAACCGCCGCTGGCGCTCGGAGTCTGGCGAGGAAAAAGAAGAGGTCACCTTTGTGGACATTGACGCCTTTGGCCGGCAGGCGGAGGTGCTGGCCCAATACCTCAAAAAAGGGCGGCCCTTGTTTGTCGAGGGGCGGCTTCGCCTCGACACCTGGGAAGACAAAAACACCCGCCAGAAACGCTCCCAATTGCGCGTGGTCCTGGAAGGCTTCAGCTTCCTGGACAGCGGCGGCCGTGCCGACGCCCCCGCCAACGGCAATGCCGGCCGTCCTAACGCCGCCCCGGCCGCGGCGCCCCCCGCGCCGCCGCCGCCCGAGGACGCGCCCCCCCTCGACGACGACGATGTGCCTTTCTAATCCACAGCTATTCCTGAATTAACCCTTTATCACCCACAAGTCTCGATTTATGGCTAAGACAGAAGTCATCCTCACCAGTAACATCCCCGGTCTGGGCGCTGAATCCGACCAGGTCAAAGTCGCCGCCGGTTATGCGCGTAATTTCCTCTTTCCTCAAGGGCTGGCAATCCCTCTGAGCGCCGGCAATAAAAAGCGGCTCGAGGCCCTCCGCCGCCGCCGCGCCGAGCGCGAAGCCCAAGAGTACAACACCATGACCGAGCTGGCCCGCAGCCTCCAGAAACTTATCTGCATCATCACCGTCAAAACCGGTGAGGACGGCAAAATGTTCGGCAACGTCACCAGCGGCACCATCGCCGATGCCCTCAAAACCCAGTTCGACATCGCCCTCGACCGCAAGAAAATCCATCTCGAAAAACCCATCCACACCCTCGGCGAGCACGAAGTCGAAATGCGCCTCCACCCCGAAGTCCGCGCCACCCTGAAAATCCGCGTCGAAAGCGCCACCCCGCCGCCCACCCCGGCGCCGGAATCCGCCGCCGCGGAGGCCGACAAGCGTGATAAGAAGGGGGAACGCGCCGGACGCAAGGACAAGGCCGACAAAACCGACAAAGCGGAAAAAGGCCCCAAGCCTGAAAAAGCCGAAAAAGCCAAGTAATCTTGACCCCCATCATTTGCGCAGCGGGCCTCCATGGCCCGCTTTTTTTTCGCCCCTCCATGCAGCGCAGGCGTCCCCTCTCGTAGCGCAGGCGTCTCGCCTGCGAGTTCACGGAGCCTCCTGGCTCCGTGATTGCAGAACTGCCGAAGTCAAATGAACACGCTTGGTAGCACCAGGCCGCCCGTCAATCTTTCCTGTGCCGTAGCGCAGGCGTCTCGTCCCGCAAAGCGGGATTCAACCTGCGTCCCGCAGGCCTCCTCACAAAAAGCAAGAATCCTTTGCGCCGCATTCTTCCCCCTCTCCCTCCGGGAGAGGGTCAGGGTGAGGGAGCGCTTCTCTCTCTTCGTTCTCGTCGTTTCCTTCTGTTTCTTGAAGTTGTATGCTCGACTGGGGCAACCCCAACACTGTAGCGCAGGCGTCTCGCCTGCGAGTTCACGGAGCCTCCTGGCTCCGTGATTGCAGAACTGCCGAAGTCAAATGAACACGCTTGGTAGCGCCAGGCCGCCCGTCAATCTTTCCTGTGCCGTAGCGCAGGCGTCTCGTCCCGCAAAGCGGGATTCAACCTGCGTCCCGCAGGCCCTCCTCACAAAAAGCAAGGATCCTTTGCGCCGCATCCCTCCCCCTCTCCCTCCGGGAGAGGGTCAGGGTGAGGGAGCGCTTCTCTCTCTTCGTTGTCTTCGTTTCCTTCTGTTTCTTGAAGTTGTATGCTCGACTGGGGCAACCCCAACACTGTAGCGCAGGCGTCCCGCCTGCGAGTTCACGGAGCCTCCTGGCTCCGTGATTGCAGAACTGCCGGAGTCAAATGAACACGCTTGGTAGCACCAGGCCGCCCGTCAATCTTTCCTGTGCCGTAGCGCAGGCGTCTCGTCCCGCAAAGCGGGATTCAACCTGCGTCCCGCAGGCCTCCTCACAAAAAGCAAGAATCCTTTGCGCCGCATTCTTCCCCCTCTCCCTCCGGGAGAGGGTCAGGGTGAGGGAGCGCTTCTCTCTCTTCGTTCTCTTCGTTTCCTTCTGTTTCTTGAAGTTGTATGCTCGACTGGGGCAACCCCAACACTGTAGCCCAGGCGTCCCGCCTGCGAGTTCACGGAGCCTCCTGGCTCCGTGATTGCAGAACTGCCGAAGTCAAATGAACACGCTTGGTAGCGCCAGGCCGCCCGTCAATCTTTCCTGTGCCGTAGCGCAGGCGTCTCGTCCCGCAAAGCGGGATTCAATCTGCGTCCCGCAGGCCCTCCTCACAAAAAGCAAGAATCCTTTGCGCCGCATCCCTCCCCCTCTCCCTCCGGGAGAGGGTCAGGGTGAGGGAGCGCTTCTCTCTCTTCGTTGTCTTCGTTTCCTTCTGTTTCTTGAAGTTGTATGCTCGACTGGGGCAACCCCAACACTGTAGCGCAGGCGTCTCGCCTGCGAGTTCACGGAGCCTCCTGGCTCCGTGATTGCAGAACTGCCGAAGTCAAATGAACACGCTTGGTAGCACCAGGCCGCCCGTCAATCTTTCCTGTGCCGTAGCGCAGGCGTCTCGTCCCGCAAAGCGGGATTCAACCTGCGTCCCGCAGGCCTCCTCACAAAAAGCAAGAATCCTTTGCGTCGCATCCTTCCCCCTCTCCCTCCGGGAGAGGGTCAGGGTGAGGGAGCGCTTCTCTCTCTTCGTTGTCTTCGTTTCCTTCTGTTTCTTCAACCCGTCCCCTAAACCGCGGCCACCACCCCGCACATTTTGGGTGTGCCAGCGCCCCATTTTAGTGCTAGGCTGGAGGGGCATGGCTGAGGAAGCCCAATTGGTGCAGCGCTGCCTGCAGGGTGATGCCCAGGCATGGGAGGAATTGTTTGCCCGCCACTATGACCCCACCTGCCGCTTTATTTTCCAGCTCTCCCATGACCTCACCCGCGAAGACGTCGAGGAAATCTGCCAGGAAGTCTTCCTCTCGGTGGTCCGGCACCTGGCCGATTTCAACGGCCGCAGCCAGTTGCAAACGTGGATTTTTCGCATCGCCGTCAACAAAACCCGCGACTTCGTGGACAAGCGCCTCACCGCCAAACGCGGCGGCGGCCAGGCCCCGGTTTCCCTCAGCGAAGCAGACCCCGAAACCGGCCTGACCCTCGACCTCCCCGCCCCCGCGCCCGGCCCGGACGCCTCCCTCATGGCGGCGGAAGATGCCACCCTGGTGGTGGAAGCCCTCCGCCAACTGGGCGACCCCTGCCGCGAAATCATTGAGCTGCGCTACTTTGCCGATTTGCGGTACGAAGAAATTGCGGCCGCCCTCCACCTCAACCCCAAAACCGTCAGCTCACGCCTCAGCAAATGCCTGGACAAACTGGCCGCCGTGGCCCGCAAACTTTTTCAGCAGCATTCACCGCCGTCTCCCGTCCAATCCACTGAACGGCACCGCTAGACCTTGGTATGACGCCGGAACACACACCGCATCCGATGGAGAGCTGGCTGCGCCGGTACGCCCAAACGCGCCGGCAACAGTCCGGCCCGCCCTTCACGCTGCATCCGGCCGACAAGGAAACCCTGCTGGCCGAGGCCCGCAAGGTGCATGCGGCCTCCCAAACCCGGCCGCGTCCATGGTGGGCCTTCTGGCACGCCCTGGCCGCTCCCCGTTGGGCCATGGCTGCTGCGCTGCTGGCCGTGCTGGGCGTGGCTGTTTATTCCCTGTGGCTGGCTGAGCGCCCCGGCCTCAGCCGCGCCGATAATACGCTCGCCTTGCACAAAGCGCCGGCCGGCACCGTGGCCCGCTCCCTGCCCGCTCCGGCGCCGTCCCCCGCCGCCCTCCCGGAAAAAGAATCGCGGGAAAACCAGCCCGCCG
This sequence comes from Fontisphaera persica, assembly GCF_024832785.1. GTDB lineage: Bacteria > Verrucomicrobiota > Verrucomicrobiia > Limisphaerales > Fontisphaeraceae > Fontisphaera > Fontisphaera persica. Next base: position 3,668,939 of record NZ_CP116615.1, read on the forward strand.
TGACCAGGGACGCCGCCCCCTTGGCGGACCGTACCACCACCGCCGCCCTCCCGACTCCCCCTGAGCCAGACCGGCTGGAAGTCAAACGCGAGGAAGTCGTGGCTTTCCGGGCGGCGACCGTCGCAGAAGGCCGCGCTGCCGATGCCGCCCCACCCCCATCGCGAGCTGCGCGTGCCGAACGCCAGACCGATATAGGAGAGGGAGCCGTGCGCCGAAGCGCGCCCCCCGCCCCAGTGCTGGCCGCTCCGTCTCCCAATGTGGTCATGCGTGGAGCAGCCGCGCGCAACGGCGCCCCGGCCGCTCCCCCACCGCCCGCGCCGCCACCCATCGCCGACGCCGTGGAAGCGCAAAAAACAACCGCGCCAGCGGTGGCAGCGCCAGCGGCCCAAACCCCGCCTGTGCAACTTCAAAGTCTGGCAGACCTTTACCTCGCGCAACAAGCCGCGCCCCTGAGCCGTCCCGCCGCCGGTCCAGCCGAAACGCGCGTGCGCCTCATGCAATCCAGCCCCGGCGCCGCCGGCGGTGCAGCGCCAGAAACCGCGGCCGCCACCGCCCCATCCGCCGGCCAGTTCAGCGGTCAGGCGAAACAAGCCATGGCCGCCGTGGCACTGCCGGCGCCCGCCCCTGCCGAACGCCCCGGCCGCCGCTATGTCAGCATCCATGAAAACGCGCCTGCCGCACTCCCGGCCACTTTCCATCTCATGGTCAGCAACGACGTCGTGCGCGTGGTGGACGCCGACGGCACGGTGTACGAGGGCCGCCTGGAAAACCTCCCCGCGCCCGTGGCCGCCGCCAGCCGTCGTCAAACCAGCGAGAAAGCCTCGGCCCGCGAGCTGTTGTCGCCGTCCGCCCGAAAGAATGAAGCGGCGCCGCCTCCCTCCGCCGAGACCGGCAGGGTCTCCCGTGCCTTTCAAGTCATGGGCAGGCATCCGCGACTGCAGGAAGACATGATTATTACCGGCCAATGGCCGCCCGCGCCGGACGGCCTGCTGCGGTTGCAAATCCGCCTGGGCAGCGGGCCCCCTCAAACTTTGACCGTGCGCCCGGCGGAAAACTGAGCCGCCAGCCGGGCCGCGCCTTCCGTCACCCAATACGCCGCGCGCGCCTGCGCCTCCTCCGGAGTGGTTAAATCCGTCAGCCCCAGCGTGCCCGCAAACCACCGCCGCCAGCGCGGGGACGGTTTCACCACCCCGGCCAGCCCCAGGCAGGGCAGGCGGCGCCGCGCACACCACTGCGCCAGCTCGCCCACGCCCTTGCCCATGAGCGACGAAGCATCCAGCGCGCCCTCGCCGGTAAGCACCACATCCGCCCAGCGCAGGGCTTGTGCCAGGCGCGTTTGCCGGGCCAGCAGCGCAAAACCCGGCGCCAGCCGGGCCTGCAGAAAAGCCATCAACCCGAAGCCCAGCCCCCCCGCCGCCCCGCTGCCCGGCTCGCGATGAAACGCCCGCCCGCGCGCGCGTTGCATCACCAGCGCCAGCCGCCGCAGCGCCGCTTCCGCCGGCGCAAAATCGGCCGGCCCCAAACCTTTTTGCGGCCCGTAAATGCGCGTGCATCCCCGCGGCCCGAGCATACGGTTTTGCACATCCACCGCCACGGTGATGCGCAACGGCAGCCGCCGCCGCGGCGGCGCCACCCGCTCCAGCCGCGCCAGCTCCGTCCACGATTCCAATGGCTGCTCCTGCGCATCCCAAAATGTCCATCCCAGCGACCGCGCCAGTCCAAAACCCGCGTCATTGGTGGCGCTGCCGCCAATCCCCACCAGACAGCGCCGCGCCCCTTTTTCCGCCGCGGCGCGCAGGGCCGCGCCCAGCCCATAAGTGTCCAACTGGCGCGGATGAAACTGGCCGCGCGGCAGCAAGGCCAGCCCGATAATCCGCGCTGATTCAATAATCGCGGTTTTTTGCCGCGGCTCCCACCACCATGTCGCCGTCAGCGGCCGATGCGCCGCATCCACCGTCGCCAGCGTCATGGGGACCGCGCCCAGCGCGGAGCTGAGCACCTCGCCAAATCCATCCCCCCCATCACTGATGGGCAGGCAGCGCACCTCGTCTTGCGGCCGGGCCTGCCGCCAGCCTGCCGCCATGGCCGTCGCGGCGGCCGCCGCGGTCAAGGTGCCTTTGAACTTGTCCGGTGCGATGAGCACACGCAGGGGCATGGCCCTATCATGGGCCGGAAGCGGCGGCGCGCGCAATGGCAATTCACCTGGCTCCTTCATCGTTGCCAATGGAGTAACGTCTTCCACGGCGTCCTTCCCTGCGCCAGCCTCTCGCCCCAATGAAACACGCCACACTGAAGTACCCTTCCGCCACCCAGCCGGCGCTTCCCTTCCTCTCCCTCCGGGCGAGGGCCAGGGTGAGGGGCACTTCGCTCTCTTCGTTCTCTTTGTTACCTTCTGTTTCTTCAAGCTGTCCCCCAAACCGCGGCAAGCCTCCCCCCTCTCAAGGTGATTGTCTGCTGGCGCCGGTCCGCTAAAATCACCGCCGATGAAAATCACCCGCTTTTCTCGCCTCATCCCTTGCCTGCTGCTCTGCCTCGCCCTGCCGGGCCTGGCCGCCACCGCCGCACTCCAGCCGGTGGACGCGGCGCGTTTTCCCCAGCTCTTTCAGTGGACGGATACCTGCAACGTGTACGTGCTCCGCGAGGGCGACGCCGCGCTGTTGATTGACCTGGGCGACGGCTCGGTGCTCGAACGCCTGCCGGACCTCGGCGTGCGCCGCGTGGAATGGGTGCTCTTCACCCATCATCATCGCGAGCAATGCCAGGGCGCCCCCCGACTCGCAGGCAGCCAGACCCAATTCGCCGCGCCCGAGGCCGAGCGGGAATTGTTCGAGCAACCGCTGAACTTCCGCCAACTCCACGTCAGCCTGGGCGACCGCTTCACCGTCTATGGCGCCAGTTACGTGCGCCCCCCCATTCAACCCATCCCGCTGGCCCGCGCCTTCCGCACCAACGACACCTTTACCTGGCGCGGTCACGAATTCCGCTGCGTGGCCACCCCCGGCAACAGCCCCGGCAGCATGACCTACCTCCTCCGCCAGAGCGGCCAATGGCTGGCCTTCAGCGGGGATTTGATGCTGGCGGGCGCGCGCCTGCACACCTGGCACGACAGCGAATGGGACTACGGCTTCGGCGCCGGCATCCGCGCGTTGCGCGATTCCACCGCCCGCCTTGAAGCACTTTCCCCCGCCCTCATGCTGCCCGCCCACGGCCCGCTCATTCCGCAACCTGCCCCGCAACTGCGCGCTTATCAGGAAACCCTCCAGCGCTTTGAAAAATTATACCTGCGCGGTTATGACGTCGGCGCCGCCGATGCCCACCAGGACAAAATCAGCGCCCCCACCGCCATTTCCAACGTCGTGCAAATCTCGCCGCATCTCTTCAAATTCAAGCGCCCGGGCTTCTGGGGCAACTTCGTCCTGATTCTGGCCGACACCGGCCGCGCGCTGGTGGTGGACTGCGGCTTGTTGGGCGAAGCCATGTTGGACGCCGCCCTCGAGGGCCTGCGCCAGCATTACGGCCTCAAAGCCGTGGATGCCGTCATCGTCACCCACATCCACGGCGACCACTTTCTGGAGGCGCCGCATTTGCGCGACCGCTGGGGCGCCCAGGTCTGGGCGCTCGACAACATGGTGGACAAGATGGAGCGCCCCGAGCGGTACAACTACGCCGCCATGATTCAGGCCTACGGCAAAAAACGCCCCAATGGCGCCGTCGTCCGCAGCGTCCAAGTGGACCGCGCCTTCCGGCCGGGAGAAAAATTCAACTGGGAAGGCTACCGCTTTACCGTGGACTGGATGCCGGGACAAACCGAGTTTGCGCTCTGCCTCCACGGCTTCATTGACGGGCGCAAAGTGGCCTTCACCGGCGACAACCTCTTTGGCGATCCCGACAATCCCGCCCACAACGGCCACGAAGCCGTGGTGGCCTTCAACAGCGCCATTTTGGAAGAAGGTTATATCTACGCTGGTGAGTATTTGAAACGGTTGCAGCCCGATTTGCTGCTCGGCGGACACTCTTTCGTCATGCCCCGGCCCGCCCAGCTCATCGAGCGTTACCGCCAGTGGGCCTATGCCATGCGCGACGCCTATCAAGGCCTGAGCGCGGAAAAAGACTACCGCTACCTGTTCGACCCCTTCTGGGTCCGCGCCGAACCCTATCGCGTCTCCCTCCCGGCGGGCGGCCACGGCGATTTTCAACTGCACGTCCGCAACTTTCTGCGCGTCCCCCAGCGCCATCGGATTGCCGTGCATACACCGCCGGGATGGAGCGCCGAGCCGGCCGTGCTGGAAGGCCGGTTGCCCGGCGAGTCGCGGCGCGCCTTCCCCGTGCGCCTTCACGCGGGCGCCGCCACCTCGCCCGGCGCGCACCTCGTGGCCTTCGATGTCACCCTCGACGGCCAGCGGTACGGCCAGCGTTTTGATGCCCTGGTGGAAGTGACCCCCCACACCCCACGCACAACCCCGGCCAGCGAGCCACACTGAACCATCGTGCCGCACCCTGAATCCTTCCAACAACCCGCGGCCCCGTTCATTCCATCATTGACTTGACCCCCTTAAGCCGTTATTCCCCACCAGAACAAAAACACGAACCTATGGCCGCCAAATCCGCCGATAAAACCACTGCTGAAACCAAAGCCGCCAGCGATGCCGCCAAGCTTCAGGCCGCCCGCCAGCGCGACCTGGAAAACGCCATCGCCACCATCACCAAGGCCTACGGCGACGGCGCCATCATGCGCCTGGGCGAAGCCCGCGCCGACCGCCAGATTGAAGTCATCCCCACCGGCGCGCTCGCCGTGGACCTGGCCCTGGGCGTGGGCGGCATTCCCCGCGGACGCATCGTCGAGATTTTTGGCCCGGAATCTTCCGGCAAAACCACCCTCATGCTGCACGTCATCGCCAACGCCCAAAAGGCCGGCGGCCAAGCCGCGTTCATTGACGCCGAACACGCCCTGGACCCCGCTTATGCCAAACGCCTGGGCGTGAATCTGGACGAGCTCCTCGTCTCCCAGCCCGACAGCGGCGAAGAAGCCCTCAGCATCTGCGAAACCCTCGCCCGCTCCAACGCCCTGGACGTCATCGTCGTGGACTCCGTCGCCGCTCTCGTCCCCAAGGCCGAACTGGAAGGCGAAATGGGCATGGCCACCATGGGCATGCAGGCCCGCCTCATGAGCCAGGCCCTCCGCAAACTCACCGCCATCCTCGCCAAGGCCCGCACCACCTGCGTCTTCACCAACCAAATCCGCGAAAAAGTCGGTGTCATGTTCGGCAATCCCGAAACCACCCCCGGCGGCAAAGCCCTCAAGTTTTACGCCAGCGTCCGCATTGACATCCGCCGCCGCGACAGCATCAAAGACCCCGCCGGCAACGTCGTCGGCAACCACGTCAAAGTCAAAATTGTCAAAAACAAGGTGGCCCCGCCCTTCGCCGAAGCCGAGTTCGACATTCTCTTCAATCACGGCATCAACCGCGAAGGCAGCATCCTCGATGTCGCCATTGAACAGGGCGTCGTCGAGAAAAAGGGCGCCTGGCTCCAATTCGCCGGCGAGCTTATCGGCCAGGGACGCGAAGCCGCCGAACGCGCCTTGCGCGAAAATCAGGCCCTGGCCCAGAAAATCATCGAGGCCATCATGGCCAAACGCGCCCAGGCCCAGGCGGCGGCCGAAACGGCCGGCAAAACCACCTAACCTGACACCGCGCCGCAGCAGTGGAATCCCACCCCAGCCAGCACATGACCGGCCAGCGAATGAGCCCGCCCCGGCTCCGGCCAGCCGCGCCATTTTGGCACTGTTCACTTTTTGCGCCAACTGCGTGAGCTTGGCGCAAACGGCGGAAACCGGACTTTATCGGCACTTGGGTGAAATCTTCGCATTTCTTCATTGTCATCCGGGCCAAACTCTGGCTTGATGGGGCGGGCGGCTTAGTCCCGCCCATGCCAGGTGCCCGAAATGCAAGGGCATGAAACGAGAACGTGTCAGAGTCTATTATTCCGGCCGGGTGCAGGGAGTGGGTTTCCGGTACACGGTAAAATCCCTGACGCCGGGTTTTGAAGTTTGTGGAACGGTACGAAATTTGCTTGATGGTCGGGTTGAACTCGTGGCTGAAGGGCCGCGCCCGGAACTGGAAGCTTTTTTGCAAGCGGTGCGGGACTCAGCCGTAGGCCGGTTTATCCGGCACGAGGCCATTGAATGGCTGGAAGCCAGGGGTGATTTGCGCGGATTCCAGATTACGGGATAAACGGGACTGCAGATGACCAGGTACGCGATTATTGCCGATATCCATGCCAACCTCGAGGCCTTCAAGGTCGTGTTGGAGGATATCAAGGCCCAGAATTGCACCCATGTGGTGTGCCTGGGGGATGTGGTCGGCTATGGCGCCAACCCCAAGGAGTGCCTCGACATCGTGCGCGAAATGAAAATCCCCTGCATCAAGGGCAACCACGATGAAATGTGCTCGGTGGACAAAAACCTCGAGGGCTTCAACCCCTACGCCGCCGAAGCCATCATGTGGACGCGCGACCAGCTCACCGAGGATGACCGCCAATGGCTGCGCGACCTCAAGTATCAGCGCCTCATCGCCAATTTCACCATCGTCCATGCCACCCTCGACCTGCCCCATCAATGGGGGTATGTGTTCGATAAACTAATGGCGGCCGCCAGTTTCACCTACCAGAACACGCCCGTCTGTTTCTTCGGCCATACCCATGTGCCCCTGGCCTTCATCCGCGACTCCGTCGTCCGCGGCGGCACCTATTCCAAGTTCAAGGTCGAGCCGGGCAAAAAATACTTTGTCAACGTCGGCAGCATCGGCCAGCCCCGCGACAACGACCCCCGCGCCGCCTACGTCGTGTACGACCTGGATGAAAACACCATCGAGCTGCGCCGCCTCGAATACGACATCCCCACCGCCCAGAAAAAAATCCTGGCCGCCGGTCTTCCCGCCCGCCTGGCCGAGCGCCTGGCCTACGGCAAATAAACCCGCCCCGCCTCCGCGCCTGCAGTCCTTGGTCTAGGCTTTTGCCCTTGGGCGAGGGGATTTTTGCCGGATTTCGGTTTTCCCCTTGTTGCTCGGGCTCAAATGCTCACTGGCTCGGACAAGTCCGGGTCGCTGCGGTAATCTATCACCCGCACTTTTTCCAGCGTCACCAGGCCGCCCTTCATCACCTCGTCCAGCCACGGCAGCAACTGCTGGATTTTTTCCTCCGTGTCCACAATCTCAATCACCAGCGGCAAATCCATCGAAAGCCGCAATATTTTGGCGGTGTGCAGCCGGCTGGAGCGGCCAAACCCCATCGAGCCGCGCAAGACCGTGGCGCCCGCCAGATGCATTTCCCGCGCCTTCAACACAATGGCTTCGTAGAGCGGACGCGCGCCGTGCCGGTCGCTTTCCCCCAGAAAAATCCGCAACAACATCGCTTCTTTGGGCAGGTGCATAAGAAGGCTCAGGAAAATTTTTGATTGATGTACATTCCCACAAAATACCCCGCCGTCACCGCCGCGAGGCACAGCACCACCGACAAAGCGGCGTTAGCCGCCGCCCAGCCCCATTGCCCCTCCCGCATGAGGGTCAACGTCTGCCAGCTAAAGGAGGAAAAGGTGGTGTATCCCCCCAGGAATCCCAGCAGCAGAAACTGCCGCACCGAAGCCCCCAGCCAAAACCGCCCATCCGGGTCGGTCACGGTGGCCAGCAGCCCAATCAGAAAACTGCCGCTCACATTCACCAACAGGGTGCCCCAGGGGAACACCTCGCCCACGCGGCTGGCCACCCAGCCGGACATCCAATAGCGGGCCACGCTGCCCAGCCCGCCGCCAATAAAAATCCACACTGCATTCATGGCCATGCTGGGGCGCCGCGCCCGGGCCTCCCCCGCCGCCGCTACCCGGCCAGCGCCTTGACCGTGGCCTCCAGGCTCGGCACATCGGCCACATTCAGGCACTGCGCGCTTTTGTCAATGCGCTTCATGAAACCGCTCAGCGCCGTGCCCGGCCCCAATTCGATGAACCGGGTGAATCCTTGCGCCAGCAGGTAGCGCATGGAGGCCTCCCACCGCACCGACGCGGTGACTTGTTCCACCAGCCGCTGCCGGATTTCCTCCGGCGCGCCATGCGGCTGGGCGGTCACGTTGGAGATGACCGGCACCGCCGGCGGGCGGAGGGCAATGCGCTCCAGCTCCGCCTGCAATTTGGGCTGGGCCGACGCCATCAGGGGCGAGTGATAGGCCCCCGCCACCACCAGCGGCAACGCTCGTTTGGCCCCGCGGGCCTTGGCCAGCTCGCACGCCCGCTCGATTTGCCCAGCGGCGCCCGAAATCACAATCTGGCCCGGACAATTCAAATTGGCAATGGACACGCCCGCCGCCTCGCAGACCTGCCGGCATTCCGGCTCTTCCAGCCCGATAATCGCCGCCATTCCGCCGCGCGTGGCATCGCACGCCTCCTGCATGAACCGCCCCCGCTGGCGCACCACCCGCAAACCATCCGCAAAATCCATCGCCCCCGCCGCCGTCAGCGCGGTGAACTCACCCAGCGACAATCCGGCCGTGGCCTCGAAGCGCAGGCCGGGGCAACGCTCCTTCAGCAGCTCCAGCGCCACCCAGCTCACCAGAAAAATGCCCGGCTGGGCGTTTTCGGTCTTGGTCAGCTCCGGCTCCGGGCCATGGAAGCAAATGGCGGCCAAATCATAACCCAGCGCGGCGTTGGCGCGCTCAAACCAGGCCTGAGCAGTGGGAAATTGCGCGGCCAAATCTTTGCCCATCCCCACCACTTGGGCGCCCTGTCCAGCAAACACTAATGCAGTTTTACTCATAAATGGCCCGACATTAAGCCCGAAAGCGTCCCCGCTGAAAAGCCTGAATTATGCCTTGCGCCGCCGCGGGCGCCCGCCCGGAGCGGGTGGCAAACCGGCTTGGCCGGCCCCCTCGCCTTCCTCAAACGCCGCTGCCGCGCTACGGGGTGACCGGCAACCGCCCGTTGTTCTCCTCCCGATGCATCAGGATGCCCTCCACCTTGTACGGCTTGAGCATGAAATGGGTGGCCGTGCTCAACACGCCCTGGATGGTGGCCAGTTTCTCCGACACAAACGCCGCCACTTCCCGCAAATTATCCCCCTCCACCACCACCAGCAAATCATACCCCCCTGACATCAGGTAGCAGGAGCGCACCTCGTCATACTTGGCAATCCGCTCCGCCAGGCGGTCAAAGCCGCCGCCGCGTTCCGGGGTGATTTTCACCTCAATCACCGCGCGCACCATTTCCACCCCGAGCTTTTCCTCGTTGAGCACGGCATGCGTGCCCAGAATAAGCTGCTGCTCCTCGGCAGCTTTGAGCCGGGCGCGCACCTCCTCCTCGCTGAGGTTCAACATGGCCGCCAATTGCGCCGGTTGCAGGGTGGCGTTATCGCGCAACAACTTCAAAATCATTTCCATGCCAGTTCATGTACCACGCCTGCCCGCCCAGGGCCAACGAAAAAGCCGCCGCCCTTCCCCACCGCCAGCCCGCGGGGTCTGAGGCCAAGCGGGGAGCGGCCGCCGGCCAGAATATTCACTGGTCTTGGGTGCAGCCGTCGTGCATCCTTGGCGCATGAGCACCAACGGCGTTGTCTTTCCCCCTGAATTAGTGCAGGCCATGCGCCAGGCCGGGCACATTGTCGCCTCCACCGGCGCCGGGGTTTCCGCCGAAAGCGGAGTGCCCACCTTCCGGGATGCCCAGACGGGCTTCTGGGCGCAGTTCAAGCCGGAGGAACTCGCCACCCCGGAGGCGTTTGCCGCCAATCCGGAGCGCGTCTGGCAATGGTACGCCGTCCGGCGGCGGCGGGTGCGCGAAGTGCAACCCAATCCGGGGCACCTCGCGCTGGCGGAAATGGAGCGGCGGGCGCGGCGGTTCACCTTGATTACCCAAAATGTGGACCGGCTGCATCAGCGCGCAGGCAGCCGCAACGTGGTGGAGTTGCATGGGTGCATTTTGAGTGTGCGCTGCCCCCGGGGCCATCATGTGATTGAGGATTATCAGGATGCCGCCGATGAGGCCGTGCCGCGGTGTCCCCTGTGCCAGGCGTACCTCAGGCCGGCGGTGGTGTGGTTTGGAGAGGAGCTGCCGGCGCATGCCCTGGAAGCCGCGGACACAGCGGCGCGGCAGTGCGAGGTTTTTCTTTCCATCGGCACCTCTACGCTCGTGTATCCGGCGGCGCAGTTGCCCTTCACGGCCCTCGAATGCGGCGCCACCGTCGTAGAAATCAATCCCCAGCCCACCCCCTTGACCGATTCGGCCACCTACACCTTTCACGGGCCAAGCGGGGTGATTCTGCCGCAGTTGTTGAAGGCCGTTTGGGGGGAAATGGCGGCGCCTCAAAATCCATAAGAGGTGGGCGGAACGCGGTACTCCCGGTCCCTGGGGGGGAAACGGCCGGGAATTATTTGGCCAGCTCCACGCAGCGGGTTTCGCGCAGCACCACCACTTTAATCTGGCCGGGGTATTGCAGCTCCTCCTCGATTTGCCGGGCGATGTTCCGCGCCAGCACCAGCGCCTGGGCGTCATCCACGCGCTCCGGCTGCACCAGCACCCGCAGCTCGCGGCCGGCCTGTACGGCAAAGCATTTGTCCACGCCAGGGAAGGAGCGGCCGATGCGCTCCAAATCCTCCACCCGCTTGAGGTAGGTGGTCATGGTTTCAATGCGCGCCCCCGGGCGGGAAGCACTGATGGCATCGGCGGCGGCCAGAATGGCACTAATCGGCCCATCCACCTCCACATCCCCATGATGCGCGGCCACCGCCTTGACCACCACTTCCGGCTCGCCGTGGCGCTTAATCAGCTCCGCCCCCACCAGCGCATGGGCGCCTTCCACTTCATGGCTCACAGCCTTGCCAATGTCATGCAGCAGGCCGGCGCGTTTGGACAACGCCACATCCACGCCCAGCTCCCCGGCCATCAAACCGGCCAGGTGGGCCACTTCCACGGAGTGCTCCAAAATGTTCTGCGAAAAACTGTGCCGGAAGTGCAACCGGCCCAGCACTTTCAGGATTTCCGGATGCAGGCTGTTGACCCCGGCCCGCAAGGCCGCCTGCTCGCCGTAGCGGTAAATGGTTTCATCCATCTCCTGGGTGACCTTGGCCACCACTTCCTCGATGCGGGTGGGATGAATGCGGCCATCCTGAATGAGCCGTTGCATGGCCTCCCGCGCAATTTCGCGGCGCACCGGGTCAAAGCCGCTCAACACCACGGCGTTAGGCGTGTCATCAATCAACACCGTCACCCCGGTCGCATTTTCAAAGGCGCGAATGTTCCGGCCCTCGCGCCCAATAATCCGGCCTTTGATTTCCTCCCCGGGCAGGGCAATGGTGGCGGTGGTGGATTCAAAAGTCAGGCTGCCAGAGTAACGCTGAATGGCCAGGCTGACGATGAACCGCGCTTTTTCGTCCGCGGTGTGGCGCGCCTCCTCCAGAATCCGCCGGGCCAGCGCGGCCGCCTCGTGGGCGGTCTCGGCTTCCACCTCCCGCAACAGCTCCGCCCGGGCGGCCTCGGCGCTCAAATGGCACAGGGATTCGAGCCGTTCACGCTGCTGCTTCATGAGCGCCGCCAAATCCTCCTGTTGTTGGGCCAGAATCTCGGCTTTGCGCTGGCATTCCTGCTTTTGAGTTTCCAGGGCGGCTTCGCGTTCGAGAGCGGCTTTGAGCTGCTGGGCAAGGAGGGCTTCGCGCTGGGCCAGGCGCTGCTCGGCTTCCGACACTTCACGCCGCCGGGCAGCCAGCGCCTGCTCGTTTTCCTGGCGCAGCTTCATGGCCTCCTCGGTGGCGGCCAGGCGCGCCTCGCGGGTGATGGCCTCGGCCTCTCTCCGGGCGTTTTGCAGGATTTGCTGCTCTTGCTGGGCCAGGGCTGAGCGGGCGCACTTCTCCCGCCAGCGTGCCAGCAGCAAACCCAGAATCACGCCCCCGGCCAGAGCTGCCAACCCGATCGGGGTCTCAATTCCAGCAAATAACATCATGTGTTAACCGCGGCCGTGCATTGGCTGCAGGCCGGACGGTGTGGCCACTGCTTCCATGGCCACGTCCTGCGGCTCGCCTGGAAAATCCAGGCCCACCTGCCAGGCATATCCCACGCCCCATTTTTGACCGGCAAAGCCAGCCAGCATCCGGTCATAGTATCCTGCCCCGCGTCCCAAGCGGACGCCATCCTGATTAAAACCTAGCGCAGGTACCACCACCAAGTCCAGCAACTTTAACGAAATTTCTACTGTTTCCGGCCCCGGCTCCAGAATGCCGTACCTCCCCGGCGCCAGGTCCCGCCCCAGGTCCCGGACCTCCCGCGGCTTGTAGCCACCGGTGGCAACGTCAAAGGCGGGCAGACCCACGCGCTTGCCCTGCGCCAGCGCCGCCGCCAGCAACGCGCTCACCTCCAGCTCGTCCGGCAGGGCGGAATACAGCAACACGGTCTTGGCCGCCTGCCACAACGGCTGCGCCGCCAACACCTCCACCAAGGCGGCAGAGGCTCTTGCCCGCTCCGCCGCAGGGACTTGCCGCAAACGCTCCCGCATCCGGCGCCGCCACTGCGCTTTGATTTCCGCGGGGTTCATGTTGCGGGAGGCGCCGGCGGGGCATCAGCAGACCCCGTTTTCTTGACGGCATCCAACTGGGCGCGCCAGTAATCCAGACGCTCCTTGATTTTCTTTTCCGTGCCCAAAGTGCCGGGCTGATAATAATGCCGCACAGCGCCCAGGTAATCCTGCGCCACAAAATGCCCGGGGTGGTCATGGGCATAGGCGTAGCCCTCGCCATGTCCCAGCCGCGCCGCGCCCGCATAATGGGTGTCCTGCAACGCCTTGGGCACGGGCAGCGTCCGGCCGGAGCGCACGTCCTCCAGCGCCGCATCAATGGCCAGGTAGGCGCTGTTGCTCTTGTAAGCCGTCGCCAGGTACACCGTGGCCTCCGCAATCGGTATGCGCGCCTCCGGCCAGCCGATGAACTCCGCCGCCTGATGCGCCGCCACCGCCAGCACCAGGGCCATGGGGTCGGCCAGCCCCACATCCTCCGCGGCCAGAATGATCAGCCGCCGGGTGATGAACCGCGGGTCCTCCCCCACATGAATCATCTTGGCCAGCCAGTACAACGCCGCGTCCGGGTCGCTGCCGCGCACAGACTTGATAAAGGCCGAAATGGTGTCGTAATGCGCATCCTCATCCCCGTCATAGACAATGGCTTTTTTCTGGATGCTTTGCTCGGCCACCGCCAGGGTGAGGTGAATGAAACCATCCGGCCCGGCCGGGGTGGTCAAAGCCGCAATCTCCAGGGCGTTCAGGGCCTTGCGGGCGTCGCCGTCCGCCACCCGCGCCAGGTGCCGCAACGCCTCCTCGTCCGCCTTCAGCGGCATGGCGCCCAGGCCGCGCTCGCGGTCCTGCAAGGCCCGCCGCAACACCACCAGCAATTCCTCCTCGCTCAGCGGTTGCAGCTCAAAAATCTGCGAACGCGACACCAGCGGCGAATTGACAAAGAAAAAGGGATTGTGCGTGGTGGCCCCAATGAGCCGGATGGCGCCATTCTCCACCTCCGGCAGCAGGACATCCTGCTGCGCCTTGTTGAACCGGTGAATCTCATCCACCAGCAGCAGTGTGGGCTGGCCCGTCTGGCGCAGGCGATACGCCGCCGCCGCCAGCACCCGCCGCATGTCGGCCACATTCGATTCCACCCCGCTCAGCCGCTCGAAATGGCAGCGCGTGCGCCGCGCAATAATCTGGGCCAGGGTGGTCTTCCCCGTGCCCGGCGGCCCGTAAAAAATCAGGGACTGAATGCGGTCCGACTCAATGGCCCGCCGCAACAACAAACCGGGGGCCAGAATATGTTGCTGGCCCACGAACTCCTCCAGCGTCTGCGGGCGCATCCGCGCGGCCAGGGGCGCCGCGTGCATGGCGGCGGCGCCACCGGCAGCCTCTGGCTCCGGCGCAGCCCTGCCTTCGGCGGCAAACAAGTCGTCCTGCGCCATGTCTCCAACTTACCCCTTATCCGGCTCGCAAAAAAGCGCCAAGTTGCAGGCAGCGGCCGCCACCTCGCTTCCTCCCGCGCCCGCCATGCCCGGCCAGCCAGCCCGGCGGGGACTGCGCCCTCCCAACAAGAGCTTGGCGGGAGGAGGAAGACGGGATATGTTAGGGGACGATGAGACATTTATTCGGGTTACTGCTTTGCGCCGTGGCGGCCTGCGGGTTGGGGGCGGCCGAGCCGCTGAAGGCGCTCTACATCACCGGCGGCTGCTGCCACGATTACCAGCGGCAAAAAGAAATCATCCCCGCCGGGGTCAAACAGCGCGCGAACGTGGAGTTCACTGTGGTGCACGCGGGAGGCAACGGCACGCGCTACCAGGGCATTGAAAACAGCCTGTACCAAAAGCCCGATTGGGCCAAAGGTTACGACGTGGTGATTCATAACGAGTGTTTCGCCGATGACCAGGACCTCGAGTACGTCGAGCGGGTGCTCAAGCCCCATCGCGAGGGCGTGCCCGCCGTGGTGGTGCACTGCACCATGCACACCTTCCGCGCCCTGAAAACCAACGTCTTCCGCGAATTCCTCGGTGTCTCCTCCTTTGGCCACGGCCCGCAGCATCCGCTGGATGTGCAGCTCGTCAAACCCGACCATCCCATTCTCCGCGGCTTTCCGGCGGACTGGAAAACCGGCCCCGAAGAGCTGTACGCCATCAGCCAGGTCTTCTCCAACACCACCGTGCTGGCCACCGCCGCGGACAAGAAAAAGGACGCCAGCGGCCAGTGGGTGGCCACCGAGCGGCAGCACGCTTTGATTTGGGTGAACACCTTCGGCAAGGGCCGCGTCTTCGGCACCACCCTCGCGCACAACAACTACACCTTCGCTGACCCCGTGTTTCTGGACATGTTCACCCGCGGGTTGTTGTGGGCCTGCGACAAGCTCGATGACCAGGGCCGGCCCAGGCCGGGGTATGGTCCGGTGAAGTAAGCCTTGAAAGCGCTCATTGAAACCGCCGCGCAACGCACCGCGCGGGTCTTCCTGGTGGGTGTCGAGCTGAAGTCCGCCCCCGCCAGCGAAGCGCTGGACTCCTTGGAGGAACTCGCCGAGCTCGCCACCACCCTGGGCGCGCGCGTCCTGGGGCGCGGCATGCAAAAACTTGACGCCCCCACCCCCGCCACCTACATCGGCCAGGGCAAGGCGGCTGAATTTGCGGCCCAGTGCGACGCCCTGGGCGTGGATACGGTCCTCTTTGACGATGAACTGACCCCCGCCCAGACCCGCAACCTGGAAAAAATCTTCAACCGCAAAATCCTGGACCGCACCGCCCTCATTCTCGAAATCTTTGCCATGCGCGCCCGCACCCGCGAAGGCAAGCTCCAGGTCGAGCTGGCCCAACTGGAGCATCTGCTGCCGCGCCTCACCCGCTACTGGGGGCACCTCTCCCGCCAGGCCGGCGGCATCGGCATCCGCGGCGGCGAGGGCGAATCCCAGTTGGAGGCTGACCGCCGGCGCGTGCAGGAGCGCATTGACAAAATCCGCGAAGAAATGGAAATCGTCCGCCGGCAGCGGCAAACCCGCCGGAGCGGGCGGCAGCGCAGCCACTGGCCCCTGGCCTCGCTCGTGGGTTACACCAACGCCGGCAAGAGCACCCTCCTGAACACCCTTACCCATGCCGGCGTGCTGGCCGAGGACAAACTCTTTGCCACCCTCGACCCCACCACCCGCCGCCTGCGCCTGCCCACCAACCAGAACGTGCTCCTCTCCGACACGGTCGGGTTCATCCGCAAGCTGCCCCATCAACTGGTGGACGCCTTCAAGGCCACCCTGGAGGAAGTGGTCATGGCCGACCTCCTGCTCCATGTGGTGGACGCCAGTCATCCCCGCGTACGCGAGCAAATTGCCGCCGTGCAACAGGTGCTCGAAGAAATCGCGGCGGCCGACAAACCCACTCTGGTGGTTTTCAACAAAATTGACCGCCTCCCCGGCGCCGGCGAAGTGGCCGCCCTCCTCGCCGAGCATCCCGGCGCCGTGGCCATCTCGGCGCTGACCGGCGAGGGCATTTCCGAGCTGATGGAGGAATTGGGAGCGCGCCTCCGGCCCGTGCGCGACTATCTGGAGCTGGAGGTGCCGCATGGCGAAGCCGCGGTGATTGCCCGCCTCCATGCGGTGGCCCAGATTACCGAAAAAAATTTCCTCCCCAACACCGCCCGCTTCAAGGCGCGCATCCCCCCGCATCTGCGCATGGAGTTCAGCCCCTTCATCGTGCGCGAGCTGGCCTGACCCCTCCCGGCTGCCGGCCGCCGCGGCTGTTCAAATGAGGTTGAAGTTTTTGCCGCTTGCCGCATTATCTCTCCCATGAACCGCCGTCAATTTCTCGCCGTCAGCGGCGCTACTGCCGCCGCCACCGTGTTGTCCGCCAACCGCCTGTTTTCCGCCGACCTGGCCGATATGAAGAAACGCGTCGGCCTCATCGGGTCCGGCTGGTACGGCAAATGCGACCTCTGGCGCCTGGTCCAGGTGGCCCCCGTGGAAATCGTCTCCCTGTGCGACGTGGACAAGAAGATGCTGGCCGACGCCGCCGACATGGCCGCGCAACGGCAGCTCAGCAAGAAACGCCCGCGCACCTACACCGATTACCGCGAGATGCTCAAGGAGAAGGATTTGGACATCGTGCTCATTGGCACCCCCGACCACTGGCACGCCTTGCAGGCCATTGAAGCCATGCAGGCCGGCGCCGATGTGTATGTGCAAAAACCCACCAGCGTGGACGTCGTGGAAAGCCAGGCCATGCTCGCCGCCGCCCGCAAATACGGGCGCGTCGTGCAGGTGGGCACCCAGCGCCGCAGCACGCCGCACCTCATCGAGGCGCGCGACCGCGTCCTCAAGGAGGGCCGCCTTGGCAAAATCGGGCGCGTCGAAATTTGCTGCTACTGGCACATGCGCGCCCGTGGCAACCCGCCGGACACGCCGCCGCCCGAAAACCTGGATTACGAGCTGTGGACCGGACCGGCCCCCATGCGGCCCTTCTGCCGCTTGACCCATCCCCGGGGCTGGCGCGCCTTCATGGAGTACGGCAACGGCATCGTGGGGGACATGTGCATCCACATGCTCGACATGGTCCGCTGGATGCTCGACCTGGGCTGGCCCAGGAAAATCTACTCCACCGGCGGCATCCTGGTGGACAAGGCCAGCAAGGCCAACATCACCGACACCCAGCATGCCGTCTTTGATTATGGCGATTTCCAGGTGGTCTGGAATCATCGCACCTGGGGGGACATGCCGGACAAGGATTATCCGTGGGCGGCCACCTTCTACGGCGAGCGCGGCACCCTCAAGGCCAGCGTGTTCAAATACGAATTCTTCCCCCAGGGCAAAGACAAGCCCGAGCTGCGCGGCGAGCCTTTGTACGAGTACGAAAAATATCCCGAGGACCGCACCGAAAAAGACCTGGAGCAACACTGCGCCTCCGCCATCCGCTGGCACATGCAGGACTTCCTCAAAGCCATCGCCAACCGCGGCAAACCCGTGGCTGACATTGAGCAGGGCGCCATTTCCACCATTGCCTGCATCCTGGCCAACCTCTCCCTGGACCTCGGCCGCGCCCTGGTCTATGACCCCGCCACCGGCAAAGTCGTGGGCGACGAGGAAGCCAACCGCCGCCTGGCGCGCCCCTACCGCGCCCCGTGGGTCCATCCGCACCCTCAAAAAGTCTAGGCCTGCCGCCGCCAGCGTCCCATGCCCTCGCCGCCCAAACGCTCCCGCGTCAGCGCCGGATTGCTGATGTACCGTTTCCGGCCCGATGGCCCGGAAGTCCTGCTCGCCCATCCGGGCGGCCCGTTCTTCGAGCAACGCGACTGGGGTTACTGGTCCATCCCCAAGGGCGAAGTGCACGAGGGCGAAGACTTACTCGCCACCGCACTGCGCGAATTCTACGAGGAAACCGGCATCGCCGTGCCACCCACGGCCGAGTTTGTGCCCCTGGGCCACATCCAGCAAAAAGGCGGGAAAATTGTCCATGCCTGGGCTGTGCTGGGCGAAATCGAACCGAAAAATCCACCCCCCAGCTCCACTTTCACCCTGGAGTGGCCGCCAGACTCGGGCCACATGCAGGAGTTTCCGGAGGTGGACCGCATTGAATTCTTCCCCTTCGAGCTGGCGCGGCGCAAAATCAAAATCACCCAGGTGCCGCTCATCAACCGGCTGGAAGAAGGGCTGAAAAAAAGCTGGTAACCGCGCCCCCCGCCTGCCCGCTCAGTACGCCATGCGCACGCGGAAAAAGGCCGCCCCCGCCGGCGCGCTGTTGGTGACGCGCAAGGTTTGATTCTGCCCGGGTACCGCCACCCACGTCTGCCACACCGCCTCCTCCGGCCGGCGCCATTCCACCACATTGGTGACCCCGGCGACGCCGTTCCAACTCACCTCCAGCCCTTGCGCCACCCGCCGGATGCCCACCCGCAACAGGCGGATGTCGCAGTACAGCAAATCCTCGTAGCCCGGCGTGCTGCTCAACACCGGCAATTCATCCAGCGGCGCCCCCAGATTCAACAGCCACAGACTATGCGTGGCCGACACATCGTTGAACCGCGCCAGCACATTGGTGCCGCGCACCACCCGCCCAAACACCGTGAAACCGCCATTCTGATTATCCAGATTGGCCGAATTATCCCCCAAGTTGAAAAACCACTGCGACGAGGCGGAATGGGGGTCCCCGCTCACCTTGGCCATCGCCAGCGTGCCAAAGGTGTTGCTGACCCGCCGGCCCACCAGGAACTCATTGGTGATGCTGCCGTAATTGGGCACGTAGGCCAGTTGCGCGTTGGTGGTCCCCCGCTGCGCCACATAGAAACCCCCGCCCTGCATGACGAAGCCCGGCACCCACCGGTGAAAAATCATGTTGGAATAGGCGCCGCTCTCCACATAACGCAGAAAGTTGGCCGTGGTGACCGGCTTGTCCTCCAGCAGCTCCACCTCCAAATCCCCCAGCGCCGTGCGAAACACCGCCAGCGGCCCGCCCGCCACCGGCCACGCCAGCGCGGCCAGCAGCAGCAGCCAGCCCATCCGCCCGATGCCGGGCCTTGCCATACCTCACTTCTTGGCCGGCGCCGGCGCGGGAGCCGGAGCTGGCTTGGGCGCGTTGACATTCACGTTGGTCAACGTGATGACATTCTGCGGACGGGGTTGCTGCGCGGCGGCGGCCGCCGCCATCTTCTGCAGCCGGGCATCCTTCAAGGCCGGATGCGCCTTTTCCAGCGCCGCCAGCCGCATCTGCGCCTCCATGGCCCAGGTGTTGAAGCCCGTCTTCATGCTTTCCAAAATCTCCAGATACATCCCATGCGCCTGCTCCAACTTGCCCTCCGCCTCGTACAACCGCCCCAACGCCAGCTTGGCCTGGCTCACCACCGCGCCCTCCATCGCCCAGCGCTTCCGCACCAAATCATACGCCTCGATGGCCTCCTTCCGTTTGCCTGCCGCATCCAGGCATGCCGCCATGCCCAATTCGGCCTGCGGCACCAGCGGATGCCCCACATTCTCCGTCACGAAACGCTGGAACACCGAGCGCGCCTGGTCATACTTGCCCTCCAGATACAGGGCCTCCCCCGCCTGCAGCAATGCATGCCGCCCGGCGGTGGTCCCCGCAAAACCCTCCGCCAAAGCCAGCAACTTGTCCGACGGAGCGGTCTTGCCGCGGTTCTCCCCGATAATGGGCGCCCGCAACGCCAGCAGCGCCTCGCTGGCCTGCATCTCCCGCTGGGCCGTATAATGATTATAAATCACCGCCGCAATAATCACCGCCAGCGCCACGGCCCCCGCCACCATCAATTTCTGTTTGTGCACCTCCACCCACGCCATCATCTCCAATCCCAGCGTGGATTCACTGCCGGTGGTCACTTTAATGTCCTGCGCTGACGCCGGTTTCCGGCGTGGCGGCTCGGTATTCACAATATTCTTGCCCGCGTCCATAATACGACAATAAGTCAGGCATTTTCCGGTTCAGCCCTCAAAAGGCAAGCGTGAAAAACACCCCTCCCCTGCCGCGCTCCGTCCCCGCCGCAAGCTGGCCGGGGGCCGGCCAGCGGATTTTGCGTTTGAATTCCCGCGGCAAAGCCCGCAATTTAAGGGCCAGCATCCTGAATTATGGCAACACGAGTTTACCTGGCGGTGGATCTGGGCGCCGAAAGCGGGCGGGTCATGGCCGGCCTGTGGAATGGCAGGAAAATCAAACTCCAGGAGGTGCATCGGTTTCCCAACGGCGGCGTGCCCCTGGGCGGCACGTTGCGCTGGAATGTGCTGGGCCTCTGGCAGTCCATTCACCAGGGGCTGACCCTCGCCGCCCGCCAGTACGGTAAAAACATTGCCTCGGTGGGCGCCGACACCTGGGGAGTGGATTTTGTGCTCCTCAACCGCCAGGACGAGCTCCTGGGCCTGCCCTACCATTATCGGGATGCCCGCACGCAGGGGGTCATGGAGCGCGCTTTCCGGCGGGTGCCGCGGGAAAAAATCTTCGCCCAGACCGGCCTGCAATTTTTGCCGTTCAACTCGCTGTTTCAATTGCTGGCCTGGCAGAAACAGGCGCCGCAGTTGCTGGAGGCCGCGGACCGGCTGTTGTTCATGCCGGATTATTTCCACTGGTGCCTCTGCGGCTCGCGGGTGGCTGAGTTCACCATCGCCTCCACCTCGCAATGCCTGCATCCGCTCAAGCGCGACTGGAATCGCAGCCTGCTCAAGGCCCTGGGCCTGCCGTTGCGGCTGCTGCCGCCCCTGGTGCAGCCGGGCACGGCGCTGGGGCCGTTGCGGCCGGAGGTGGCGGAGGGGACCGGCCTGCGCGGTGTCCGCGTCATCGCGCCACCCTCGCACGACACGGCGGCGGCGGTGGCCGGGGTGCCCACAGCGCACACGGGCAAGGCCAACTGGGCGTACATCAGCTCCGGCACGTGGAGCCTCATGGGAGCCGAGGTGGCGCAGGCCTCGCTCACCCCGCGCACGCTGGCGTATAACCTGACCAATGAGGGGGGGCTGGACGGCACCTACCGCCTGCTCAAAAACATCATGGGCCTGTGGCTCGTGCAGCGCTGCAAAGCGGCCTATGACGCCGAAGGCAAAACTTACGATTACGCCGAGCTGGTGCGGCTGGCCGCCGCGGCGCCCGCCTTCCGTTCGCTGGTCAACCCGGATGACCCGCGTTTCCTCAATCCCCGGGACATGCGCGTGGCAATCCAGGAGTATTGCCGCGAAACCGGCCAGCCCATCCCCCGCACGGCGGGCGAGCTGGTGCGGTGCGCCTATGAGAGCCTGGCCCTGCGGTACCGCCAGGTGCTGGGCTGGCTGGAGGAGCTGACCGGCCAGCGCATGGAGGTGATTCACATTGTGGGCGGCGGCTCCAAGAGTGAGCTGCTCAACCAGTTCACCGCCAGCGCGTGCAACCGGCCCGTAATCACCGGCCCCGTCGAGGCCACCGCCCTGGGCAACCTGATGACGCAGGTGCGCGCCGATGGTGAAGTGCGCTCGCTGGCCGACATGCGCGAGGTCATCCGCCGCTCCAGCGAAATGCGCCGATACCAGCCGGCCGACCTCGACAAATGGGACATGGCCGCCGCCCGTTTTGCCGCGCTGGCCCGCTAACCGCCCTCCACTGCGCATGGGCATCCTGGACCGATTTCAAATCAAGGCCGGCGGCTGGCGTGCCAGCGCCGAGCAACCCTGGGAGCTGGACCTGGACCGCCCGGCGGTGGCCGGTGTGGCCTTGCGGGACCCCGCCACGCTATTGTGGAAACTCGGGCCGGTGGATGACCCCGCCGCCGCGGCGGACGAAGGCCGCCATTGCTATTTTGCGCGGGGCGTGGAGGCCCGGGTCGCGCGGCAGCGCGTGGAGCAATGGCGCGTGTACTGGCACGAGCCGGCCGGCCGGTTTGTCCCCTTTGCCGGCCCCTGCCGCTTCCGGGGAGCCTGCATGGAATTGCACCCAGGGCTGCGCGAGCCGGAGCTGGAGGCCTGGCTGGGACCGCCGGTGTGGCGGCAGGTGGAAGGCCACGTCATCCATTGTTTTTATGCGCATCACGCGGCCGATTGGGAATGGCGGTTCAGCCAGGACCACGGCCTGCAGCAGCTTGTGTTGAGCGCCCAGCCTTTGTACGCCCGCGGCGCCGATGGGGCGCCACCGCCGCCGTCCCCTGCGGACTCCGCCTGACGCTGTTTATCCCATGTCTGACTCGCCCAACCGTGAGGAAGTCCAGCCGGCGGCTCCCCGGCCGGAAACCATCCCTCCGCTGCCGCCCGAGGCAACGCCGGAGGAAAAAGATTTGCACTGGTACACCCACTATTACCAGGGCGACAAGGTTAAACAGCTCACCCTTCGCGCCGTGCTCATGGGCGGGATACTGGGCATGTTCATGTCCGTTTCCAACCTGTACACCACGCTCAAGCTGGGGTGGGCCTTTGGGGTGGCCATCACCGCCTGCGTGCTCTCCTTTGTCATCTGGAATGCCTTGCGCGCCCTGAGCCGGGGACGCCTCACCCCCATGACCATTCTGGAAAACAACTGCATGCAATCCACCGCTTCGGCGGCGGGTTACTCCACCGGCGGCACCATCGGCACGGCTTTTGGCGCGCTGCTGCTCATTGAAGGCCAGCATCGGCCCTATGTGGTGGTGGCCTCCTTTGCGCTGCTGACCGCGGCGCTGGGTGTTTTCCTGGCGATTCCAATGAAACGCCAGATGATTAATTACGAGCAGCTCAAGTTTCCCAGCGGCATCGCCGCCGCCGAGACCCTCCGCAGCCTCTATTCGCACGGCCAGCAGGCCCTGCGCAAGGCATACTCCCTCATTTACGCGCTGGCCTTTGGCGGGCTGGTGGGATTCCTGCGCTCCTACTACAATTTGATGGACCAGCTCAAGGACTGGCAGCCTTCGGAAAAATTGGCCGCCTTCAGCCAGCGCCTGCACGTGCCGCTGGACCAATGGCTGGCGGCCCTTGGCCCGGCGCTGCAACGCCTCCATCAATGGCTGCACATTCCGGAGCAAATCGCCCTCCGCGCCGGCTGGTCGCCCGTCCACCCCTACCAGCTCAGCGGGCTGGCCTTCGAGCCGAGCGTGCTGCTGATTGGGGCGGGGATGATTGTGGGCCTGCGGGTCTCGCTTTCCATGCTGCTCGGCTCGGTGCTGCTGTATTTTCTGGTGACGCCGTACCTGCTGACCCTGGATTTGGCCCGGGCGGGTGCGCCGGGCTTTGTGCCCTCCTTCACCATCAACGCCCAGGGCATGATTAATCCCACCCGCTGGGCCCTGTGGGGCGGCACCGCCATCATGGTGTTCTCCAGCCTCACCGCGGTGGCCTTGCAATGGCGCACGCTGGCGCGGGCATTTCAGGTCTTCAAGCGCCGCGGCCAGCCGACCGCCACCAGCGACCGCCTGGCCGCCATTGAAGTGCCCGCCACCTGGCTCGTGGCCGGGCTGATCCCCATCACCGTGGGGCTGGTCGTGGTGCAATTCCTGGCCTTTCACATCAATCTCTGGCTGGGGCTGCTGGCCGTGGTGATGTCCTTTGTGGTGTCGCTGGTCTGCTGCCGCGCCACCGGCGAAACGGACACCACCCCCATCGGCGCGATGGGCAAGGTGACCCAGTTGCTCTACGCCGTCCTCCCCGGCGCCAAAGGCAACATCGTCATCAACCTCATGTCCGCCGGCACCACCGCGGCGGCGGGCGGCAGCTCGGCGGATTTGCTGACCGATTTGAAAAGCGGCTATCTGCTGGGCGCCAATCCCCGCAAACAATTTCTGGCCCAGTTCATCGGTATTTTCTTTGGCACGCTCGCCGTGGTGCCCGCGTGGTTTGCCATGGTGCCGGACAAGGCCACGCTCGAGAAATTCAATCCGCCGGCCACCTACATGTGGAAGGCGGTGGCGGACCTGCTCACCCAGGGAGTGCACATGCTGCCGAAGACGGCCATTGTGGCCATTGTGATTGGCGCGCTGCTGGGCGTGCTGCTGCCGCTGCTGGAAAAACTGGCCCCCAAACTGCGCCCCTGGCTGCCCTCCGCCATGGGGCTGGGCCTGGCCTGGGTCATCCCATTTCAAAACTGCCTCTCCTTTGCCATTGGCGCCGTCCTGGTCTGGGTATGGACCCAATGGCGCGCCCGCTCCGCCGAGGAATATAACGTCCCCATTGCCTCCGGCCTGGTGGCGGGTGAATCCTTGGTGGCCGCCCTCATTGCCATTGCCTGCACGCTGGTGGGCTTTCTGGGCATGGCCAAATAAGCCAGCACCGGCGGGCCAGGCGCTGCCTTGCCTCGTCCGCCTCACGGATTTTGCTGTTGCCGGCCGCAGGAAACGCTAGAATGCACCCGGCTTTACCGGCGTCATGAAGATTACGCTGTTCATACCGTGTTTTATTGACCAGTTCTACCCGCAGGTGGGCGTGAGCGTGGTCAAGATTCTGGAAAAACTGGGCCATGCCGTCGAGTATCCTGAAGCCCAAACCTGCTGCGGCCAGCCCGCCTTCAACTCCGGCCTGTGGGACGAAGCCCGCGCCGTGGCCGAGCACGCCCTGGACGTTTTTCAATCCGCCGAAGTCATCGTGACGCCCTCCGGCTCCTGCGGGGCGATGCTGCGGGTGTTTTATCCGCAGCTTTTCGCGGGCACGCCGCGTTACGATTTGGCCTGCGCCGTGGGGCGCAAGACGTTTGAGTTCAGCGAATTCCTCGTCCGGCGGCTGGGGGTCACGGATGTGGGGGCGGAGTTCAAGGGCCGCGCCACCTTCCACGACGGCTGCCACGGGTTGCGGGAGCTGGGGGTGAAGGACGAGCCCCGCCAACTGCTGCGCCAGGTGCGCGGGCTGGAGCTGGTGGAAATGGACCCGCCGGAGGTCTGTTGCGGGTTTGGCGGCACCTTTGCGGTGAAGTTTCCCATGATCTCCACCGCCATGGGCGAGGGCAAATGCCAGGCCATCGCCGGCACCGGGGCCGACTACGTGATTTCGCTGGACTCCAGTTGTCTGATGCATCTGCAGGGGCTGTTGGCGCGGCAGGGCAAAAACATCCGCTGCCTGCATCTGGCCGAAGTGCTGGCACAATCCCTCTGAGGAGCACGTGACCATGAGCCCGAACACCGCAGTTCAATTCAAGGCCCAGGCCACGCGGCTGGCGGCGGACCTGGAGCATCGCCAGTGGATTTTCAAGGCCCTGCGCGGCTACGAAGCCAAGCGCGACGAATGCAAGGCCCGTTTCCAAAACTGGGAGGGCGCGCGCCAGGCCGCCGCTGAAATCAAGTACGACACCCTCAACCACCTCGACCGCTACCTCGAACAGTTTGTCCACCACCTGGAAAGCCGCGGCGCCCGCGTCCACTGGGCCGCCGACGCCCGCGCCGCCCGCGAAATCATTCTCGACCTCGCCCGCCAGAACCAGGTGCGTTTCATCATCAAATCCAAAAGCATGACCTCCGAGGAAATCCACCTCAACGAGGCCCTGGAGGCGGGCGGCTTCGAGGTGTTTGAGTCGGACTTGGGCGAGTACATCGTGCAACTGCGCCAGGAGCCGCCCTATCACATCGTGTTTCCCGCCATGCACCTCAAGCGCGGCCAGATTAGCGAGGTGTTTCAACAGAAACTGCAGGCCGAGCCGGTCACCGACCCCGAGGCCCTCACCATGATTGCCCGCCGCGTCATGCGCCAAAAATTCTGCCAGGCCGACATGGGCATCAGCGGCGTCAACTTTGGCGTGGCCGAAAACGGCATGATTTCCATCACCGAAAACGAGGGCAACGCCCGGCTGACCACAGCGCTGCCGCGGATTCATGTGGCCTTGATGGGCATCGAAAAACTGGTGCGCACCATGGATGACCTGGCGCTGCTCCTCCCCATGCTCGCCACCGCCGGCGCCGGCCAATGGCTGACCGGCTACAACACCCTTTACGGCGGCCCGCGCCTGGCAGGCGAAAGCGACGGCCCCGAGCAATTCCATGTGGTGCTCCTCGACAACGGGCGCACCCGCCTGCTGGCCGATGCCGAGCAGCGGGATGTGCTGCATTGCATCCGTTGCGGTGCCTGCCTGAACGTCTGCCCCATCTTCCGCAATGTGGGCGGGCACACCTACGGCACCACCTACCAGGGCCCCATCGGCTCGGTGCTCACCCCGCACCTGCGCGGCCTGCGGGAGTGGAAACATCTCTCCTACGCCTCCTCCCTCTGCGGCGCCTGCACCGAAACCTGCCCCGTGAAAATTGACCTGGCCCATCACCTCCTGCATAACCGCCGCAACGCCGTCCAGGCGCATCCCCCCTTCTTCGAGCGCCTCGCCTTCGCCGGCTTCCAGGTGATGATGCGGCATCCAGCCCTGTATCGTCTGGGCACCACCCTGGCCCGCTGGTTGCAGCCGCTGCACGGGCTGGTGCAGGGCACCGCCCTGGACCCCGCCCGCGCGTGGACCCGCTCGCGCGAGGCGCCGCGCCTGGCGCGCGAGAGCTTTCATGCCTGGTGGAAAAAACATCGCCGAACCACCTCCCCCTCCTGAGTGCCATGAATCATTCCGCTCGTGAAGCCATGTTGGGACGCATCCGCGAAGCCTTGAAAATCAAGGCTCCGCCGCCCGGTCCTCACGCCGGCGCCGCGCCGCACCCCGCCCCCCGCGACGGCGAATTTCGCCCGCTCTTGCCGGCTGTGGGGGCGACGTGGGAGGAGCAATGCCGGCAATTTGCGCGCAACGCCGAGCTGCTCAAGGCCGCCTTCCAGGTGGTGCCCAACACCGCGGCGGCGCGCGCGGAGGTGGAGCGCATCGTGCGCGAGGAGCAATGGCAGCGCCTGGCCACTTATGACCATCCGCTGCTGCGCGAAATCGGCCAGGACCTCGGCCCCACCCCCCTCTTCACCGACCGCCCCTATGACAAGGCCGAGCTGGAAAAATGCGAAGGCGCCGTGACCACCTGCGAGGCGCTCATCGCCCAGACCGGCAGCGTGCTGGTCACCAGCCGCGGTTGCGGCGGGCGGGCCATCTCCATCCTCCCGCCGCACCACGTGGTCATCGCCCGGCGCGAACAGTTGCTCCCCGATTTGCTGGCCGCCTTTGCCCTGCTGCGCCAGAAATACGGCGCCCATTACCCGAGCATGATTTCCTTCATCACCGGCCCCAGCCGGACCGGGGACATCGAACGCATCCTTGTGCTGGGCGCGCACGGCCCCAAGCGGCTGACGATTTTGCTGCTCGAAGGGAAATGACGCCGCCCAAAAGAAGTCTGAAAAGCTCCAAAGAAAAGTGGTGGTAGGAGCTGGATTCGAACCAGCGTAGGCCGTAGGCCAGCAGATTTACAGTCTGCCCTCGTTGACCGCTTGAGTATCCTACCACCCAACCGTCCCCGTGGGGGCGGGCGAGGAAAAATAAACCACACGCCCGCCGGCCGACAAGAGGAAAAATACCATCCCCCGCCGGCCGGTTTTTGGCCTCCCGGCCCATCCAAAAAAGCAGGGAAAACCCACCGCCAGAGCCGGGCGCACGTGAACGCGCGATACTTGCCCGCTCACCCTCTCCCGCAGGGCATAAGTCGGAGCAAGGCCAACCATAAACCTAATGCCACCTGCCTGAGCGGACGGCACTGTCCACCCGGTCCGTGCCACTTGAAACTTGCCTCCGCCAACCTCTTTGCCCTTTCATCACCCCATGCACGAGCGGCCTTCCTGGCTTCAGCGCTGGTTGCCCGTGGGGTTGTGGATGCTGGTCATCTTTGTCGCCTCCACCGGCGCGTTGTCGGCCGACAACACCTCGCGGGTCATCGGCCCCGTGCTGCGTTTTTTCTTCCCTGACATCCAGCCCGAAACCATCGCCCAAGCGCAATGGTTCTGCCGCAAGGCCGCCCACGCCGCTGAATATTGGGTGCTTGCGCTGCTGGTCTGGCGCGCCCGCCGCCAGGGCCGCCTGGCTTCCCCCGCCGAATGGTCGTGGAAAGACGCCGCTTTCGCCCTGGCCTTCGCGGTGGCCTACGCCGTCACCGACGAAATCCACCAGGCGTTTGAACCTTCGCGCCAGGGACATCCCTTGGATGTGGCCATTGATGCCCTCGGCGCGGCGGCCGGTCTGGGCATGGCTTGGTGGAGCACCCGCCGCGCCGCCGCCCGCGCCCGGCAGTCGCCCTCCACTTTCTCCGTGGCCGCCTCCCGCTCATGAGACACTGTCCCATGCTTGCCGTCGGCGGCTTTTTCGCCTTGGGCGTGCTGGCGGGACGTTATCTGGAAACCTCTCCCTTCGGGTGGCTGGCCGCCCTGGCTGCGGTTTCGCTGGCGGCCCTGCTTCACCGCCGCTGGGCCATGATGTGGACCTTGCTCATCGCCGGCCTGGCGGGGGGTGCACACGTTGCAGGCTGGAGTTTCCCGTGGCACTCCCACGACCTGCGCCATCTCGTCGCCGAGGACATGGTGGAAGTGGAGGTCTCCGGCGTCCTGGCCGAGTCCCCCCTTTTCAAACCGTTCACCCGCCGCCATGGCGCCGAATTATTCACCGCGGCCATCCTGCAAGTTCACCACCTCCAGCGCGACCGCCAGCCTCCCGAACCGGCCTGCGGCCTTGTCATGGTTACGGTGCCCGAACCGCTGGACGAATCCTTCTTTGCCGGCCAGCGGGTGCGCGTGCGCGGCGTGCTCCAACGGCCCTCCCGCGCCCTCCTTCCCGGCGCGCTGGACTACCGCACCCATCTGGAACACCGCGGCATTTATTACCTCCTGCGCACCCGCCAGGCGGCCGACTGGCTGCTGGCAGGCGGCGGCGCAACCCATCCGCCGTTGCCGGCGCGCTTCCAGGCCTGGGCGCGCCAGGCGCTGGCCCACGGGCAGCCCGAAACCGATGACGCCGTGAAATTGCTCTGGGCCATGCTGCTGGGCTGGCGCGCGGGGCTGACCGACGAAATCGCCGCGCCGTTCATGCAGTCCGGCACCATGCACCTTTTCGCCATCAGCGGCCTGCACATCGGCCTGCTCGCGTATGTGCTGATGTCCCTGCTGCGCCTGCCGGGCCTTTCCCTGCTCATGGCCCGCCTGTGCGTCCTCCCCTTGATGTGGTTTTACATCGCCGCCACGGGCTGGCCGGCCTCGGCCGTGCGCGCCGGTCTCATGCTCACCGTCTGGTGGTCGGCCGGCCTGCTGCGGCGTCCCCCGCAACCGCTCAACACCGTCTGCGCTGCTGCCTTCCTCATTCTGCTCTGGCAGCCGCGCCAGCTTTTTCAAGCCGGATTCCAACTCAGCTTTGGCGTGGTGCTGGGACTGGTTTTATGGATGCCCCCCATGACCCGCTGGCTGGAATCATGGGCGCAGCCGGACCCGCTGGCGCTGCCCGCCACCTCCCCGCTTGCCGCCGCCCTGCGCCACGCCTGGCGCTGGTTGGCACAAGCCGCCGCTGCCTCCATTGCCGCCTGGCTGGCTTCTGCTCCCCTGGTCCTCTACCATTTTAGCTGGGTCACCCCCGTTTGCCTCCTGGCCAATCTGGTGATGGTTCCCCTCGGCAGCCTCATCGTCGCCGCCGGCGCGGGCGCTCTGCTCACGCATGGCTGGTGGCCGGCCCTCGGGGAAATTTTCAATCACAGCGCCTGGGCGCTGATGTCCCTGCAACTTCATTGCAGCCACGCTTTTGCGGACCTTCCCATGGGCCACTGGCCCGCGCCGCGACCCCCCTGGCCGGGGTTGTTGATGTATGGCGTTGTTTGGGTATGCATCGCTGCCCCCTTCCTGAACCGCCGCAGGCGTATGGCCGCAGCCACCCTGCTCACCGTTGCCCTGCTGGCCTGGGCGCCCCTGGCCCAACGCATCCATCCCTCCACCGTCACCATCCTGCCGCTCGAAGATGGATACTCCATTCTCGTGCGTGAACCCGGCTGGGCGGCGCTGCTGGACACCGGGCGCCCCCTGCCGGCCGAACGCCATGTCACCCCTTTCTTGCGCGCCCAGGGCCTGGCGCGGCTCGATGCCCTCATCCTCACGCATGGCGACCTCGGCCAGATGGGCGGCCTCTCCTGCATCGTCTCCGAATTTCAACCCCGCCAAATCCTCCATGGCCCCTTGTGGCATCGCTCCCCGGCCTACCGTGACTGGCTGCAATCCACCCAGCACGCCACGTTGCGCCAGGCTGTTGCCGCCGGCTTTCAGCTTCACACCTGGCAACTGCTTCATCCCGCCGCTGACGATCCCCTCGGCGCAGCCGATGACAGCCCGCTGGTCTGGCGGCGCGAGTCCCCCCACGGCGCCTGTCTGCTCCTCTCCGACCTCAGCCGCGCCGGCCAAAACCAACTGGCCCAGCGCCTCCCACCCCATCGCCTCCGCGCGGACCTTCTCATCTGCGGCCTGCCGGAGCAGGGCGAACCCCTCGCCGATGGCTTCCTGCGCCTGGTACAACCGCGCCTGGTCATCGTGGCCGACAACCTTTACCCCGCAGACCGCCGCGCTCCCTCCTCACTGTCACGGCGGCTCGCCCGCCAGCGCGTGGCCCTCTGGTGCACCCGTGAATGCGGCGCCGTGGAAATACAATTCACCTCCACAAGCTGGCGCGCCACCGCCATGGACGGCCGCTGCGCCACCCCCGACCTGCTGCCCGGCTGGCAACCGCCCCCCGACCTCGAAAACTCGGAATAACCCATCTGGAGCGCAGGCGTCCTCGTCCCGCAAAGCGGGATAAGGCCTGCGTCCCGCAGAGCTGGGGCAGGACAAAACGCGGGGACGGCACTTTTTTTCTGTCCGCCTACAGTGGTTTTTGTTAGTTAACGCGCCAGAAAGCCACAACCCATGAAAGCACGCATTACTTGCAGCTCTTCTGCTTCTCCACGTGCAGTTTCTCCAGCGGGGACATTCCTGGCCTTGATCACTTAATGGGCATTGTCATGCAGATGCCATGAGTGCTCTAACTCCACAAAATGCGCTGATATTCCGCATTACTCACCTGGCTAATATTCCCTGGCTATTGGATCATGGCCTGCATTGCCAAAGCGCCCCCCAACGAGACCCTCATTTCCATGCTCTCGGCAATCCGGAGTTGATTGCGCGCCGCCAGCACCGCCGCGTGCCCATTGCCCCCGGGGGCACTCTGGCCGATTACGTGCCGTTTTACTTCACGCCCTATTCCATCATGCTTTACAATATCAAGACGGGTCATGGGGGAGTTCCCCACGTCGCCAACGAACAGATTGTTTTTCTGGTGAGCTCCCTGCGCCGGGTGGCTGAAATGGGAATTGCGTTTGTTTTCACCGACCGGCACGCCTATGTGCAAACCGCAGCGTATTATAACTCCCTTGAGGACCTGGCGCAGGTGGATTGGAAGCTCCTGCAGTCCCGCGATTTCAGCAACGACCCGAACGACCCGGGCAAAAAGGAGCGATACCAAGCCGAGGCCCTGGTGTATCGCCATCTACCCATGGCCGGCCTTATGAGTCTCGTTTGTCACAATCCGGAAGTGGAAGCGTACTTGTGCCAGGAAGTGGCCCGGCGTAATTTGTCCTTGAAGATTGCAGTACGACCGCGCTGGTATTTTTAATCATGATTACCTTCCAACAAGGTAATTTGCTCGAAGCCGAGGTGGAAGCCCTGGTGAACACGGTCAACACCGTGGGCGTCATGGGCAAGGGGATTGCGCTCATGTTCAAGGAACGCTATCCGGAAAATTTTCGCGCCTACGCCCAGGCCTGCAAAGCCGGCAAGGTGCGTCCGGGCCGAATGTTTGTCACTGCCACGGGCGAATTGACCGGCCCCCGATGGATCATCAATTTTCCCACCAAAGAACACTGGCGCAATCCATCGCGATTGGAGTGGATTGCGGCCGGTTTGGAAGACCTGGTGCGCGTAATCCGCGAAAAGAACATCCGCTCCGTGGCCCTGCCCCCCCTCGGTTGTGGGCAGGGCGGCCTCGATTGGAACCAGGTGCGCCCCCTCATCGAAAGCATTCTGGGACAGCTTTCGGAAGTGCAGGTCATCGCCTTTGAACCCACGGTCCAATACCAGAATGTCGCCAAGCATGGCGGCGTGGCGCAGTTGACCGTGCCGCGGGCCTTGATGGCGGAAACCATCCGCCGCTATTGGGTCTTGGGCATTGAGTGCACGCTCCTGGAAATTCATAAATTGGCCTGGTTTCTCAGCCAGGCCATCCAGCGGCGAAACCTTCCCGATGTGCTGGACCTGCGTTTTCAAGCCGATCGTTATGGCCCTTACTCCCATCGCTTGAATCACCTCCTGAACGCCCTGGACGGCAGTTATCTGCGCGCGAATAAACGGGTGGCTGATTGCACCCCCTGCGACACCATCGCCTTTGCCGACGAGAAAGCGGAAACGGTGGCTCTCTTCCTGCGCCGCACGGAAAGCCGCCCTTACCTGCCTGTCCTGGATGACGTGGACCAGTGGATTGACGGCTACCAATCACCCTTGGGCATGGAATTGCTCGCCACGGTGCACTGGTTGCTGGTGCAAGAGCGTTGCGCGCCGGAAGTGCGCGCCCTGCGGGAAGCGCTCGCTCGCTGGCCCGGCGGCAAGGATGCCGGCCTGCGCAAAAACCGCTTATTCCAAGACCACCACCTGGCTGCTGCCATTGAGCGGCTGCGTCCCTTAATAAATTAAATTAGGGTTGCTCGATTGGCCAATATCCAGCCCGGCAACGGGAGGAATCCCACCGCGTCCCAACTGGCCTCATTGCAGGCAAGGATGCTCCCCCGCCCTTCCACCCAGGCGCGGGGACGGCACTTTTTTTCTGTCCGCCTACACCGGTTTTTGTTAGTTAACGCGCCAGAAAGCCACAACCCATGAAAACACGCATTGTTTCCAAGCCGTCCGCCTCCGGCAACCCACTCAAGCGCCGTCAATTCCTCGCGCTCACCGCCGCCTCGGCCGCCGTAAGCGCCACTGGAGCCCTGACACCGCTGGCCGAGGCCGCGCCTGCCACCAAAACCCCCGCCAGCACCAGCGGGGGCTGGCGTTTCAATGCCGTCTATACTGGCGAGCACCTCAGCCGCATCGCCTTCCCCATGGGCGGCATGGGCGCAGGCATGATTTGCCTCGAGGGCCTGGGCGCGTTTTCGCATGTCTCACTGCGCCATCGTCCGGAGGTTTTTCATCAGCCCTGCCTCTTTGCCGCCGTCTCCGTCAAAGGCCAGCCGGGCACGGCCAAAGTGCTGGAAGGACCGGTGCAGCCCTGGAAAATTTTTGGCGCGGGCAACACCGGCAACGGCGCGCCGGGCGCCACCTACGGCCTGCCGCGCTTTCGCGCCGCCGCCTTTGCCGTGCGCTTCCCCTTCGCCACCGTCACCTTGAACGACCCCAACATGCCCCTGCGCGTGGAGTTGACCGGCTGGAGTCCCTTCATCCCCGGCGATGCCGACAGCTCCAGCCTGCCCGTGGCGGGGCTGGAATATCGTTTCACCAACCCCACCAAAAAACCGCTGGAGGCCGTATTTTCGTTCAACGCAAAAAACTTCATGGTCGTGGGCAGCAATGCGCAGGCCATTAAACCCATTCGCGGCGGCTTTATGTTGTGGGGCGGCGCGCCCGCCGACCGGCCCTGGGAGGAAGGCGCGTTCTGCGCCGTGGTGGATGAGCCTGACGTCAAAGTCAACCATGCCTGGTTCCGCGGCGGCTGGTGGGACCCCCTCACCATGGCCTGGAAAGACATTGCCGCCGCGGCCGCCTATGACCGCCCGCCTGTCACCGAGGGCGGCCCCAGCCCCGGCGCCACCCTCTTCGTGCCCTTCACCGTCGCCCCGGGCGCCTCGCGCACCATCATCGTCAAGCTGGCCTGGTACGTGGGCCACACCAACCAGCGCATTGGCCGCGACCCCGCCAACACGCCCGCGCCCAAGGAATACTACCGGCCCTGGTACGCCGGCCGCTTCAAAGGCGTCGAGGAAGTCGCCGAGTTCTGGCGCACCCGCTATGACGAATTGCGCCGCGGCTCCGCGGCGTTTGCCGAATGCTTTTACAGCAGCACCCTGCCGCCGGAAGTCCTCGAAGCCGTGGCGGCCAATTTGACCATCCTCAAATCCCCTACCGTCCTCCGCCAGGCCGACGGCCGGCTCTGGGGCTGGGAAGGTTGCTCCGACGGCAGCGGCTGCTGCCACGGCACCTGCACCCACGTCTGGAATTACGCGCAGGCCATTCCCCACCTCTTCCCGGACCTTGAGCGCACCCTGCGCGACACTGAGTTCAACTTCTCGCAGGACAAACGCGGGCACCAAACCTTCCGCAGCGCCCTGCCCATCCGCCCCATTGAACCCGACTTCCACGCCGCCGCCGACGGCCAGTTGGGCGGCATCATGAAGGTGTTTCGCGAGTGGCGGTTGAGCGGCGACACCGAATGGCTGCGCCGCCTCTGGCCCAAGGTGCGCCAAAGCCTGGATTACTGCATCGCCACCTGGGACCCCGGCGAAAAAGGCGTGCTCGAGGAGCCGCACCACAACACCTACGACATCGAGTTCTGGGGCCCCAATGGCATGTGCACCAGTTTCTACCTCGGCGCCCTCAAAGCCGCCGTCCTCATGGGCCAGGCCCTGGGCGACAATGTCGCGCGCTACGCCCAGCTCCTGGAAAAAGGCATCTACAAAACCGAGTCGGAACTCTTTGACGGCGAGTATTTCATCCAGAAAATCGAATGGAAAAACTTGCGCGCCGGCAACCCCGTCGAAAACAAAAGCATGGTGGGCAGTTACTCGCCCGAAGCCCTGCAACTGCTGGAAAAGGAAGGTCCCAAATACCAATACGGCAAGGGCTGCCTCTCCGACGGCGTGCTCGGCGACTGGCTGGCGCAGGTCTGCGGCGTGGGTCCCGTGCTCGACACCCAAAAAGTCACCAGCCACCTGCGGGCGGTCCATCGCTACAATCTCAAGCATGACCTGACCGATTACCCGAATCCCCAGCGCCCCAGTTACGCCTGCGGCGCCGAAGGCGGCCTCCTGTTGTGCACCTGGCCCAAGGGCGGCGAACTCTCGCTGCCGTTTGTCTATAGCAACGAGGTCTGGACCGGCATCGAATACCAAGTAGCCTCCCACCTCATGCTCATGGGGCGCGTGGAAGAAGGGCTGGAGATTGTGCGCGTCTGCCGCCGCCGCTATGACGGGCGCATTCGCAATCCCTTCAACGAATACGAATGCGGCCACTGGTACGCCCGGGCCATGTCCTCCTATGCCCTCCTGCAAGGCCTCACCGGCGCGCGTTATGACGCCGTGACCAAAACCCTGCACCTCGCCCCCAAAATCAAAGGCGACTGGCGCGCCTTTTTCAGCGCCCATGGCAGCTTTGGCACGGTGGGCATGAAGCGCGGCAAACCTTTCTACGAGCCGGTGCGCGGGCAGTTGGACATCCAACGCTTCGAGGTCCACTAATCACGCCAGCCACCCCAAAAGGCCGCCGGCCACGGTTTTCTGTAACCTGCCGCCGCGGCCGCGCGTCTTCACGGTTGCCACGATGCCGCCGCCAGCCGGCGGCATCGGCGGTTGAATTAACCATAAACATGACCATGATGCGACGTTATACCACACTCTTGAGCGTCCTGAGCCTGGCCCTGTCATCCGTCACCCTCCTGGCCGAGGATTGGCCCCAATGGCAGGGTCCGCTCCGCAACAAGATTTCCAAGGAAACCGGCCTCCTCAAAGAGTGGCCCAAGGAAGGTCCGCCGCTCGCCTGGAAGGCCACCAACCTGGGCGGTGGCGACAGCGCCCCCGCCGTGGCCGCCGGCCGCATCTACGGCATGGCCAACCGCGGCGAAGACGAAGTTGTGTGGGCCTTGTCGGAAAGTGACGGCAAAGAAATCTGGGTGGCCAAGCTCGGCCCAGCCTACAACCAGCGCATGACCCAAAGCCGCGAAGGCCCCGCCTGCACCCCCACCGTGGACGGCGACCGCCTTTACGTCGTCGGCCTCGCCGGCGAGGTCGCCTGCCTGCAAACCCGCGACGGCAAAATCCTCTGGCAACGCAACCTCACCCGCGATTTTGGCGGCCGCATCCCCCCTTGGAGCTACCGCGAATCCCCGCTGGTGGACGGCAACAAGGTCATCGTCACCCCCGGCGCCCAAGACGCCATGCTGGTGGCCCTCAATAAATTGACCGGGGAAACCCTCTGGAAAACCACCATGCCCACCAACGCCACGCCCCCGCCTGCCGAAGGCGCCGCCCCCGGCGGCGGTGGTGGCCGTGGCGGCGGCCGCGGCGGATTCGGCGGCATGGGCGGCGGCGGCGCCGCCTATTCCTCTGCCATCGCCATTGACGTGGAGGGCCAGCGCCAATATGTCCAGTTCACCGCGCGCGGCGTCATCGGCGTCGCCGCCAATGACGGCCGCTTCCTCTGGCGCTACGACAAACCCGCCAACGGCATGGGCATCAACTGCTCCACCCCCATTTACCAGGACGGCCTGATTTTCGCCGCCTCGGCCTACGGCGCGGGCGGTGGCGCTGTGAAACTCGCCAAAGACGCCAGCGGCAACTGGACCGCCGAAGAAGTTTATTTCACCCGCCGGATGCAAAATCACCACGGCGGCATGGTGGTGCTCGACGGCTGCCTCTACGGCGCCAACGGCGGCAACGAAGGCGGTTACCTGGCCTGCATTAATTTCAAAAACGGCGAAGTCCTCTGGGACGCCCGCGACCTGCCCGAGCGCCCCGCTCCCAAAGGCTCGGTGGCTTACGCCGACGGCCGCATCTACTACCGCACCGAGCGCGGCACCATCCTGCTCATCGAGCCGAATGCCAAGGAATACCGCGAGCGCGGCCGCTTTGAGCAGCCCGACCGCACCCGCCTGCCCGCCTGGGCCCACCCCGTCATCGCCAACGGCAAACTCTACATCCGCGACCAGGACACCCTCTACTGCTACGACATCAAAGCAAAGTAAGCCTGCGCTGAACCCGGCAGCAGGAGTGCGCGGTGCCAGGCAGCCTGCCGTGGATGGCAGGCTGCTCCGCCCTCGAAACAGGCGTTATTCTTTTTCCTGCCGCGTGACGATGGGGACGTAACCCACCTCAAGGCCCTTGGGCGGGGTGACCAACAAGGCCGGGTCAAGCGCGGCCAGCCGGCCCACTCCGGGCGGCGGCAGATACTCGCGGTCTTTGGTCCACGCGCGATGCAGTTTTTCCACGCGCTGCTGGACCACCTCCCGCTCGGCGGCGGTCAAATCCGCGTTCAACATCGCGGGCTGGTCGGCAAAGCGATACCAGTAATACGTCACCACGCTGCCATCCCCCAGCCGCGCCTTGAACGGCCCAGCCACCGGCCCGGGCTTTTTCCAGCAGCTCTGCGGCTCCTCAGGGGTCACATAAGGTTCAGGCCGCCGCCCAGCAGGCCGCTCAAAGCGTACCTGAGCCAGACCGGTTTCCGCCGGCACTTCCTTGGCCGCCACCGGGACCCATTCCGCCTTGTTGTTGGCGTTGGTCACCAGACGATAGTATTCCGGCAGCATGACCAGCGGGCCGGCAGGAGTGTCCACCGGTGTCACCCAATCGCGGTTCCAACGATACCCAAAGGTGTGCGCGTCCGTGGCCTGCGGATGGGCGAATCTCCCCCAGGCCACCGGCCGGCGCTCCTCTTTGGTGGCGGTGTCGGAGTAAATGCTCCACGTGGCCCCACCGCGCCCGGGGAACACGTGAACCACGGCGCCTTCCTCGCGAATCCGGCCGCTGGCCACCGGCCCGCCCTCGAACCAGGCCTGCACGGCATCCCACAAGGCGGCGCGGTTGTAGGACATGATGCGATGCACCACCACGGAGTCCCCGCCGGCCGCGCGCGGAAAGCGCGTGGGCGCGATGCGGGCGTACGTGTGGCCCTGGGCATCAGTGGCCTGTGCGCTGGGCACGTGCTGCGTCTCCATTTGCAGGGCGCGGTTGGGATTCGAGGGCCGGCTGTCCAGGAGCAGGCCCGCCATCCGGGAATCCTCCACCGCCGCGCGCGACCAGAAAAACGGCGTGAAAAAGGCCACCGGCCCTTTGAAATTGGCGGTGTTGAGAAACAGAGTCCAACATTGGTTGCCGGTGGGGATGGGTTTGCCCGCAGTGGTGGACTTCGGATTGGTCAAGGGTAGCGGCAGGTAACCGTAGCCAAAAAGCTCGCCGCACGTGCCTTGCTTCAAATTCAAACCGTCCGGCGGCCACAACACCCACGGACTGAGCTGCGCCACGCCATATTTGCCCAGGGGTTTGTCCCAGTCCCTTCCCTTGCCGGCGCCGGGCCCGTTGGCCCACTCGCTGAAATTCGGCGCCACGCCGCCCATGATGAACTTGGGCGTTTCGGTGGCAAAGCGCGTATCGCGCCACCAGCCCAACCCGCCCTCGATGTCCGAGTAAAGTTTGAACGGCGGGGGCGTCTCGTGCTGCGCGAACATCCACGTGCCAAACAGGCCGGTTTGAAAACGCGACCCCGGATACGTCTCCAGCAACGGCCACGCCGCCACGTACATGGAAAAACCGGCGTTGAAAGTCTCGGGCACCTTCTCGTTGGGCACGAGCAGGTAGCCCGCCATTTCGCCCCGTTGCACGCGGTTGGAGACACCAGCGGCAGGCCGCGCCGGACAAGAAAAAACGACCACCAGCCCCAAAGCAAGCCACACACACGACGAGGGTTTTAACATGCGAGCATCCTAGCCGACGTCGGCGGGGCGTCCACGGATTTTTTTACCCCGGCGTCTCACTCGGCCCGGCTGCCCTGCGGCGGCGGTTGGGCAGGGCGTCGCCTGTGTATTGGGGACGCCAGCCCTTGAGGGTGGGATAGCTGAAGCCGATCTCGGCGGCGACCTGGGTGCCGGGCTTGCCACTGCGGAGCCAATGCTCCGTGGCCTGCCGCTTGAAGGCGTCGTCGTAGCGTTTGGCTTAGGGGTGGGGTCTGGCCGCCGCCGGGGCGGTTTCCTGTGTTTCGTCGGGTTTGCCTTTTTTCATGTGAACGGAGTTTCTACCTCACCAGCCCCCGGCTGTCCATCAAACCGGGGCAAGCCCAGCGACCCCTTTTCGGCCAGTTTTGCACTCTTCTGCCCCGACCACCTGCTTTACTAGACCGCATTCTCCCCCCAAATTTACCACCCACCCTTCGTTAATGATTGAGGGTTCCCAGAGCCCTTAGGTTTCCTTCTTGATAAGATTCACGCTGGGTATTATTCTTAGATTTAAGCAAGTCAGAAAACATGGTTGACTTGAATAAATGACATTTGTTTGCTTATTTGCAATTGCTAGAAGTTCCGGCAAAAGAAAAACGAGAACAATAATTTAATACAGAAATGCAAATCCAAGAGGCACTGAAATTAGGTATTTGGGCGCAAGACACCGCTATAGCGGAGAATCCCGATTACCTTACGCGGCAGCTAATTACGTATATTGGCAACAAGCGGGCCTTGCTTGGAGAAATTTCTAATGCAGTTGTGCGAATTAAGAGGCGACTAGGTAAGCAAAAACTTGCTTGCTTCGACGTTTTCAGCGGATCTGGTGTCGTTTCGCGCTATCTAAAAGCGCATTCGTCTCGCCTTATCTCTAATGACTTGGAAGATTACGCACGCGTAATCGGTCGATGCTTTCTTGCAAATCGAAGCAGTGTGGACATGTTCTTGTTAGAAGACATCGTGAAGGATCTTAATGCTAGGGTCTTAGATGCACCATTTCCCAAAGGATTTATTGAAGAGATGTACGCCCCCCGTGATGAGTTAAATATTACGAAAGAGGACCGTGTGTTCTACACCCAAAACAATGCTCGGCGGTTAGACAACTACCGAAGGCTAATTAATGAGATACCAGAATATTTACATGATTTCCTTTTAGCTCCACTTTTAAGTGAAGCCTCTATACACGCAAACACCGCTGGAGTCTTCAAAGGATTCTACAAAAATCGTATCACTAGGGTAGGTCAATTTGGGGGAAGTGGTCGAGACGCTCTTCGGCGCATCATGGGTGAGATCATTCTGGAGACTCCGGTCTTGAGTAATTTCGAGTGTGAAGTTGAAGTGCTGCAAGAAGATGCAAATAAAGCAGTGAGGAGTATTCGTGGGCTTGATTTAGCGTATTTGGACCCTCCATACAACCAGCATCCATATGGCTCCAATTATTTCATGCTTAATCTGATTGTTCATTACAAAAGACCTGTACATGTCAGCAAAGTATCAGGGATACCGATTAACTGGCGAAGGTCCCGCTACAACGTCAAAGAAGAGGCGCCAAAGGTTTTTACAGATCTTGTCGAACATTTAGATGCCGCCTTCCTGTTAGTATCATTTAACGATGAAGGGTTTATCAGTCCCACAGAGATGTTCAAGATTCTTGGGGCTTTTGGAAAAGTCGAGACTATTCATATTAGATACAACGCCTTCCGCGGAAGTCGAAGCTTTGCGAATCGTTCTCTTCATACAACAGAGCATTTGTATATAGTAGAAAGGAGATAACTGCCTATGTCTCGCAAACATCAACTTCGGACAGATCGGGAAACTAAGTCCCCAATTATCAATGTTACTTCTAAACAACAAGAAACCGCTCTTTATATAGCACTGAGCAAAGTTGTCAACCAACTAAATACTAAATTTGGCGATAAAATATCGCTGAAACATCAAAGCCAGTGGTATCTCAAAGATATTGTAACCGAACTTAAATCTAGCTTTCCTAAAGTGGAGTTTCACGACCGTTTCAAAAACAGTTCTATTCGCCCAGACGGCGGCATCCTCTACCTAGAAGGAAAGCCTGACGATAAATTTATCTATCCAATTCTTATCGCTGAAGTAAAGAACCAAGGCACCAACGACCAGCGGCTGAAAGAAGGAAAGCCCGAACAAGCAAAAGGAAATGCGATCGAACGTTTGGGGAAGAACCTTATTGGCTTGCGTACGGCGCTATTGCGAGAGTGCATCTTCCCTTTCGTATGTTTCGGATATGGTTGTGATTTTGCACAAGGTTCGTCAATTTTAGACCGCGTTAGAACAATGGCCATGTTCGGGGTGCTTAATCAGACCAGGTTATACGATGAGGAAAATGGTAAGTTTAAGAGGGGAAGCTTCTATTTTAGAGAAGAAGAGTGGCAAGTTGACGAAATGGCTAAAATTATGTATAAGATTGCCGAGTGTTCAGTGTACTACTACTTCTCCAAGTATTCGGAATCACATTTTATAAAATAGTCAATAGTGCGGCTGTCCACGCTTGACGGTATAACTTTCGTCCTGGCCGCCCGCCGTCCCAAGTTACTTCGCAGGCGGCCGCCGCGCCGCCTGCACCACCGTGGTGTCCACTAGGCCGCAGGTGCTCAAATGCAATCCTCGCTCTTCCGATGGTTGGTTAAAGAGTTACAACAACTTTTCGTGCAGGCGCACCGCCTGCAGTTTCCGGCGGCGTCCTAGTCGCCGTAGCATCCATCCTGATGCGCTGCTTGAGCCCACGGGTCACTCACCGCTACTGCCCTGCGGCGGCGGTTGGGCGGGGGCCGCGCTCCGCATTTGCAGGAGGGACTCCGCAAACGCCCGGCCCATCAGGGCAAAGGTCTTGGCGCAGCCGAGGTAGTGATAGCCAGCATTGGAAGCGCCGCGTTTCCACAGCGCCGCCTCGGCGGGGCTGATGAGCTCGGACTCGTATTTCTTCATGAACTCCCGCTTCTGCTCCTCGGTCATGCTGCCGTCCGCATTGGCGTAGTCCTTGTGTTTCGAGTCCAGGAAATAACGCATCTGCCGCACCTTCTCGTGCTTCTTGTCAATCGCCCCCAGCTCCTCGCTCCAAAAGGGCGCCGTTTCCACCGCCACCACATTGCCCTGAAACTCCGGCAGCCGCGCCGGCGCCGCCATGGCCAGGCGAAATTCCCGCATGGTCGCGCTGGCCTGCTTGCCGTCCACCCCCATCACACCAATCACAAACGGCAGCTTGGGCGCGCCGAGGTCTTTGCGCACATCGCGAATGAAATGCGCCAGCACCTCGCTGTAAGCCGCGTAACCGCCGGGCTTGTTGCGCTCGGGATAAACGTCCCCGTCCACCATGTCATTCCAGCCCTGCAGCCACACAAAACCGGCCAGCTCGTAACCTTGCGCCGCATCGTAGTCCGGCACCACGCGCCCGGGGTTGGCGAGCACCTTTTTGACATGCTCCATCATCAGCCGGTAATACACGCCGGTCTCGGACGCCTTTTTCGCTTTCTCCGCGGCAAGGTCCCGGCCGCGCCGGGCCAGATTGGCAAGCTGCGTCTCATTGAATACATACGGCCCCGCGCTGGGCGGGCGAAAATCGGTATGCAAACTCTTGCCGCCCCAGGCGGTCTTGATGAGCAGCACCGGCTGGTCCAGCGCCGCGTCCAGCGTCAACCCAAAGGTGAATTCCGGCCCAATTTTGCGGCCGGGTTTGCCGGTGTTACGGCCGTCCAGCGAGCCAAAGCCGGCCGTCAGCCTGCCGGTCAGCTCAAAGTTCTGGCCGCCTCCGCCGGTGAGATAAGAAATCCAAACGCGCTCGCAGACGCGCGGCGTGCCGTCGGCGTTCCGCATTTGCCTCAACAACGGCGCCGTGGCCGGGTCATCGCCGATATAATCAAACGTCTCTATGCGGGCGTGTCCCTCCATGTTCGACTGGCCCGCGAGAATGAAGACCAGCAGCGGTTTCTTTGCCGCCGCCAGCGCCGGCCCACTCCAGAGCGCGGCCAGGAGCACCAAACAGGTTATGGGTTTCATGGTCAAGTTTCAGCCAGCCAACCGCCACGGGCCATAAGCGGGCGCGTCCTAAAGCTGGAAAACCAGGGGTTGATTCATTCGGCAAGGCGCCGTTTTTCCCTGCCGTTTCCCACTCATGGCACGGGCGTCAGTTTGACCGACCGCAAATTCATCAGACCTTCGCCCTGCCGCTTGAGCGGCTGCACGGTGAAGGTCACCGCCCCGGCGCTTTCCAGTTTCAACTGGCCAATCTTGGCCGTGACAAAATCACTCCAGTCTTTGGTGGGCGCCACGCTGACTTCCAATTTCTGATTGCCCGCCAGCAACGCATACTGGCCGCCGCAATTTGGCGCGCAGGCGTAATGCACCTCCACCGCAAACGTGCCGGGCCGCGTGATTTTGGCCGTCCACTCCACGCGGTCTTTGACATTGCTCCAGAAGCCAATGTTGGGCACGCCGCCCGCCTTGGTCTCCAGCCGCGCCGTGCGCCCGATAATCTCCGCGTCCTCGGCCTTGAGCGTCAGCGTGCCGTCCGCCGCCTGCGTGATTGCCGGAGCCAGGGCGGTGACCTCCGGCTGGCCCGCGATTTCCAGCACCACCACCGTGGCATTCGCATCCGGCGCCGCCTGAGGCACGTTCACCACCAGCCCGCCCGTCTCCGCCGGGCCGGGGGTGACGGTCAACGTCGTGTTGCGCTCCGCCAGCAAATATGCGCGGTTGACGCGGTTGGCCAGCGGCACCACCAGCCGGCCATCCTTGGGCCAGTCAAACACGTGCAGATATAATTTGCCCGGCTTCTGCGTGCAGCGGCCCCAGGGCAGTTTTTTGAACGGGCTGGCCGTCGTCCCATAAATCGCCTCCTGATTCACCTTCATCCACGCCCCCATTTCCGCCAGCCGCTGAATGCTCGGCTCCGGAAACGTCCCCTCCGCCGTCGGGCCAATGTTCAGCAGGTAGTTACCCCCCTTGCTGGCGCAGTCAATCAAGTTGCGGATGAGCGTGCGCGTGGATTTCCAGTTCTGGTCATGTTTGTTGTAGCCCCAATGATTGTTCATCGTCATGCACGACTCCCAATCCACCCCCGGCCCAAACCCGGTGGGCGGGATTTCCTGCTCCGGCGTCCCATAATCGCCCACGCCCTGCCCCTGGTCCATGCCGCTCATCCCCGCCCGCCCCTTGCCCACGCGGTTGTTGACGATGATTTGCGGCTGCAGGCTGCGCACATAATTGCACAAATCCACCCCGCGCTCATGCGTCCACGGGCTTTCCCACTCCCCGTCAAACCACAAAATCCCAATCCGCCCATAGCGCGTCAGCAGCTCCTTGAGCTGCCCTTTCATGTACGCCACATACCGGTCCATGTCCGGCGTGCCGGTGGCCAGGTCGTGAT
Source organism: Fontisphaera persica (assembly GCF_024832785.1). Taxonomy (GTDB): domain Bacteria; phylum Verrucomicrobiota; class Verrucomicrobiia; order Limisphaerales; family Fontisphaeraceae; genus Fontisphaera; species Fontisphaera persica. The sequence goes on from NZ_CP116615.1 coordinate 3,712,852, forward strand.
ACTTCCGGCGCGTCCCCCAGTCCGGGTGATGCCAGTCCATGATGGAATAATAAAAACAGAGAACAATCCCCGCCTCCTGGCATGCCGCCGCCAGCTCCTGCAACGGGTCCCGCGGAAACGGCGTGCGCTTGATGCACCAGTCCGTCAGCTCGCTCCGGAACAGCCCGAAACCATCATGATGCTTGCTGGTGATGACGATGTACCGCATCCCCGCCTCCTTGGCCATCCGCACCCATTCCCGCGCGTTGAACTTCACCGGGTTGAACTGCTGCGCAAACTTCTCATACTGCGACACCGGCATCTTCGTCTCTTCCAGAAACCACTCGCCATAGTGCGTTTTGCCCTCCCACTCCCCGGCCGGCACCGCATAAACGCCCCAATGAATGAACATGCCGAACCGCGCCTCCCGGAACCATGCCATGCGCGCGTCGCGCTCGGCGGGAGTTTCTTTGCGATAATCCTTGACCGGCGTCTGCGCACCCAGCCCGCCCGCCAACCCCAAAACCAGCAGGAAAATAATACGGTGGCTCATGCCGCCATCCTATGCCTCCCCAGCCGGAAGAGCAAGGCGCAGATGCTGGAATTCTTCGCCGGCAACCCTTCCATGCCGCCCCAGCCCGGCGGGGAACGCTCCGATAATCCAGTCAATTGCACCCTTATAGGAAAAGCGGGGTAAATCTTGACCACCGGGGGGTCACCATCTACCCAGTCTTTTCCAGGCTTGTTTCAGGGGCTTTTGCTCCACACCGGCCGGGGCAGCGTGAAATGCTCCGCCGCATATTGCAGCGCCCGCAATTGCAGCTCCAGCTTCCGGGGCGCAAAATCGTGCCCCACTCCCCCCACGATTTCATACTCATGCGAGATTTTCAGCTTCACCATGCTCGCGTGCAGTTTCTCGCTCCATTCCAGCAGCCCATCCTCGCTGCCGATGATGATTTTAATGGCCAGTTTGTCCCGAATGTTGTCCGCATTGCTCACCACCAGTGCCGCCGGACTGTCCTTGGTGAACAACGCCTTGTCCCCGTTGAACAACGCCGGGATGAGCGTCGGATTCCGCTGCATGTGCGCCTCCGCATCCAGCAACGCCGGGCAAAAAGCCACCACCGAACTGAACAATTCCGGATACTTGAAGGCGAACTTCAAACTGCCCATCCCGCCCATGGACTCCCCCTGAATCGCCCGCCCGCCCCGATTCCCCATCGTGCGATACGTGGCGTCCACGTGCGGAATCAACTCCCGGATGATGGTGGTTTCCATCATCACCGTGCCATCCAGCGAATCATAATAACGCGTGTAGCGCCCCCCATTGACGACGATGAAAATGTGGGGCGGCAGTGTGTCCTGCCGGATGCACGAGTCCAGTTGGCCCCACAGGCCCGGCGCCAGCGAGGGACTTTCCGGGTCTTCGTTGCATCCGCCTCCCGGCAACCAATAGACGACAGGATAACGGTTGGTGGTGGTGGCATAGCCCGGTGGAAGGTAAATGCTGTAGCCGACTTCCGTTTTCATGGCGGCGCTGTAATAGGTGCGGTGGGCCACCAGGGGATGCGGCTTGGCGGGGGTTGGACCATTGGCCCACCTCCAACAACTCGAAGGCGGTGCGGCGCGGAGTTTGAGCCATCCCGGACCACAGAAACATCGCCAGCAAGCAGGTGGACCAAGTCAGGAGGTCACGGCGCATTTTCGGAAAAGTTCGCGTGTGAGGAGAAGCAAGCCATGTTGGGTTTTCCTGGAGGCGAGGGTCGGAATCGAACCGACGAATGGAGCTTTTGCAGAGCTCTGCCTTACCACTTGGCTACCCCGCCATCCCATGCGCCCGGAACGGGCGCATCGTACAAATCAAGTTTATGCATCAGCGCAGGCGGCGCAAGCTCGTTTTCCGAGATTTCCAGGTTGCGGGCGCCTCTCCCCTCCCCGGCCCGGGCACGCCCTTCATGGGCTGATCATGCGGTAGATGCGGGCTTGGTTGGTAGCGGTGGAATCGCAGAGGGTGGCGGGGCCGTTGTAGGTGAAATTGGTCAGGGTAGTCCAGACCGCATCGCGCTCCAAGCCGCGGTATTGCAGCCGGTAGCCGGCGCCGGGGTGCCCTCGGCAAAGGTCAGGCAAAAGCCGTTGCCGGGAGAGTAGGCCAGGCTGCCCTGGGCAAAGCGTACGCCGGCGGGCAGAGAGGTGGCGGGCGTGGCGGAAAGGATCATCTGGCCCATGGAGGTGTTGGCGCTGAAGGCCAGGCCGCCGGTGCTCAGACCCCGGTGACGGGGCTGAGGGAGGTTACCGATGCACCGCTCAATATGGCGTTGTTCAGGAACAAGGGTTCCATGCCGCCAGCGGTATAATGAAACAGACCCACTTGAGAGCCGTTGGCCGCCGTGACGAACAGCCCGGTTGGCTCGATAAACACCGAGCCCAAGGTTGGCCGGCCAACAATGCCGGGAAAGGCGGTGTTTTCATCCACCACGACTTGCGGGGCAAGCTCGCCGGCGGCCACTTTGAAGACGTAGGTCTTGCCAAAACCAACACCCGAGACCAGGGCGCTGAAGTAGAGCTCCCGCCTGCAAAGCCCAGGCTGTAAAAGCTGTTGTAAAAGCGGTTGGTCCGATCACTGAGCGCCAGGCCGTTGGTGGTCGCCACCGTCAGGACATGGTTGGAGAAGAGCATCACGGCTGTTTGCTGGTAGTTGGTTCCGGCCTGTCCGATCAACGCCAGAAGATCGCCCTGGCGGGCAAAAGAGACAATGCCCAGGGAGTCGGTGGTGCCGGGAAAAGTGCGCGTGGAGTCCACCAAGGTGGAGAGAGTGCCGTTGTTGAATTCAAAGACGCCGGAATAATTGTTGGAGCCGGTGCCGTGGAACGTCAGCCCGGAGCCGGTGAATTGGGCGCGGGAAAAACTGCTGAACGTGCCGAAAGCCCCGCCGGGGATGGCCGTGTTGTTGTCGGCCACCTTGGTGAGCGTGGTGCCGTCGTAGATGAGCAGCCCCCAATCTCCACCCGCGCTGACAGCGTAAATGGCCACCCGTGCAGGGTCCACCGCGTGAATTTGCAGGCTGGCCACGGTGCTGGTGGTGCCCGGGAAAACGGTGGTCTGGTTCAAAATGACAGAAATATTACCATCAAGGTAATGATAAAGGCCGAACTGCCCGCCAGCGCCCTGGCCTGTGAACAACACCCCGCCGCGCCACGGGATGGCCGAGCCGAGGGCAAGAAAATTGCCCGTGCCTCCGGGGATGGGCGTGCTGGTGCCGGCCAGATTCGTCGCGGCGATTAACGTGCTCGGCGGCGGTATTTTGGCGGCCAGGTAGAGCGCCTTGGTGTTGTTGGAAAAACGCACGACCAGCGCCGCCACCCCCTGGTGAACGCAGTTCTGATTGAAAGTAAAAGGTGCGCTGGAGAAAATGGTGGACGGGCCATCCAAGACCATGCCCCCGGAAAGCAGCCGGGTGTAGCGGTTGCTCTCCCATAAAAACAGGCTTTGGCCGCCAGCACCGCCGGCTTGGAACCAGACACGGCCGTTGTCCACCGCCATCTCCCCAAATGATGTGAGCGCCGTGTTAAAACCGGGATGGGCCGCCCCCTGCCTCACTACGGGGATGATGGCGCCCCCTTCAAAAGGACGCAGGAAAATGCCTTCCTGAAAATAATTGTCGGAACCACCCTTAAAAGCCACCCACCCACCTTGCATGTCCGGGGGACTTTGAAAGGTGGCAAAGTTCACGCTGGTGCCGGGTATGGTGTCATTGGAGGAAACGAGGAAGTTTTTGGCGCCATTGACCCATGTAAAAATGGCGTTTTGACTGTCGGCGGAAGACCAGAAGGCCAGGCGGTTGCTCTCCACCGCTAGCTGGGCGCTGAAATAGTGAGGCAGGGTGGCGCCGGGATAGACTTGCAGGGAGCTGACCAGCCCTGTGCTCACCGTCCCATCATAACGATGCACCCCCCGGTAACTCTCACCCTCACCACCCATGAAGTAAAGCACACCACGGTCAAAGGTCGGCTGGCCAAAGAAATTAAAACGGTTGGAAGCAGTGCCGGGAATGGAATCGCCGTTTTTGACCAGGCGCGTCAACTGCTGGTTGGTCCAAAAGAAAATGGCCGGGCCGTTGGCATCCGAGGCAACAAACGCCACTGCGCCATTTTCCAGCGCATAAGCATAAAAAGAAATGTCCCGCAAATTGCCGCCACCGGGAGAAGGCGTGTTGGTGTCGGCCACCTTAACGAGGGTGCTGCCATTATATAGGTATAGCCCACCCATTCCTGCATTGTTGGTGGCATAAAACAACACTTGGCCATTGTGCACATAGGGCTGGCCGATTTCCCGAAAGGTGGTGCCGGGAGCGCCGGGTACGGGGGTGTTGTAATCGGCAACCTTGGTTAAAGTGACTTGCGCGGTGGTGTTGGCCGATAAGATGCAAACGCCTGCAAGGACGGTATAAATAAAATTAACTCTCATAAGTAGAAATCCTTATCGGTTGAAAACCAATGCCAAACGAGAATATTGGTGTCAAGCTTTTTTAGTGATGCTTTATCCTAATTCCCAATTTGCTGGTGCAAGAAAACAGCACTGAACGGCCGGAGCGCATGAAAAGCAAACATCCGCCGCACAAAATCCCATCAGGAATTACACCTGGTTATCCCACCAGGCGTGCGGCTGGGAAGCAAACACAGGATTCGCGGCAGCCTCATGTCATGGCCCGCCGGCTCAGGACAGGCGCATGGGCATGACGACGTAGAGGAAGGGGCCTTTGATGCGAATGACACCTGGGGCCAGTTCGTCCACCAGGTCAAAGAAGATTTCATCCTCCCCTTCCAGCGCTTCGAGCGGCGAGATGAGGTAGCGCGGATTAAACGCAATCGAAAGCTGCGGGCCGCTATAATTGATGCCCATGCGCTCTTCGCCTTCGCCCACTTCCGGGCTGTTGGCGGTGATGACCAGGGAATTTTCTGAAAAGTTCAAGCGCACCGAAGTCTGCTTATCGCTGGTCATAATCTCCGAGCGCCGCAGTGCGTGCATGAATTCCTCACGCGGCAGTTGCACGCGGATTTTGGTCTCAGACGGGATGACCTGCCGGTAATTGGGATACGTGCCGTCCACCAGCTTGGTGAAAAGAGAGGTCGGGGACTGCCCTTCACCGCGCAAAATGAACCCCGCGTAATTCTCAGAACTGGCAATTTCCACCTGCCCGTCAGGGCCAAGGAGATGCGAAAGCTCATTGACAGCTTTGGTGGGCACAGTGAATTCCGCCTGCAATCCCTCAGGCAGGTCGGTTTCCTCTTCGGCCAGGGCCAGGCGGCGTCCATCGGTGGCCACCATGGTCAGCTTGTGATCGCGCAGGCTGATGTTGATGCCGTTCAGCACATAGCGGGCCTCATCATTGGAAGCAGCATAGGAGGTGCGTTTGAGCATCTTCAGCACCTTTTGCTGGTCCACCACCACTTTGCGCTCTTCCTTGAATTTGGGCAGCGGGGGAAATTCCTCAGGCGAAAGCCCGTGGATTTTGTAGAAGGACGGACCCACCCGCAGGTTGCAGCGGCATTGGTCATCCACATCAAATTCAATCTCCCCTCCCCCCAGCTCACGGACCAAACTGAAAAGCCTCCGGGCAGGCAAGGTGACCTGACCCTTGCGAATGACATCAGCAGGCACGGTGCGGGTGATGGTCACGTCCAAATCCGTGGCGGTCAAATCCAAACGCCCAGCCTCCGCATGGACCAACACATTCGACAGAATGGGCAACGTGCTGCGATGCCCCACAACCCCTTGTAGTGCGGCAAGACCATTAAACAGGCTGTCTTTGGTTATTTTGAATTTCATGCGGCTTAATATGCTGATGTCTTAGTAAAACCAAAAGACTATTATTAAGGGCTGTGGATAAGGCAAACAACCCCCACTGTCAAGCTTCTATCAGGCATTTGCGAGTGCTGCCGGTTGTGGAAAACAGCCAGGCTCCCCAAGCGCAACCGGGAAAAGTGATGGTTGTTCACATGGTTTTTCCGTTATCAGGATACCTTTTGGGGGTTTATTCAGAAGTTGTCCACTTGGCGGCGAGGCGGGAAAACACTTGTTTGAAATGTTCAATGTCCTCTGGCGTGTTTTCACGGCCCAGCGAGATTCTAATGAGAGAATTGGCTTCTTCGCGTGAGCGGCCCATCCCTAAAAGAACGTGCGAAGGCTGCAGCGCACCTGACATGCAAGCAGCCCCGGCGCTGGCCTGGATGCCTTCGAGATCCAAATTGGCCAATATTTCCAAGCTGGTGGCTCCTTTAACGGTAAATGCCACCGTGTTTGGAAGTGAGTTGGGTGGTTTAATAACATTGACCCCTTTCATCCCATTCAGGAAACTGCGTATTTCCTGCGCCAAAGACCTGATGGATTCTGCGTCGAAGACAGGCGGGCGGCAGAAACGTTCAAAGGCATCCACCAGACCGGCGATTTGAGCCAGATTTTCCGTGCCTGCTCTGAGCTCGTTTTCCTGTGGGCCGCCCAGCATCAGCGGTTGCGGCTTGAAGGGAGAGCGTACAAAAAGGAAACCCGCACCCTTAGGACCGTGGAGCTTGTGGGCACAGCCGGCCACAAGGTCTGCCTCGAAATCATGAATTGTGCCGAAAGGAAGCTTGCCTAACCATTGCACAGCATCCGTGTGGAAGCATATGCCGAGCTTGCGACACAGAGAACCCACCGCTTTGACGGGTTGCACGGCGCCAGTTTCGTTGTTGGCCGCCATGAGCGAAATCAGCACCGTATCCTTTCTTATGGCAGACTCAATGGAATGAGGACTGACACTTCCATCCGATTCAGCCGGGACATAGGTGACTTCAAAACCTTCATGCTTCTCCAAATAATGGAAGCACTCGAGCACGGCGTGGTGCTCAATCCTGGAAGTGATTAAATGGCGGCCTTTGTGCTTGAGCGCTCGGGCCGCCCCCAGGATTGCCAGGTTGTTGGCCTCGGTGCCACCGGACGTGAAAATGATTTCCGACGGTTTGCATTGCAGGAGTGCTGCCAGCCGCTCGTGGGCCTCGTCCAGATGGGCGCGGGCCTGGCGGCCACGCGCATGGATGCTGGACGGGTTACCGAAAATCTCATTCAAAAACGGCGCCATCGCCTCTCGCACCCTGGCATCAAGAGGCGTCGCCGCATTGTAATCCAGATACACTGACCGTCCGTTTCCCATGCGCTGCGTCTCACAGGAAGAATAGCATAAACGCTCATTCAGAAACTAAAAAACAACGCTTATCACCCAAAAACTCAAACACGGAGCCAAGCGAAGGAAGGTTTCGGATGCTGGCCATTGGAGGCCATTGAGCTATGAGGGGCAGGTCCGTACAGACGGAGAAACATGGGTTTTTCTGGTGTTGACAGGCCAAACTCGTGGTTTTAAATAGGGGATTGTTCGTCAATAATGGTTTAGCCGTAATCCACATAAACAAGGACGGCAATTTTAAGGCCGGCTTAAAAAGACAATCCGTATGAAAAATTCCAATGCGTGGGGGATGGGAGTCATCATGCTCGTTTTCTTTTTCAGCTCGAACGCAAGGCCACAAACTCCTATTGCTGTGCCACTGCCCGGTAGTGTCATCATCAAAGCGGTGACGGATCACAGCCGCGACCGCGTTTACGCCTTAAACCGGGGTGCCGCAGGCAGCAATGGCAGTCTGTTGGCGTTGAACGCCACCAACGGCGCAATAGAGGGTGAAATCGCACTAAACGTCAGTCCCTCTGACATGTGCCTGGACTATCGGCACGATGCGGTCTATGTAGTGCACAACATGGGCCGAACTGTCGCCAAGGTTAATTTGAAAACGTTTTCCAAGGAATCGCAGCGTTCCTTCACCACCACCAACGCCCTCGATAACAGCAACCCGCTTTATGTAGCTGCTGGCCGCAGTAATTTCCTGTATCTGACGGACGGCGCTGGGGTACCGAACATCATCACCTTTGATTACGCAAATGGCACGACCTTAGCCACTACTGAAGCCGGAGCGGGTAACCTAGCTGTGACCCGCGATGGACGGTACTTGTACTATTGGTATCAGTATTTATGGTTTTTGGGATGGTACAACTCCAAGGTAGTGGTAATGGATGCCTGGACCAACGCGCATTTAACTGCATTGAGGGAATCGCCGGCTTACCTAAACATGGACTCACTTGATACGCCGTTGCTGCTGGATGCCAGCGAACGCCTGATTTTTGTCAAAACCCACGTGCTGCGGGCTGATAACCCCCAAGTCATCGTACAAGTCTTTGATGAAAACATCTATGCCATCTCGATGGATGGCCGTTATGCTTTTGGCCGCAGCAAAGTTTACAACGTTATGACGGGAAACGTGGTTACCAATTATCCCTTTGCCAGCAACGTCCAGGCGGTGTCAGACCGCCACAAGAAATTATTTCGATATCAGGCTGCCACAGAAACCATGTTCATTTATCCCCTTGGTTACCTGGGGGACGTCGCAGGAATTCAGCCCAAAGGAATTCCGGCTGATGGGGCAACGGTCAGTGCCGTGATGACCAACCTGAGTTGGACGGCCTATCCCCCTGCCCTGGCCTTCGATGTTTACTGGGGCACCAATGCCCAGGACGTGGCCCAGGCCGGCTTGAATTCCGCATGTTATTTGGGCCGCACCCAGGGTACGACCATGGGGCTGCCGGGAGCCCTTGCGCCCGGCCGCGACTATTACTGGCGTTTGGACGTGTTCACGCATACCTTCACCAACCGAGGCCCTGTATGGAGCTTTCATACCTTCGACCTTATGGTCCAACCCACTGAGTTGAACGAGTTGGCCTACAACCTTTCGATGCCTTTTACTCAGTCCGTGAGTGTTGAAGGCCAGGGCCAGTGGCAGGCATGGGTGCAGGACCCTTCCTGGGTGGCGCTGCCCATGAGCAATGGTACTGCGCCCGCCACCATTGCCATCGAATTTCGCCCAGGCAACCTGACTCCCGGCTCTTATACCAACGTGCTGTGGATTCAGCCGAATGGCTCACAACAGGCCATACCCCTCCAACTCACCATTGTGGCCATGAACATTTCGAAAATGACGGCGGATTACCAGCGGCCTTACATTTACGCTTTGTCGCCCCCTGAGGTTACCCAAGGGCAACCAGGGCGTTTGCTGTTTATTCGCACCGACAATGGCTTGGTGGAGCGGTCATTGCCCATCGGCTTGAACCCCGTGGACCTGACCATTAATTATGAAGAAGGGCGCCTGTATGTGGCTAATCATGGCTATGAGGCGGTGCAGGTGGTGGATTTGGAAACCCAGCAATTGCTGCAGCCGCTGGTGCTCAACACGGCCGATATTTACAGAATAAACGCAGGTCGGCGCGGCTATTTGGCGGTGGAAGGATATGATCAGTGGGTTCACCTTATTTTATACAACACCCAAACTGGAGAGGAGCGCTCCCGTCTATCGGTCGTCAGAGAAGGCGATGGCGAATTTGATGTGACAGGCAGGTATTATTATCATGAGGATAATAACATATCAATTCCGGCCATTACTATTTATGATACTCTTAATGACAGTTTTGAGAAAGTTGCGAGCTCCAGCACGTTCGCTTACGGTTCCCGCAATCTGGTCAGGAGTGCGGACGGCTCCCGCCTGGTCTGTGTAAGGATGCTGTTCACGAAAGACCTTCAAGTTTTGGCGCAATTACCCCAGGAAATCTACAGCCTTTCCACCAATGGCCGGGTGGCCTTTGGACAATCCAGTGCTTTTGATACAGAATTTCTAAGCGAAATCCACAACCTGCACGGCAATTCCACTGTTAGCATCGTAGATGGAGTAAATCAATATTATTGGTACTATGCCAGCGGGACTGTGGCTCGCATTCCCATGACGGAGATTTGCGCGCCCAAGATAACTCGCCAACCTACGAATTCCGCGATTCTTGAAGGCAGACCGGTTTATATTACCACCAGCGCCCAGGGTTTGCAGCCAATAACCTATCAATGGTACTTCGCCAACCAGCCCATGGCCTTGCAAACCAATGCCTTCTTATCCCTGCCCGCCATGCAGCCGGAACATACGGGCGACTATTATCTGGTGGTTTCCAATGCTTATGGAACCGTCACCAGTTCGGTGATTGAAGTCAAGCTGGTGCGAAGTCCCGCCATTTTGCAACAGCCTGCCAATACCAACCTTTACGCAGGAAGCACCTTGGTGCTTGGCCTCACCGCGGAAGGGACCCCGCCGATGACCTGCCAATGGTATTTGGGTGGCAGTGCGCTTGCGGGTGCCACCAACACCACGCTCATCATTTATAACATTCAAAATAACTCCCAAGGGTTCTATCAGGCCATATTGACCAATAGTTGGGGTTCAGTTACCAGCGCACCTGTATGGGTGCGCGTCCTGCCCAGCGCACCCATTATTGTACAACAGCCGTTATCTAGGAAGGAATATGTTGCCTTACCGATCAACTTGACAGTCGTTGCCCGGGGCAGCGAACCCATGGTTTATTATTGGTTTATAACCAACAGTTCCCCCTATGCTGTTTCGCAAAATTCCTTAACAATCATCCCCCAACTTCGCAATACCGGCCCCTATTTTGTAGTGGTTTCCAATGCTTTAGGAACAGTCACCAGCCAGGTGGCGAGTTTAACCGTGATTGGTTCGGCTCCTTTTATCCATCAGCAACCCACTGGCGGAGCAGTCATGCTTGGAGGAACTTGGACATTCAATGTGCAAGTCTCCGGCAGCCAACCGATCATGTATTATTGGTTCCAAAACGGCAATTTCTTGAGGACGACCTCTCAACCCAACCTGATGCTGTCACCGGTCGCGGTGAACGATGCCGGCGCCTATTACCTCGTCGCCTCGAATGCTGTCGGCAGGGCCACCAGTGCTGTGGCTGTGTTGGAAGTCCTTCAGCCGCCGCAATTGACAAGTACCCTGACCAACCAGCGGTTTGCTGAAGGGGATGACGTGATGATTGCACCGTCCGTGACGGGCACTCCGCCTGTTAATGCGGCCTGGTACTTTAATGAGGGGCAGCTTATCAGCACCAACCTGGTGTTGGTCATCACCAATATCCAACGCCATCAGGCCGGGTCATACCGGCTGGTTGTGGCCAACCCTTACGGCACCCTCGCCAATACCATCCGCCTGCATATTTTCCCGCCGCCCGGCAACATGGTGGCATGGGGAGATGCTAGTGGCCGGCAAGCACCTGCGCCACCGGGCCTGCATGACGTGGTAGCCGTGGCGGGCGGGGATTTTCATTCGGTGGCTTTGCGCTTTAATGGCCAGTTGGCGGCCTGGGGATATAATCATCAAGGACAGATCACAATGCCCAGCAATTTGCCGCCCCTTGTCGCCATTGCCGCAGGGGCCAATCATACCTTGGGGTTGTCGGAGGACGGCAAAGTTTTCGCTTGGGGCGCCAACTCCCATAGACAAACGAATGTGCCCGTCCAGGCATCCAGCAATGTCCTGGCCATTAGTGCCGGCAGCCTGCACAGCCTGGCCTTGTTGAGAAATGGCCGCGTGGTGGCTTGGGGAGATAACAGCTACGGCCAAACCAATGTTCCTGCCGTTTTAACCAATGTCCAGGCCATGGCTGCCGGAAGTTTTCACAACCTCGCCTTGCGATCCAATGGCACCGTCGTGGCTTGGGGGTATAATCATGGCGGTCAAACCAACGTCCCCGGCACGGCCACCAATGTCATCGCTCTGGCCGCCGGACTGGCCCATAGTGTTGCGCTGCTGGCCGATGGGCGCGTGCTTTGCTGGGGTGACAATGCCTATGGGCAATGCCAGCCGCCCGCCGATGCCACCAATCTCGTGGCCATCGCGGCTGGGATTTACCATACCTATGCTTTGCGCCGAGATGGACAGGTGTTCGCCTGGGGCGATAATAGCTTCGGCCAGCTTGATTTGCCCGAAGCCACTTGCACGAGCCGAGTTTTGGGAACGGGTTTTTATCATGGACTGGCGGTGGTACAACGCCCGTCACTGCGGCTGGCACCCGCTCCTGAGGGCCTCCGGATGGTGTGGGACGGCCCCGGCGTATTGCAATGGGCCACCTCGCCGGCGGGGCCTTTTTCGGATGTTGGCCGCGCCACCAATGAATGGGTGATTCCCATGAACCATCCGGCCGGATTTTTCCGCCTGCGCCGCTAATCGGACTTTTCTGCCCGGAGCGGCTGCCCTGCAACGCAGCCCGAGCGGCCTCTGGCAAGACTGGGCATGAAGGTAAAGGTTTTCGCCAGCAGGCCGGCAACTTCATGGTGAACGCGCTCATTATCCCGCGTTGATGGTTCAATTTTTGGCCATGGCAAGGCCGCGTTAAAAGGCTGGATTTGTGGGGGGGCGGAGCATTAGGATGGCTTTTCCAAAGCATGGCTTACACATTGTACCTACCCAAAAATTATCGGCCGGTGCTCAACGTCCGGCAAACGGAGCACGCCATCAAGGCGTTGAAGGATTTTTTTGAGCTGAGCCTGTCCACGGAGTTGAATCTGACACGGGTCACGGCGCCGTTGTTTGTGAAGTCGGGCACCGGCATCAATGATGATTTGAATGGGATTGAGAAGCCGGTCTCCTTCGCGGTCAAGGAGATGAATGGGGACCGGGCGGAGATTGTGCAATCCCTGGCCAAGTGGAAACGGATGATGCTGGCGGATTTGGGATTTCAGCCGGGGTACGGGCTGTACACCGATATGAACGCAATCCGGCCGGATGAAAAACTGGACAACACCCATTCGTTGTATGTGGACCAGTGGGATTGGGAGCGGGTCATCACCGACCGGGAAAGGAATGTGGAGTTTTTGCGGAAAGTGGTGGAAAAGATTTACCGGACGCTGAAGCGGGCGGAGCATTTTATTTTCGAGCATTATCCGGAGATCAGGCCGGAATTGCCGGAGGAAATCACCTTCATCCATGCGGAGGAGCTGCGGCAGCGTTATCCGCAACTGCCGCCGCGGGAGCGGGAAAATGCCCTGCTCAAAGAGGTGGGAGCGGCGTTCATCATCGGGATTGGGGGGCCGCTGGGGGATGGGAGCATCCATGACGGGCGCGCGCCGGATTATGATGACTGGATTACGCCGGGAGACCAGGGGAGACCAGGATTGAATGGGGATATTTTCGTTTGGCACCCGGTGTTGGAGTGTGCGTTTGAGCTATCGTCCATGGGCATAAGGGTCAGTCCTGCATCTTTAATGCAACAGCTCGAAATCCGCGGGTGTCTGGAGCGCCAAAACCTTTACTGGCATCGCCGTCTCCTCCGTGGCGAGCTGCCCTTGTCCATCGGGGGCGGCATCGGGCAGTCGCGGCTGTGCATGTATTTCCTGCGCAAGGCGCATGTGGGCGAGACTCAGGCGAGCTTGTGGCCGGAGGAAATGATGCAGGAATGCCGGAAGCATGGGATTGCGCTGTTATGACGAGGGCCGGGGTGCCAAGGCGTCCATCGGGGTGGCCAGGATGGTGGCGGTGGGCAAGTCGCATCCTTGAATTTCTTGGATAGACATTGATTTTGCTTATGTTAGTAATTAATGTTGTAAATTAGTTAAGAATAACTAATAACGTGGGTTATATGACATTGCAAAATAAAGTGGTGGTCATCACGGGGGCTTCAGCCGGTTTTGGACAGGCGGCGGCTCTGGCTTTTGGGAAGTTGGGGGCCAGGATTTTTTTGGGTGCCCGGCGCATTCAGAAGTTGGAGGAAACGGTGCGGCAGGCGTTGGGGTTGGGATGTCCGGAGGCGCAGGCGCATTTTTTGGATGTCACACGGACGGAGTCGGTGGAGGAATATGTGGGATGGTTGAAGCAGCGGGTGGAGAAGGTGGATGTTCTGGTCAACAATGCTGGCGGAGCAAAAGGTTTGGAGCCGGTGGCTGAGGGGAAGGATGAGGATTGGGAGTTCATGTTGCAGGCGAATGTGCTGGGATTGCTGCGGATGACGCGGGCGGTGTTGCCGTTGATGGTGAACAATCCGGGCAGCACCATAATCAATGTGGGTTCGGTGGCGGGGCATACGGCGTATGAGGGTGGGGCGGCTTATTGCGCGGCGAAGGCCGGGGAGGCGATGATTACCAAGGCGTTGCGGCTGGAGCTGTGCGGTACGGGGGTGCGGGTGTGTTCGGTGGACCCAGGACTGGCGGAGACGGAGTTTTCCCTGGTGCGATTCAAGGGGAATGCGGAGCGGGCCAGGAAAGTTTATGAGGGGATGACGCCTTTGTGCGCTGAGGATGTGGCGGAGGCGATGGTGTGGGTGGCGGCACGTCCGGCGCATGTGTGTGTAAATGAGCTGGTGATCACGCCGACGGATCAAGCGGCAATCCATAAGATTCATCGGCGCAAGGCAGATGGCCAGTCGGCAGGGAGTGGCGGAAGGGCGTTTTGAGGGGTGGTTTGTTCCACGTGGAACACAAAGGATGGGGCCGAGCTAAAATCCGCATGATTGGCCATTGGTTTTGTGCGGGCAGGTTTTTTTGCCCTCACCCCGGCCCTCACTGGGGGGAGGTGGAGCCGTGCTGCCAGTGTATGCAATGCAAACGCTTCCATCATCTTTACCCCACTGGAGCGGAATTGTCGGGGGTGTGGCGGCAATGAGGGGGTAGTGGTCCCCTTGCTCGCGTCGAGCAGAGGTACGGGTCAATGAGGAGTCGTGGTCCCCTGCCCTCGCTTCATCCAGACCAGGATGAGGCTGATGTCGGCAGGCGAGACACCGGAGATGCGGGCGGCCTGGCCTACGGTGACGGGGCGGATTTTGAGGAGTTTCTGGCGGGCTTCAGGTCGTAGGTTGGGGATGGTCTGGTAATCCAGCCAGGGGGGGATTTGTTTGTCTTCCAAGTTTTTGAACCGTTCGACTTCTGCTTCCTGGCGTTCGATGTAACCCTCGTACTTGATGGAAATTTCCACTTGATAGGCGACGTCCGGCGGGAGGGACTCGTCCTTGTGGGGCAGTTTGGCGTAGGTCATTTCCGGCCGTTTGAGAATCTGGGCGAGGGTGACGGAGCCTTGGCGGACGGAATTGAGGCGAAGCAGCTCTTTTTGGATGAGGTCACGTTTGGCGGCAAATCGGCGGTAATTGCGTTCGGGCAGAAGGCCGATTTGATAGGCCAGCTCGGAGAGGCGCAGGTCGGCGTTGTCCTGACGGAGGAGGAGGCGGTATTCGGCGCGTGAAGTGAACATGCGGTAAGGTTCGGGGGCGCCTTTGGTGATGAGGTCGTCAATCAGCACGCCGATGTAGGCTTCATTACGTTTGAGGATGATGGGGTCCCTGCCCTGCAATCGGCGGGCAGCATTGATGCCGGCCATGAGTCCCTGGGCGGCGGCTTCCTCGTAGCCGGAGGTGCCGTTAATCTGGCCGGCGAGATAGAGATTACGGCAAACCTTGGTCTCGAGCGAGGGATGAAGCTGCATGGGGTTGACGGCGTCGTATTCGACTGCGTAGGCAGGACGCATGATTTCGGCATTCTCACAGCCGACGATGGAGCGGACCATTTCAATTTGGACCTCGAAGGGCAGGCTGGTGGAGAAGCCGTTGACGTAGATTTCGTCGGTGGCAATGCCTTCAGGTTCGAGGAAAAGCTGCTGACGCTCCTTGTCTGGGAACTTGACGATTTTATCCTCGATGGAGGGGCAATAGCGAGGGCCGATGCCTTCGATGACGCCGGAGTAGAGGGGGGATTTGTGGAGGTTGGCGCGGATGATTTCAGCGGTGCGCGGGGTGGTATAGGTGATATAACAGGCCATTTGGCCGCCGTTGCGTTCAAGGATGGAGCCTGGTGGATAGCGATGGGAGCGGCTGGGGTGGTTTTCCGGGGTGAATTGTTCCACGTGGAACAAATCCTCGAGCCAGTAGGTGAAGTAGGGGACGGGTTCATCGCCGGGTTGGACGGTGGTTTTGGAAAAATCAATGGTGCGGCGATTGAGTCTGGGGGGAGTACCGGTTTTGAGGCGGCTTATTTCCATGCCCAGTTCTTTGAGAGAAGCGGTGAGGCCGACGGCGGCCGCTTCGCCCAGGCGGCCCCCGGAGAGTTTATTCATGCCGATGTGCATGAGGCCGCGGAGGAAGGTGCCGGTGGTGACGATGACGGCTTTGGCATGGTATTGGACGCCGAGCTCGGTTTCCACGCCGTGGACTGTGCCGTCGCGGATGAGGAGTTTCATTGCCTGGCCTTGCTTGCAATCGAGGCCTTCCTGGCGTTCGCAAAGCCATTTGAGGAAGAACTGGTAGGCTTTTTTATCGCATTGGGCGCGAGGGGCCCAGACGGAGGGGCCTTTTTTCGTATTCAACATGCGGAATTGGAGTCCGGTCATGTCGGTGGCGATGCCCATGGCACCGCCCATGGCATCAATTTCGCGGGCGAGGTGTCCTTTGGCCAGGCCGCCGATGGCTGGGTTGCAGGACATTTGGGCGATGGTGTCGAGATTGATGGTGAGGAGGAGGGTTTGGCAGCCCATGCGGGCGGAGGCAAGGGCGGCTTCGACGCCAGCATGACCGCCGCCGATGACGATGATATCGTAAGTTTTAGGATAAACGAACATTTAACAAGATGGGATAATAGATAGCATGAGGGGATGAGGATGGGTAGGGAAAAGTGGGATATGAAAATATAGTTAGGACTGACGTATTTTTAACAGAAGGGAACGAAGAAAACGAAGGGTGAAAATGCTCCTCACCCTGACCCTCTTTGACCTGCGGAATGCAGGCCAAATCCCGCATTGCGGGACGGGGACGCCTGCGAGAGGTGGATAGATGGGTAAGCTTAAGAATTGCCCGTTTTGCTATACTGTGAAGACCGCCCGACGTGGAGGGAGGGCTGCGCTGCGGGCCCCTCACCCTGACCCTCTCCCGAGGAGAGAGAAAAAAGGGGGGTGAGCGCGTGAAGGGGGGAGATCAATGACGGATAAACATGGCGGGACATGGCTTTTGAATAGTGGAACAATGATTGAAAACGCTCCTCACCCTGACGCCTTTGGCCTGCGGGACGCAGGCTGGCGCATGAATCGGTGGCGTCCGCCACCTATCTGACCCCTTTGGCCTGCGGGACGCAGGCCACACTCGCAGGCGGGACGCCTGCGCTACATGGAGCGACGCCTGCGCTACATGGGGCCTCTCTTTGAGGGAGAGGGGACGTTGCCAGAGAAGAGTATTAGGGGGGTGGCGGGGTGAGGGGAGGCTCTGGAGTTGGGGAGGGCAAAGGAGCGGGTGGCGGTTTGGGGGACCGAGGTTTGAGGCCGAGGATTTGGTCGAGCTGGTCCATCAAGATTTTGGCGGTTTCCTCCTCGTCGTAGGGTTCGGGGGGCGGGTCTTCGGGCGGTTTTTGGGCTTCCAGGCGTTGGCGGGCGAGTTCAATTTTCTGGCGCTCGAGTTCGAGGCGCTGGCGGGCGAGGTCAGCCTGGCGCCATTGGTGGAAGGCGTGTTGGGCGGCGGCGCGGTCTTGAGGGGAGGCGTGGGGGTTGGCGAGGGTCTGGAGGGATTGGGCGAGGATGAGGCGTTCGAGGGCGTTGGCGAGGGTGTGGGGGTCGAGGTTGGGGTCGGCGAGGAGTTGCTGGGCGAGGTCGGCGGCGGAGGCGGAGAGGACAGCGAGGGACGCGAGGGCGTCGGTGGCCGCAGGGTGCGGGTGGTCTTTTTGGGGCTGGCGTGGTTTAGCCATACGCGGGTGAGCATGGGGAGGCGGGCGGGCAAAGGGAGTGCTCCGGGAGCGGAAAAAGAGCAGGCCGCAAGGTATCCCGAAGGCGGGGATGAGCAAAGGGATGGGGTGGGTCAGCCCATGAGGCCGCGCTGGCGGGCGACTTCGTAGCAGAAGACGGCGGCGGCAGCGCCAACGTTGAGAGAGTCCACCTGAGGGGCCATGGGGATGGCCACCCATTCATCGCAGGCGTCCAGGACGGCGGGGGAAATGCCACTGCCTTCACTGCCGAAGACGAGGCAGCAATCGCTGGCGAGCTGGGCTTGGGGGAGGGTGCGTTTGTCGGTGTGAGGGTGAGCGGCGACGACGCGGACGCCACGGGATTTGAGGTAGCGGAGGCTGTGGGCAAGGCAGTAACATTCGACGACGGGGAGCCAGAAGATGTTGCCCATGGAGCTGCGGACGGCGCGGCGCATGTAAGGGCTGCTGGAGGTTTCGCCCTGGAGGAGAGCGTGGACGCCGAAGGCGGCGCAACTGCGGACCAGGGAGCCGAGATTTTCCGAGTTGTTAATGCCATCCACGGCGACAAGAAACCAGGGGCGGGGGGCGCGGTCGAGGGCTTCGGGCAGGGGGGTGGGAGCGGGGATTTGAGCGACGGCAAAGACGCCCTGGTACATGGAAAAACCGGTGAGGCGCTCGAGTTCCTCTTTTTCGGCGGTAAAAACTTCAATCCATTCGGGGCGGGCCTCGAGGCGGGGGCGGAGGATTTCGAGCCACCTGGGCGGCATGACGGCGGAGATGAGGGTGAAGGGGGTGTCGAGGAGGCGCTGGACGATTTTTTCACCTTCGGCGACGAAGATGCGTTGCTGGTGGTGATCGCGCTGAGCCTTCATGGTGCGGTAGGGGAGGAGCAGCGGATGCTCGAGCGTGGTCAATGGTTGTGCATGCAACATGAGAGCTATTGCAAGAGCAAGGGGGGCCGGGGCGCAATGAAAATTAGCAGGGGAGCGCGGCTTAAGCATTGCGCGATGGGATAAACTTGGAGCCGGGGCGCAATGAACATCTGCCGGGGAGCGGGGGCGGGCGGGGCGGGCGGGCCAGGAAGTTCCGGGGGATTTGGACTTGTGAGCGGGGCGGGGGCGGGACTAGTGTGAAGCCATGCAACGCACATTGGTGATGACCCTGATGGGGGCGGATCGTCCGGGCCTGGTGGAGCAGGTGGCGGCGCTGGTGGCGCAGCACGGCGGCAACTGGCTGGAGAGCCGCATGGCCCACCTGGGCGGGCAGTTTGCCGGCATCTTGCGGGTGGCCGCGCCGGTGGAGCAGGTGGCGGCGCTGGAGCAGGCGCTGCGCGGGTTGAGTCAGGCAGGGTTGCAGGTGGTGTTTCATGCGGAGCCGGACCTGGCTGCGGCGCCGGTGGCGGGGCGGCTGATGCGGCTGGAGCTGGTGGGGCATGACCGTCCGGGGATTGTGCGCGAGATTTCGCGGGTGCTGGCGGCCCACGGGGTGAATGTGGAGGAGCTGGAGACGGGTTGTGAAAGCGCGCCGATGTCCGGCGAGGTGCTGTTTCGGGCGCGGGCGCAGGTGAGTGTGCCGGCTTCGTGCGAGGTGGGGGCGCTGCGGGCGGCGCTGGAGAAGATTGCGGCGGATTTGATTGTGGATTTGGATTTGCGGGAGGTTTGAGGCGGGGCGGGAGCGGGCAGGAGGAAAACAGGGCGCCACAAAAGGGGTCAGGCCGCATCATTTCAAGCGGGGCGGCGCAGGCCGAGCGACTCGAGCAGGAGGTAGTAAACAAAGCGGGGGTTGTTTTTGAGGTAGCGCGGCCCCAGGCGGCGGGGTTCACGGCAGAGGCGGTACAGCCATTCGAGGCCGGCGCGTTGCATCCAGCGCGGGGCTTGTGGGACGCGGCCGGCGTGGAAGTCAAAGGCGGCGCCCACGCCAATCATCAGGGTGGTTTCCAACAAGTCAATGTGCGCGGCCATGAAACGTTCCTGTTTGGGGGTGCTGAGGCCAATCCACATGATGTCGGGCCGGGCGGCGGCGACTTGCCGGGCCAGGGCTGCCAACTCCTGCGCCGTCAAGGGGCGGAAAGGCGGCTCGTACGCGCCCACGATTTGGAGGCCGGGGAAACGCGCTTCCAGGCGCTGGCGCAGCAGGGTGGTCACTCCCGGGGCGCCGCCGTAGAAAAAATGGCGCAGGCCGGGCACGGCGAGCAGGTCCAGCATAAGGTCCGGGCCATAGACGCGGCGCACGTGGGGATGGCCGCGGCGGCGGCCGAGCCAGACCATGGGCATGCCGTCCGGGGTGCAGAGGAAGGCGCGATTGTGGATGTCGCGCAGGGCGGGGTCTTCCTGGGATTCCATGACACCATGAACGCCGGTGACGCAGACGTAGCCTTTGCGGCGGGAGGCGACGGCCTCGAGGATGGCCTGGCGCGCCAGCGCGGGATTCAAGGCGCTGAGTTGGACGCCGAGCACGTTGTAGCGGGCAATATCCATGCGGCGCAATTTACTGGAAGCCAAAACTAACGAGCCACGGCGGGTGGGACAAGGGAAATGACCGCGGGGGTGGGCGGGTGGGGAAGGGCCATGGCGAAGGCGGGGCGGTGGCGCGGCGGGGCGGCCGCTGAACACAAAAGATAATTCAATATATAATTATAGCTTATTATATATTTCTAATACACTAATTCAGTAAATATAATAGCCTTTATTCAAAACTAAAAATAATGATTGTCATGCCGATAGGTTTTGTTACAGGTTATGAATATGCCCGTTATTGCTGCGTTCTGCCGGTCTGGGCTGGGCCAGGCTCAGGACGCGGTCCGTGCGGCAGGGCGGGCGACAAACCATACATAAGTCTCGATTATGCTGGTGTCACACGACGGGATGCGGCCGGGAGAAAGGCGTTTTGTGCGTGTTCCCTGCTCCGGGAGGGACAGGCAGGCGACGCCGGGCTTTGCGGGCGCGCCGGAGCGGGTGGCGGCCGGCGAGCAACCAACCCTAAAACCAACTCCATGAACGCCAAAATCACCCTCTTGAGCGCGACGCTGATGGTCTTGAGCGCGGCGGGGCTGCAGGCTGCGCCGGCGGCGGCGGCGGCGGAACCCAACTGGCTGGATAAAATCAAGAAACCTGCTCCGTGGATTACGTGGGGCGGTGACCTGCGCTTTCGCAATGAGTATTTTGACAACGGGCTGACGCTTAATCCCTACGCCCGCCTGCATGAGCAGGATTATTTCCGTTTTCGCGGGCGGTTGTGGACGGCAATTACGCCGGTGAAGGATTTGTCGTTGAATGTGCGGCTGACGTCGGAGCCGCGCTACTGGGTGAAGGACGCGGGATATGGGGCCATTCGCGGGCGGCACGGGGTGGACTGGCAGGAGGGAATCATTGATAACCTGTACCTCAAGTGGGCCAACATGTTTGAGCAGCCGCTCACGCTGGCGGTGGGGCGGCAGGATTTGCGTTTCGGCAACGGGTGGCTGGTGATGGACGGGACGCCCAATGACGGCTCGCGGACGTTCTTTTTGGACGCGGCGCGGCTGACATGGGACATCAAGGACCACCAGACGACGGTGGACATGGCGTACATTGAGATGTCGGCGTGGACGGATGAGTGGCTGCCGACGCTCAACAATCACCACAAGACGCTGACGGACCAGGACGAGCGCGGGGCGATTTTGTACATTGCCAACAAGAGCGTGAAGGAGCTGAACGTGGATGTCTATTTCATGTACAAGAAGGACCACGACATCGCGACGGCGTTTGGCAACACAGGCGAGCTGTACACGCCGGGGCTGCGGTTGTCGGGCACGCTGGGCGAGCACTGGGCCTACAGCGCGGAGGGGGCGCTGCAATGGGGCAAGCGGACGGAGCCGCGGCTGGGGGGCAATGAGAACAATGTGATGGCGTACGGGTTCAACAGCCGTTTTTCCTATTTGTTCAAGGACAAGCTGAGCAATGTGCTGAGTTTGGACTATGAGTATTTGTCGGGCGACAATCCGGGGACGGCGCGGATTGAGTCGTTTGATGTGTTGTGGGCGCGGTGGCCGCGGTGGAGCGAGCTGTACATTTATGACTACGCGGCGGAGTGGCGCATTGCGCAGTTGGGGAATCTGCACCGGTTTGGGCCGGGGTGGACGCTGAAGCCGATCAAGGGGATGGATTTCCTGTTGAATTACAATTTGTTGTATGCGGACCGGCCGGCGCCGGCGTTGTCGGCCGCGCCGGTGTTCACACGCAACGGACATTTCCGGGGCCATTATTTGCAGGCGGTGGTGAAGTATCAGTTCAACAAGTATCTCTCGGGGCATCTGTGGGGCGAGGTGGTCTTCCCGGGTAATTTTTACACCTACCAGCAACCGCACACGTGGTTGCGCGGGGAGCTGATGCTCACTTTCTAGGCGCTGCGGCGCCCTGCGGGCCGGCCGGGTTGCGCGGCCGAGGCCCGTTTCCCCAGGAAACGGAAGGCGTCATTGCCTTCCGTTTCTTTTTTCCGGTGGCGGCGTGGCGCGGGTGGGCGAGGGCGCCGGATTGGCAGGGCGGTTGCGTGGGGGCGGCGGGGGCCGGTCACGGCGCCACTTGCGTCCGGGGCCGGTCTGGTGAATGATAGGGGACTGATGGCGCTGGCTGCCTCCATCGCTCCGACACCGGCCTGCCCTCCATCCGAGGGCCGGGCTGTGGCGCGCCCGGAGCTGATTGCGCCGGCGGGCAACTGGGAGTGTGCGCGCGCGGCGGTGGAGAACGGGGCGGATGCGATTTATTTTGGGCTGGAGCGGCACAATGCGCGGTTGCGGGCGGATAATTTCACGCTGGAGGGACTGCCGGCGCTGATGGAGTGGCTGCATTACCGCGGGGTGCGGGGCTACGCCTGTTTCAACACGCTGTTGTTCACGCATGAGCTGGAGGAGGCGGAGGACTATTTGCGCGCGCTGATTGAGGCGGGGGTGGACGCGGCGATTTTGCAGGACGTGGGGATTGCGCGGCTGGCGCGGCGGTTGTCGCCGGATTTTCCGTTGCACGCCTCGACGCAAATGACCATCACCAGCGCGGCGGGGGTGGTGTTTGCGCGGGAGCTGGGGTGCCAGTTGGTGGTGTTGGCGCGGGAGTGTTCGCTCAAGGAAATTGAGCGGATTCAGGCGGAGTTGCGCGAGCGCCAGGCGGGGCTGCCGCTGGAGGTGTTTGTGCATGGGGCGTTGTGCGTGGCGTATTCGGGGCAATGCCTGACGAGCGAGTCGCTGGGGGGCCGGAGTGCCAATCGCGGGGTGTGCGCGCAGGCGTGCCGGCTGCCGTATCAGTTGGTGGCGGATGGGGCGGTGGTGCCGCTGGGGGACCGCCGTTATCTGCTCAGTCCGCGGGATTTGGCCGCGCTGGAGCTGGTGCCGGAGCTGGCGCGGGCGGGGGTGGCTTCGTTGAAGATTGAGGGCCGGCTGAAGACGCCGGAATACGTGGCCAACATCACGCGCCTGTATCGGGAGGCGCTGGACGCGGCCTGCGGGGCGGAGCGCCGGCGGTACGATGCCGCGGCGCATCGCTACGAAATGGAGATGGCGTTTTCGCGGGGGTTGTACACGGGCTGGTTTGGGGGGGTGAACAATCAAGCGCTGGTGCATGCGCGATTTGGGACCAAACGCGGGGCGTTTATTGGCGAGGTGGTGGAATCGCGGCCCGGGCGGGTGCGGGTGCGGCTGGCGGGCGGCGTCAAGCCGGGGGATGGGGTGGTGTTTGACGGCGGGCGTCCGGATTTGCGCGAGGAAGGCGGGCGGGTGTACGAGGTGCGGCCGGCGGGCCGCCGGGGCGGGGCTGGGGAGGTGTGGCTGACTTTTGGACGGGGGGATGTGCAGACGGCCCGCGTGCAGCCGGGTCACCGGGTGTGGAAAACGAGCGACCCGGAGCTGGAGCGGCGCTGGCGGCAAAGTTTTGCGGGGGAGACGCCGCGTTTTCAGCAACCGGTGCGGGTGCGGGTGTGGGGGCGGGCGGGCGAGCCGTTGCGGGTGGCGATGCGGGACCCGCAGGGGCACGTGGCGGAGGCGATTTCACCGATGCCCCTCGCGGTGGCGCAACAGCAGCCGTTGACACCGCAAAAGTTGCGCGAACAACTGGGCCGGCTGGGGGGGACGCCGTTCTGTCTGGGCGAGCTGGACTGCGCGCTGGAGGGGGCGGTGATTTTGCCGGCGAGCGCGTTGAACCGGATGCGCCGCGAGCTGGTGGCGAGCCTCGAGGCGCAGCGCCGGGAGCGGCGGCGCTGGAGCTTGTGCGCGGAGCGGCAGATTGCGGCGGGGCGCTGGGCCGGGGGCCTGGCCGCGCCGATGAAGCCCATGGCGGCGCCGGCGGCGGTGGAATGGCTGGTGCTGGTGCGCACGCTGCCGCAACTGGAGGCGGTGCTGGGCGCCGAGGTGGCCACGGTGTATTGCGAGCTGGATGACCCCAAGCAATATGCCGAGGCGGTGGAGCGGGTGCGGGCCCGCGGGGCCACGCCGGCGGGGCGGGCGCGGCAGATTTACGTGGCGCCGCCGCGCATCACCAAGCCGGGGGAGGCATGGATTTTGCGGCAGGTGCGCGCGAGCGGGGCGGATGGCTATCTGGTGCGGAATTATGACCAGTTGGAGTTTTTTGCGGGCTGCCGGTGTGTGGGGGACTATGCGTTGAACATCGCCAATCCGTTGAGCGCGGAATACTTTTTGCAGCGGTACGGGCTGGAGCGGGTGACGGCCTCGTATGACTTGAATGTGGCGCAACTGCTGGATTTGCTGCGGGCGGCGCCGCCGGCGTGGTTCGAGATTACCCTGCATCACCACATGCCGATGTTTCACATGGAGCATTGTGTGTTTTGCGCGTTTTTGTCGGCGGGGACGGACTTCACCAACTGCGGCCGGCCCTGTGAGAAGCATGAGGTGAAATTGCGGGACCGGGTGGGGGCGGAGCATCCGGTGCGGGCGGACGCCGGCTGCCGCAACACGGTGTTCAACGCGCGCGCGCAGACGGGGGCGGGGGCGTTGCGGCAACTGATGGAGGCGGGGGCGCGGCGGTTCCGGATTGAGTTTGTGAATGAAACGCCCGAGGTGGCGCGCCACACGGTGGCGCGTTACCAGCAGTTGGAGCGCGGGGAAATCACGGCGGCGCAGTTGTGGCAGGAGCTGCGTTTGTTGAACGAATTGGGCGTGACGCGCGGGCCGCTGTAAGGCGATGATTGCCGCCCATGCAACCTGATACCACCCACTCGCGCGCCCTGGCGGAGGCGCTGGCCCGGCTGCCCCACGGGCCGGAATTTCGTTTTGTGGACCGTTTGATTGAATTGGAGCCGGGAGCGCGCGGCGCGGGGGAGTACGTGGTGCGCGGGGATGAGCCTTTTTTGCGGGGGCATTTTCCGGGCGCGCCCATGTTTCCCGGGGTGTTGCTGGTGGAGGCCGCGGCGCAGGTGGCGGGGGTGGTGGCGCAAAGCTCGGCGGAGCACGCGCCGGTGGAGGATTTGAAGCTCACGGCGTTGCGCCACATCAAAATCCTGGGCACGGCGCGGCCGGGCGAGACGCTGCGGGTGGAGGCGCGGATTACGGGGCGGCTGGGGGGGTTGATTCAGGCGGAAACGGAGGTGCGGTGCGGGGAGCGCTTGTTGATGCAGGGGCAGGTGACGCTGGGGGGCCGCAAGGGGGGAGGAGGGGGTTGAACTGGCCGGGCGTCAGGGTGTGTTTTCGGAGGTTTCGGAGGGAGTCATGGCGTCCTTCAAAAATTTCTCGAAGCACTCCGGGCAGACGCCGTGGCTGAAGGTGGCGGCGGAGTGTTTGGCGATGTAGCTTTCGACCTGGGTCCAGTAATTCTGGTCATCGCGGATTTTTTTGCAGTAGCTGCAGATGGGGATGATGCCGCGCAATTGTTTGACCTCTTCCTGGGCGGCGTGGCATTCGCGGCGGGTGGCGGCCAGCTCGTTTTGGAGGAGGACCATGCGGACGCCGACGTTGATGCGGGCCTGGAGCTCGGCGTGGTTGAAGGGCTTGATGACGTAGTCATTGGCGCCGCTTTCGAGGCCGGCCACGATGTCCTCGGTGCGACCGAGGGTGGTGAGGAGGATGATGTACACGCTGCGGAGCGCGGGGTTTTGGCGGGCCATGCGGCAGAGGGTGGGGCCGTCCACCAGGGGCATCATCCAATCGAGGATGGCGAGCTGGGGCGCGCCGGGCTGGGCGAGGGCCTTCCAGGCCTGGGCGCCGTCGGTGGTCGAGATGACTTCATGCCCCCACTTCTGCAACAGGATGCCCAGCATCCGGTTGCTGGTCCGGTCATCTTCGGCCACGAGGATTTTCATGCGCGGGCTTCTTTGCCATTGAGGGCGTGGCGGGCTTCTTCCATTTCATGGAGGAGCAGGCCATGGAGGGCGGCGGCCACTGGCAGGTTGCCCTCTTTGCCGGCCTTCTCCAGGTCGGCGGCGCAGGCGGCCAGGCGGCGGAGGCCGAGGTTGGCGGCGGCGCCCTTGAGGGCGTGGGCGGCGGCGGCGAGGTCCGCGGGATTTTTATGGTCGAGGCCCTGTTGCAAACGGCCGAGGTATTTGGGCAGGTCGGTGAGGAAGAGGTCAAAGAGTTCAGCTACGGGGTCGGGCATTTCCGGCGACTGCAACGCGCTGAGATTTTGGATGGTGTCGGCGTCCAGCAAAGGCAGGTGTTCGTAGGGGGAGGAAAGGGGCGGCGGCAGGGGCGCCGGGGCGTGGGCGGGCGGGGGCGGCTCCGGTTTGTGGGCGAGGTTGTTGATGGCGTTGGCGGCGCGTTGGAGGGCGGCCTGCATGGCAGGCACCTGGACGGGTTTGCTGATGTAATCGTCCATGCCGGCGGCGAGGCATTTTTCGCGGTCGCCCTGGAGGGCGTTGGCGGTGAGGGCGATGATGTAGGCGCGGCGGCGCTCTGGATGGGCGGCTTCTTCCTGGCGGATTATGCGGGTGGCTTCGTAGCCGTCCATTTCGGGCATCTGGCAATCCATGAGCACGACATCGTAGGGCACGGCCCGGAGGGCTTTGACGGCCTCGACGCCATTGGCGACGGCGTCGGCGACCTGGCCCATTTTCTGCAACTGGCGGACGGTGACTCGTTGGTTGACGATGTTGTCTTCGGCCACGAGGACGCGCAGGCGGGGGAGGGTGGCGGGGGCTTCGGTTTTCTGGAGGGCCACGGTGTGTTGGGGGCGGGCTCCGCCGGCGCCGGCGAGGACGCGCACGAGGCAGTCGAAGAGGCGTGATTGTTTGACGGGCT
This sequence comes from Fontisphaera persica, assembly GCF_024832785.1. Taxonomy (GTDB): domain Bacteria; phylum Verrucomicrobiota; class Verrucomicrobiia; order Limisphaerales; family Fontisphaeraceae; genus Fontisphaera; species Fontisphaera persica. The sequence continues at coordinate 3,739,659 of NZ_CP116615.1, forward strand.
TGACGAGGTAGGCGCTGATGCCGGCCTGGCTGAGGGTTTCGGGGGTCAGGCGATGGCCGAGGGAGGTGAGCATGACCAGGCGGGTGCCGGAGAGCATGGGATCGGACTTGACGAGGCGGGCGAGGGTGAGGCCGTCCATGCCGGGCATTTGCATGTCGAGGAGGGCGATGTCGAAGGGCTGACCTTTGTTGGCGGCGGCGCGGAGGGTGGTGATGGCCTCGACGCCGTCGGTGGCGCACTGGTCTTCCATCTGCCAGGCTTCGCACTGGTGATGGAGGACGCGGCGGTTGGTGTCGCTGTCATCCACGATGAGGACGCGCAAGCCGGCGAGGTTGGCGGCGTGGTCGAGGGGTTCGGGGAGGCCCTGGCCGATGCCGAAGCGGGCGGTGAACCAGAATTCGCTGCCTTTGCCGACCTGGCTGGTCATGCCGATTTGGCCGCCCATCAATTCGACGAGTTTTTTGCTGATGGCCAGGCCGAGGCCGGTGCCGCCGTATTTGCGGGTGACGCTGCCGTCGGCCTGGGTGAACGCCTGGAAGAGACGTTTCTGGGCGTCGGCGGGAATGCCGATGCCGGTGTCGCGGATGAGGAATTTGAGGGTGACTTCCTTGGGGTTGCGCTCCTGGACGCTGACTTCGGCGTACACCTCGCCGCGCTCGGTGAATTTGACGGCGTTGCCGAGGAGGTTGGCGAGGACCTGGCGGAGGCGGCCGGGGTCGCCGCGGAGGCAGGGGGGCACATCGGGGTGAATCCAGCAGCCCATTTCGAGGCCCTTGGCGCGGGCGCGCTCGGCGAGCAGTTCGACGGAGCCTTCGACGGCCTCAGAGAGGTCGAAGCTGACATTTTCAAAGGTGAGTTTGCCGGCCTCGATTTTGGAGAAATCGAGGATGTCGTTGATGATGGTGAGGAGGGCGTCGGCGCTGGAGCGGATGGTTTCGGCGAATTCGCGCTGTTCCTGGGTGAGTGGGGTGTCGAGGAGAAGGCCGGTCATGCCGATGATGCCGTTCATGGGGGTGCGAATTTCATGGCTCATGTTGGCCAGGAATTCGGACTTGAGGCGGGTGGATTCGAGGGCGGCGTCGCGGGCGCGTTCGAGTTCGGCCTGGGTGCGTTTGAGGTCGGTGATGTCCTTGGTGACGCCGAGGGTGCCGATGATTTCGCCGCGGGAGTTGCGGAGGGGCACTTTGGTGGTGAGGGCCCAGGTTTCGCGGCCGTCCACCCAGGTTTCGCGCTCGATTTTGCCGATGATGGGCTGGCCGGTGCGGATGATTTGCTGTTCGTCCTCGTAGGCCGGGCGGGCGTGCTCCTCGGTAAAGAAGTCAAAGTCGGATTTGCCGATGGCCTCTTCGGCGGATTGGATGCCGAGGCCGGAGACGACGGTTTTGCTGCAGAGGAGGAAGCGGGATTGCAGGTCTTTGAAGTAAATGCGGTCGGGGATGTTTTCGAGGAGGGCGCGCAGGAGGTCATGCTCGAAGGCGAGCTGGGCCTCGACGCGGCGGCGGGCGGTGATGTCGCGGAAGGTGAGGACGCTGCCGGTGAGGGTGTCGGCCTCGAGGAGGGGGAGGACGGTGAATTCGACGGGGATCAGGCGGCCGTCGGCGCAGACGAATTCGGTTTCTGTCAATTGGCCCTGGTGGTCCACCCCCAGGACGGTGGAGGCGTTGGCGAGGAAACTTTCGAGGGGCTGGCCCACCATGCTTTCGGAGGTGCGGCGGAAGATTTTGGCGGCCGCCAGATTGGCGAAGATGCAGCGGCCGTCATGGTCCACGCCGATGATGCCTTCGTTGACGGCGTTGAGGATGAGCTGATGGCGCTGTCCCAGTTTGGCCAGGAGCTCCTCGGAGACCTTGAAGTCGGTGATGTCCTTGGAGATGCCGAAGGTGCCAATGATGCGGCCGTTTTCGTCGCGCCAGGGCATTTTGGTGGTGAGGGCCCAGGTGACGCGGCCGTCGGTGTAGGTTTCTTTTTCGGTCAGGCCAATCAGCGGCTGGCCGGTGCGGATGATGCGTTGTTCGTCTTCGTAGGCCTGGAGGGCGTGCTCCGGGCCAAAGAAATCCTGGTCGGTTTTACCCACGAGAGCGGAAGGGTCGGCGAAGCCGAAGCGTTCGGCGAGGGCCTGGCTGCATTTGACGAAACGGGATTGGAGGTCTTTGAAGTAGATGCAATCGGGGATGTTTTGCAGCAGGGTTTCAAAGAGATTGCGCTCGTAAGCCAGGCGGGCCTCGGTTTCCTCCTGTTCCCGCAGGGCGCGGTCGAGTTTCTGCAGACTGTCGCGCAAGCCCACCTGGGACATGACCTGGCGGGCGAGGCGTTCGAGGGCGTTTAATTGGGAGGGGCTCAGGTGGCGTGGATGTGAATCCGCCACAATGAGGGCGCCCACGGCCAGGCCGTCGGAGGCTCGCAAGGGGACGCCAGCCATGAAAAGGATGGTTTGCCCCAGCCATCCATGATGGCGTCCTTCCAAACGTTTGTCGTTCCGGGCGTCTTCGATTACCATCGGGGCGTTGGTGGCCACCACCAGTTCGGTAAAGGATTGCTCGCGGGGTATTTCCACCAATTCAATGCCTACGGCGGCCTTGCACCAGGCGCGGTGGTCGTCCAGGAAGGTAATGAGGGCAATGGAAGTTTGCGTGCAAGCCGCGGCGAGGGAGGCCAAATCATCAAAGGCTATTTCCCGCTGGGTGTCCAGAATGGCCCATTCCTGCAGCGCGGCGAGCCGTTTTTGTTCCGTCACCAGGCTCATATTCATGCCATTAATTGTCATGATGAGTGCCCTAAACCAAGCCAAATGCCCTGCCAGGCGAGGCAAATGGCCGCAGTGGATATTTCGGCAGGCGGCAGAATAACTTGAGCGGCAATTAGACAAAAAGTTGGGGTGAGCTGGGTCATGGGTCGGGCGGGGGGGGAGGGAGAGGAAGGAAAGCTGGCGGAGAGAGGGAGATTCGAACTCCCGGTGGGGTATTAGCCCACTCACGCTCTCCAGGCGTGCGCTTTAAACCACTCAGCCATCTCTCCGCCGGGCAGGCATAATGTGCCGCAAAAAGGGGGCGCAGGCAATGTTTTTCCAGGGGCGGGCGAGGCCGGGGTCCAGCAGGCTGAGCGAGGGGGCGGGACGGCGTGGGAGACGTTCCGCCGAGGGAGGGGCGGTTGGGATGGGGTCAGGCGCCGAGTTCCATTTCCGCGAGGGCGGCGCGTCCGGCGGCGGTAATTTTCCAGAGTTGATGGCCGGCGGGGGCGCGGGCGGTGACGGCCCAGCCTTCGCGCTCGAACTGGCGGAGGGCGCGGCGGACTTCGGTGAGGGAGGCGGGGCGGGGCAGCCAGGCGTTGACTTCGAGGGCGAGGACTTCTTCGCGGGCCAGGTGGGGGTGGACGCGGTCGAGGGCGGCGAGGAGGAGGAGGGTGAGGTTCATGGGATGCGTTTGAGTTCACCGCGGAGGACGCCCAATTCTTCGGAGAGTTTGAGACCCAGGGCGTCCATGCGCTGGTGGAGACGGCGGGCGCGTTCCTCGCCCGCCTCGAGGAGGGTCTGGCGGTCGGCGGCGAGCTGGGCGCGCAATTCGGCGAGGCCGGCCTCGGCGGCTTCGAGACGGGAGGCCAGGGTGAGGCGCAAGTGGTGGCATTCGGAGCGGGAGACCCATTCCTGGGCCGGCTGGACGATGAGGGGTTGGGGGGCGATTTCGTATTTGCGTCCGCGCCAGCGGTCGGCGAGGTGGAGCAACTGGTTGACGCCGGCGACGAGGAAAAAGAGGACGGCGAGAAACCAGGCAAGGTGCTGGGGGTCGAGGGGTAATTGGGCGAGGAGGTTCATGGGTTGGGGGCGGGGGCGGTGGATTCCAATTCCAGAATCCGGTCGGCGACGGCGCGGCGGGTGCGGTGGTAGAGGGCGTCGCTGAGAAACCAGCCGTCGCAGGGCGCGGTGAAGGGGCGGCCGGCTTCAACGCGGAGGAGGGTGTGGGTGGGTGGGATGATTTTGGGCGCGTGACAGCCGCTCCAGCTCATCCAAATCAGCAGCAAGGCTGCGGCGCGGGTCAGGAGGCTGGCCGGGGCGGGTGCGGGAGCATTCGCGGTCAATGTTTGCATAACGGAGGCGATGGCGGTGGAGGGGGTCCGCCTGCCGGGCGGCGCGGCGGCGCCACCACCACAGGAGGAGGGCGAGCGCGCTGCCCAGCAGGCCGAGGAGGGATTCAATCATGGGCGGGAAGGGAGGGGCGCGCGGGGGCACGCCGTTTGTGCCAGACGGACCAGGCAAAGCCGGCGAGGGTGATGAGAGCGCCGACGGCGGCTTCGAGGCGGGCGGTGTCGGTCCAGCCGCGGGCGACGAGCATGCCGCCCAGGGCGGTGAGGAGATGGCGGGCAAGGCCCGCGAGGATGTCTTGATTCATAAGCATGCTGAGGGTGGCGCGTTTATTTGGCGGCGGGCGGTTGCGGGCGCCCGGTTCCGAGCCGGGCGCACAGCGTTGGGCGCAAACGCGGGCCGCGAGGCACGCGAGGGGAGCTTGCGGCAGGAGAGCCGGGCGGGGACTGCTCCGGGAGCGGGAAAGTGAATGGCGGCGTGGCCTGGCACGCAAGTTGGGGGCGGAGGTGGTGGTGGGGTCTTGCTGCGGCGAGCGGAGGGAGGCTGCCAGAAAACTTGCAGCGGGGCGATTTATCGGGCAAGCTGCGGGCATGATTACCATCATAGCAGGCACCAATCGTCCCGGGAGCAATACGGCGCAGGTGGCGCGGGCGGTGGAGGCGTGTTACCGCCGGCGCGGGGTGGCGGCGCAGGTGGTGGATTTGGGGTTGTTGCCGGCGGCGGCCTTTGCGCCGGAGTCGTACGCGGAGAAACCGGAGGCGCTGAGGCCGTTCACCGAGGCGGTGTTGCAATCGGCCGGGGTGGTGGTGGTCACGCCCGAGTACAACGGGAGTTTTCCCGGCGCGCTGAAGTACTTCATTGACCTGCTGAAGTTCCCGGAGAGTTTTCAGGGGCGGCCGGTGGCGTTTGTGGGTTTGTCGAGCGGGCAATGGGGCGCGTTGCGGGCGGTGGAGCAGTTGCAGCAGATATTTGCGTATCGGAACGCGCATTTGCTGCCGGAGCGGGTTTTTTTGCCGGGCATCCGGGAGGTGTTGGATGGGGCGGGCCAATTCAAGGATGGGGAGCTGGCGCAGCGGTTGGAGGCGCAGGCGGAGGCGTTTGTGCGGTTCATTCAGCAAGTGACGGGGAGGGATTTGACGGCGCCGGGTGGGTATGCGCGGCGGTATGTGCCCAAGCTGGGCGTGTGCTCATGGAGTTTGCAGCCGGAAACGCCCGAAGCGCTGGTGGAGAAGCTGGAGGCGACGGGCGTCCAGCGGATACAGCTCTGGCTGGACCCGCTGCGGGAGAAGCCGGCGGTGTGGGGCAAGGCGCCGGAGTTGCTGGCGCGGGCGGGGGTGACGGTGGTGAGCGGGATGTTTGGGTGTGTGGGGGAGGATTATACGACGTTGGAAAGCATTCGGCGCACGGGGGGCGTGGTGCCGGACCACACGTGGGAGCAGAACTGGGCGAACATTCAGGAGAACGCGCGGCTGGCGCGGGCGCTGGGGATTCCGTATGTGGCGTTTCATGCGGGATTTTTGCCGCATAATCCGCGGGCGGCGGAGTTTGGCAAACTGGTGGAGCGTTTGCGGCGCATTGCCGAGTTGTTTGGGGAGGCGGGCATCACGCTGGGGCTGGAGACAGGGCAGGAAAGCGCGGCGACGTTGCGGGAGTTTCTGGGGCATCTGGGGTGTGGGAATGTGGGGGTGAACTTTGATCCGGCCAACATGATTTTGTATGATCAGGGCAATCCGGTGTTTGCGTTGCGGGTGCTGGGTCCGTGGGTGAAGCAATGCCATTTGAAGGATGCGACGCGGACGTTGCAGCCGGGGACGTGGGGCGAGGAAGTGCCGCTGGGGACGGGGCAGGTGAACTGGCGGGGTTTTTTCCAGACACTGGCGGAGATTGGGTTTGAGGGCAATCTGTGCATTGAGCGCGAGGCGGGCCAGCAGCGGGTGGCTGACATCATTACGGCGCGGCGGCTGGTGGAGAGCCTGCCCTGAGGGGGGCGGGCCGGCGGGGGTGGGGGAGCAAGAACTGTGGCCAAAGGGAAGGTGTGAGGTATGAGCAAAACAGTGAATGTGGGAGTGATTGGACTGGGTTTCATGGGCGTGACGCATTTGAAGGCGTTGCAACAACTGCCGCAGGGGCGGGTGGTGGCGGTGTGTGACGCGGTACGGCGTCCGGAGAACGGGCAGCTCAGCGCCGGGGGCAATGTGGGGGATGGCAAGCCGGTGGCGCTGGACATGAGCGTGGTGCGGGTGTACCAGGATTATCGGGAGTTGCTGGCGGATCCGCAGGTGGAGGCGGTGGATATTTGCCTGCCGACGCCGTTGCATCCGGAGGTGGCCGTGGCGGCGCTGGCGGCCGGCAAATATGTGCTGTGCGAGAAGCCGATGGCGCGGACCAGCGCGCTGGGGCGGACGATGGTGGAAGCGGCGCAGAAAGCCCGGGGATTTCTGATGCCGGCGATGTGCATGCGTTTCTGGCCGGGGTGGACCTGGCTCAAGAACGTGGTGGAGAGCGGGCAATACGGGCGGGTGCTGGCGGCGCGGTTCCGGCGGGTGGCCGAGCCGCCGGGGTGGAGCAAGTCGCAGTTCATGGACGGGCAGAAATCGGGTGGGGCGCTGCTGGATTTGCACATTCACGACGTGGATTTTGTGCAGTACTGCTTTGGGCGTCCGCAGGCGGTGTATGCGACGGGTTACACGTGTTTGAGCGGGGCGATTGACCATGTGGTGGCGCAATACCGGGTGGCCAGCGGGGCGATGGTGTACGCCGAAGGGGGCTGGGCGATGGCGCCGGGATTTGGTTTCAGCATGAGTTACACGGTGAACTTCGAGCGGGCGACGGCGGATTATGACGTGGCGCGCGGGGCGGAGGCGCTGAAGGTGTATGTGGAAGGCCAGCCGCCGGTGGTCATCCGGAATGAGGGGCCGGACGGGTACGTGGGGGAGCTGGCGCATTTTCTGGACAGCATTCTGGCCGGCCGGGCGCCCACGGTGGTGACGGCGGCGGATGGTTTAAGCGCCATTGAAATATGCGAGGCGGAGGAGGCCTCGATAGCGAGCGGGCAGCCGCAGAAGCTGGCGGGGGGTTGAAGCGGGCGGGGGCGCGGTCAGGAGGGATTAGAAGACTTCGACCGGCAGCTCGGTGGCGCAGCGGACGATTTGGGCGATGCGGCTGAGGGATTTGAGGGGGAGATGGCTGCAGGCGGGCTGGTGGGTGGGGCGGGTGGCGGAATAGATTTGGACGAGGGCGATTTGGGCGCCGGCGAGTTTGAGTTCTTTGAGGCGCTGGGCGTATTGTTCGATTTGGCGGGCGGGGGGTTCTTCGCCGTCCACGGCCACAAACAAACTTTGAATGACGACCGGGCGCTGGCGGCCGACGAGGAGGATGTTGTGGAGGATTTTTTCGTAGGGCACGGGCGTGCGGTTGATTTTCAGGTAGTATTCCGGGGTGCCGGCGTCGAGTTTAATCCAGATTTCGTCGGAGGGGGTGAAGTATTTGAGGCCGGATTGGACATTGGGCTGGTCCAACTGGCTGCCGTTGGTGACGAGGACCAGATGGAAAAAGGGGCGGCGGCCGAGGACGCGCAAATGAGCGAGGGTTTGGACGACATCCACAAAGTTGGGGCAGAGGGTGGGTTCGCCGAGGCCGCTGAGGGCGAGGTGGCGGAACTGGACAAATTCGCGCGGCAGCGTGCCCAGGACGGGGTGCTGGCGGAGGCGGTCGGACTGGACGTATTCCAGGGTGCGCTCGACTTCGCGGGCCATGATTTCGACGTCCACGGGGGAGTTGCCGCCGGGGAGGGGGCGGGGCACTTCGCAATAGAGGCAGTCGAAATTGCAGCGGCGTTCGGGGTTGAGATTGACGCCGACGGAGAGGCCGCGGGCGCGGGCGGAGACGATTACATAGACGTACTGGTTTTGCAGGAAGTCATAGGCGCTGGAGAGCGAGGGCAAGGCCCGCTCCAAAGGGGTGGGGCGCGGTCCCTGGGGGTCCGGGACGATGGCGGCAGGCGTGGGCCCGCTCATGGAATGACTCCCGCTCATGCGTGTTGTTTGCGCTGCCCCTGGCCGCCCGCGGCGCCCACGGCGCACGGGCTGGTCATGCAGCATTGCATAAAGAAATTAAAAAGAGAGGCATTTGCTTGCTACACCGGCTTTGGCAAGGAATGGTCATATTTTGCGGCGGGGGGCGCTGGGCGGGGGGCTGGGGTGGGGAGGGGGGCGGGAAAACAAGTTGCAGAGGGGGCAAGGGGCGGCTTAAGCTGCGCGGCGCATGAGTGAAGCGGCAATACCTCGACCGTCGGTGGTGCCCTTTTTGTTGGGCGACCTGCTGTTGCTGGCGGTGGCTGGCGGGATTGTGTACCAGAGCGAATGGCCCCTGAGCACGGCCAACATGGCGTTGTGCACGGCGGCGGTGGCGGCGGGGGCATGGTTGCTGGTGACGCCTTTCATTTTGCAGCATCGGGCCGCCATGAAGCTGGCGGAGGCGGATGCGCTGCGCTCGACGGTGGCGCAAATTCAGAATTTGGAGCAAATCAAACAACAGATTGCCGAGGCAACCGGCAACTGGATGAACATTCAGGGGGAGTGCGCCCGCACGGTGCAGACGGCGCGGGAGGTGGCCGATAGCATGGCAGCCGAGGCGCGGGCGTTCACAGATTTTTTGCGGCAGGCCAATGACACGGAGAAGGCCACGCTGCGGCTGGAGGCGGACAAGTTGCGGCGGCAGGAGCAGGACTGGTTGCAGGTGACGGTGCGGTTGCTGGACCAGGTGTTTGCGTTGTATCTGGCGGCGTGCCAGTCGGGGCAACCGCATTTGGTGGAGCAGATAGGGATTTTTCAGGGGGTGTGTCGGGATTTGGCGCGGCGGGTGGGGTTGAACGCATTTGCGCCGGAGCCGGGGGCGGCGTTTGATTCGCAAATGCATCAGGCCCATCAGGCGAGCGGGCCGGTGGCGGCGGGGGCGGTGGTGCAGCAGGTGCTGGCGCCGGGGTACACCTACCAGGGACGGGTATTGCGTCCGGCGTTGGTGCAGGTGGCCGGGGGCGCGCCCGCCGGGAAGGCAGAAGCTGCGGGGGGCGAAGGTGGCACGGGCGCCGGGGAGAAGCCGGCACAACCGGACTTGCCGATTTAAGGGGGCGCATGACGGCAGGGGGGTGCAGGGGGGTGATGGAGTTTGCAGGAAGGGGCGGGGGATGGCAAAATAAGGGCGGCCATGAATTCCCGACGTTCGTTGGTAATTGTCTCCGGGGGCCAGACCGGAGCGGACCGTGCGGCACTGGATTTTGCCCTGCGCCATGGATTTGCGCACCGGGGGTGGTGTCCGGCCGGCCGGTTGGCGGAGGATGGGCGGCTGGATGATTGTTATCGGTTGAAGGAGACGCCCTCGCCAGCTTACGCCCAGCGGACGGAGTGGAATGTGCGGGACACGGATGGGACGGTGATTTTCACGCTGCAGCCGGAGTTGAGCGGGGGGACGTTGCTGACGTGGAAATATGCGCAGGAGCTTGGCAAACCGGTGCTGGTGGTGGTGGCGGGGCAGACGGAGGCGCCGGCGAAGGCTTTGCGCGAGTTCATCCGGCAACACCGCATCCGGGCGCTGAATGTGGCGGGGCCGCGGGCGTCGTTTGCGCCGGGGATAGGCGCGTTTGTGGAGCGGGTGTTGGAGGAGGCGTTGTTAAAGAAGCGGGGTCAGGCACCGGCGCGGCGGGGCGGGCTGCCGGCGTGAGGCTCAGGGCGGCGTGGGGGAGAGGGCTGGGCGGCCGGGGTTATTTATAGACGCGCTTCCATTCCTTAAGTTTGCCGTCGGGGCCAAAGGTGAGGCGGAGGAAGACATCGGGGGCGCCGGGTTCAAACCAGACGGTGTGGCCGGGGTAATAGCCGTAGCCGCTGACGACGGAGCGACCGGCGTGGCCGCGGACGGTGAGCCATTCGGCGACGCGGGCGCCGTTTTCGAGGGTGGCGCTTTTATCTGGGGGGCCGAGTTCGAGGACGGCCTGGTCATAGGAGTACTGGCCGACGCGGGCATCCCAGGAGGTTTTGGTGGAGGCGCAGGCGGCGAGGAGGAGGAGCAACGCCAGGAGGGGAATGGCGCGCAGGGGCCATGGTAATAAAGCATCAAGTTTCCGCATGGGGACAATATACTTCAGGAGGTGGGGCGCACCAAGAAGACGGGGATGGCGCCGTATTTTTTGGCGAGCTGTTTGGTGCCCACGTAGTCGCAGGTGAACTCGGCGACGCCTTCGGCGGTGGCGAGGGCGGCGAAGGCCTGGCTGGCGTAAATCTGGCCTTCCTCGGCGACGGGTTCGATGCGGGCGGTGCGGTTGACGTGGGCGCCGTTGTAGGTGAGTTTGCCGAGGACGGGGTCGTAGCAGGCAAAGACAGGGCCGGCATGGAGGGCGATGCGGATGTTCAGCTCGTGGGGGAGGTCGTAGCGGCTCCAGTCGGTGCCGCGGACGAGGTCGCGCAGGCGCAGCGCGAAGACGCCGGCGTCGCGGACGGAATCGAAGACGCAGCAGACGGCGTCGCCCCAGGTGTTTTTATGGATGGGGGGATGGGGCATGGCCTGCATGAGCTCGGCCACCTGGCCCAGGAAGTGTTGGACAAAGGGGACGACCTGGATTTCGGTGAGGCGGGTGAAGCCGACGATGTCGGCAAAGAGCATGGCCTTGATTTCCTGGGTGACCAGGGGCGCCTGGATTTCTGCCGACGGCGCGGGGTTGGCGGCGGGGGTGTCCCAGTCTGGCGGTGGGGAGTTTTCGTGGAGGAGGGTGTCCAGGCGGATGATTTCGACGGGGACACCGCGGTTTTGCCAGAACTCGACAAAGCTGTGGGTGCCGCCGAGGCCGTCGCCGGACTGGCCATTCCAGAGGGCAAGGGGGACGACGTCGAGGCCGAAGAAGCGGCCTTTGAGGAGGGCCATGCCGTTGAGGGCGCGGTTGCAGTAGTCGAAGGCGGCGCCGTCGTTGGCGTTGCCGTATTCGCTGAGGACGGTGACGGTGGCGGCGGCGGCGAGGACGCGCTCGAAACGGGGGCCGAAGTCATGGCCGGGGATGATGTCCACGCTGCATTTGCGGAAGTCACGCTGGTTGAAGGGGAGGGCGATGTTGATTTCGCCGCCGCGTTCGAGCATGGCCTCGGCGAAGAGGAGGTCGCCGCCGCAGGCGAGGGAGGAGAAGCCAATTTGGGCCTGGATGGCGTCGAGGCGGCGGGCGAGGGCGGCCTTGGCGGGGCCTTCGAGCCACAAGGGGAAACGGAGCTGGCGGCGGTCGGGGCGGTCAAACATGTGGCCGGAGAAGACCACCATGCGGGGCATTTGGAAGCAGTGGTCGAGGAGGTTGGGGTTGCCGGTGATGTGCTCGAGCAGGAGGCGGGCCTGGGCGCGGGTGCGGCTGAGGACGGCGAGTTTATCGCCGCCGATGGCGGTGGCGTGGCGGTAGTGTTGTTCGGCCTTGGCGAAGTCGCCGAGGATGATGGCGGCTTCGGCGAGGGTGGCTTCGAGCCAGTAGCGCTCGTCGGATTCGGGGGGCAGGTGTTCGAGGGTGCGCTCGCAGAGGTCGGAGACTTCCTGGGCGATTTGGCGGGCGATGTCCTTTTGGCCGGCCATGTAGCCGGTGGTGGCGGCGTTGATGCCGGAGTAGTAACCGCGGTTGCGCTGGTAGGAGGTGTGGTAGAGGTCAAAGCTGATGCGGAGGTGTTTTTGGCACTCCTGCGGGTCGCCGGCCATGGTGTAGAAGTCTTTGTGGGTGCGGGCGAGGATGCCGAGGGTTTCCTCATCCTGATGGCCGGCCTGGCGGAGGTGGTCGAGGATGGCGTTGGCGCGGCGGGTGGCGCCGGTGCGGGCGAGGGCGAGGGCCTGAAGCTGGGTGAGGCGCAAATCGTCTTTGAAGAATTGCAGGCCCTCGGCGGAGATGTCGAAGGCCAGGAAAGCTTCGCCCAGACGCAGGGCGGCGTCCACGGCGCGGCGGTAGAGGTCCACGCTCTGGCTCCAGACGGTGGGGGAGTGTTGCTCCCAGATGCGCCGCAAATCGGCCACGGTGAGCTTGGGGTTTTTGCGGATTTGGTGGAGGGTCTCCTGGAGAATCTGACGGGAATCGCTGTCGGCGGTGAGGGGTTGGCCTTCGGGGCCGGTGACGGCGTAGCCCAGGCCCATGATGGCGCGGATGGTTTCGAGGGCGGTGGCGCGGTTGAGCTGTTTTTCCTCCTCGCTCAGTTCGGCATAGGGGACGAGGCAGGGGTTGGTTTTCAGTTCATCGTCGCGGTGGGGGCCGGGTTTCCAGCCCTGGGCGAGGCGTTCTTTGAGCCAGGCCTCGTGATTGTAGGCGGCCAGTTGCTCGACCAGTCGCCGGATTTCCTCCGTGAGCTTCAACGGCGGCGTGTCAGACGGTGTTTGTGAATTGGCGGCCATGGCGGACCCGGCGGATGACCGCGGCGGCCAAAGGACCGTCGCGACAACGTGGCATCCTGCGCTGGCCTTCATATAACGGATTCTCCCCCTGGAGAGCAAGCAAGTTGCACGCCATTTTCAAGGGGGCGAAAAATCGGGGTGGGCCTGAGCTGTTTTTGAGGAGGGTGGCGGCGGGTTAGTGGGGCAGGGGCGTGGCGGGGTTTTGCATGGTCCGCATTTGGGCGTGCTGCTGGTGCTGCGTTGTGGGGCGGGGCGCGCCCGCTGGAGGCCGCCCTTTTTGGTTTTCTTTGGGCGGCTGGAATTATATAAAGGCAGGTCATGAAGACCACCTTGTGCCAGGCGTTGGTGTATTGGGGATGTGTTTGTTTTTGGGCGGCGCTGCCGGCGGCGGCCGCCGCGCCGGCCCTGCCGGAGCGCGATGCGCGTTTGCGGGAGCCGTGGACCTACAATACGCCGCGGACTTTTCCCGCTGTTACCACGAAGGAGCAATGGTTGAGCCGCCGGGAGGAGATTCGCCGGCAAATTTTATTCAGCGCCGGATTGTGGCCCATGCCCGAAAAGGCGACACTGGATGCCCAAATATTTGACCGGACGGAGCACGGGGATTTCAGCGTGGAGAAGGTTTATATCCGGACGCTGCCCGGCTTTTATCTGGCGGGCAATTTGTACCGGCCGCTGGGCAAGGGGCGGGGGCCGTTTCCGGGGGTGTTGAATCCGCATGGGCATTGGAGCCGTGGCCGGCTGGAGGACACAGCGCAGGGGAGCATCCCGGCGCGGTGCATTCATCAGGCGCGGATGGGGATGGTGGCGTTTGCGTATGACATGGTGGGGTACAATGACACGCAGTTTGCGGATGCGGCGCAGGAGCCGGGGTACAATTATCACCGGCGATTTGGGACGCAGCCGGAGGACTTGTTGTGGAATGTGAATCTGATGGGGCTGCAGACGTGGAATTCGATTCGGGCGCTGGATTTTCTGGCGTCGCTGCCGGACGTGGACGCGCGGCGCATTGGCTGCACGGGGGCGAGTGGCGGCGGCACGCAAACGTTCATTTTGGGCGCGATTGATGAGCGCCCGGCGGTGCTGGCGCCCACGGTGATGGTTTCGCACAGCATGCAGGGGGGCTGTTCGTGCGAGAACATGCCGGGATTGCGCATTGAGTATTCCAACATGGAAATTGCGGCGGTGCCGGTGCCCAAGCCGCAAATCTTTGTGGCGGCCACGGGGGATTGGACGCGGATGTTTTTGACCGTGGAAGGACCGGCCATTGCCTCGATTTACCGGTTGTTTGGGGCGGAGCAGGCGGTGCGGTATCCGGTGCTGCCGTTTGGGCACAACTACAATCAGGCCACGCGTGAGCAGGTGTATGCGTTTCTGGCGGAGCACCTGCTCCAGAAAAACGATGCCGCACTGGCGCAGGAGCGGCCTTATCCGGCCGCCACCAACCTGGATTTGCGGGTGTTTGGGCGGCGGGCGCGGCCGGCGGATACGCTGAGCATCAAGGGGTTGAGTGACCAATGGAAGGCCCAGGCGCGCGCCCAGTGGCAGGCCTTGTGTCCGGTGGGGCCTACGTCGCACAAACGTTATCAGGAGATTTATCAGCCGGCGTGGCGCCATGCCCTGCAGGTGGAGGTGGCGCCGGAAGTTGTCTCGCAAACGCTGGGCCAGCAGACGGTCGAAAACCTGACCCTGACCCGCCTGGCCCTTGGCCGCGCGCATCGCGGGGACCGGCTGGCGGCGGTGTGGCTGGCCCCCGCCGGCCGCAAGGCGCAGGGCGCGGTGGTGTTGGCGCATCCGGCGGGGAAGCAGGCGTTTCTGGATGAGCAGGGCAAACCGCGCGGACTGGCGCGGGAGCTGCTGGCGCGGCGGATGCAGGTGCTGCTGGTGGACGTGTTTCAAACGGGGGAATTGGCGGATGCTGAAATCGCCAAAAAACGGGCGCAGCAAGTGGAGCTGTTTTTTGCCACTTATAATCGCACCGATGCGCAGGAGCGGGCGCAGGATTTGATTACGGCCTGCACGTTTTTCCGGCAGCAAACCCGGCAGGCGGTGGTCCTCTGCGGGGTGGAGGTTGCGGGTTGGTGGGCTTTGCTGGCGGCTCCGGCCGTGTCGGCGGTGGCGGCGGATTTGGCTGGATTGAACGCCGGCGAGGAGGGGACTTTGTTGCGGCCGGAGTTGTTTGTGCCCGGCCTGCGGCGGGTGGGAGGGGTGGAAGGATTGGTATTGCTGGCAGCGCCGCGGCCGGTGTTGTTGCATCACACGGCGGGGCACGTGAATACGGTACCGTTGCAGACGGCGTATGAGGGTCTGCGCAAGCGCAGCGCGTTGACGCATCGGACGGAGGGGCTGGGCGAGACGGAGCTGGCTGATTGGCTGGCGAAAACGGCGCGGGAGTTGTAAGGGGGAAAAGGCTCGAGGGGGGTTGCCGCGGTTTGGTGGAGAGTTTGAAGAAACAGAAGGAAACGAAGAGAACGAAGGGAGAGAAGTGTCCCCTCACTCTGACCCTCTGATGATGGGAGAGGGAAATACACCAAGTTTGGGAACAGGCTTTGCCCTCCTTCACACCGGCCCGCTCCCCATGGGAGAGGGAGAGGGGGATGGATGCGGCGCGAATGAGCCCTAATTCTTGTGACGAGGGCCTGCGGGACGCAGGCCAGATCCCGCTCCGCGGGACGAGACGCCTGCGCTACGACATTTTCCACTTGGTGCCCGGCCTGCGGGACGAGACGCCTGCGCTACAAGGGGAGATGCCTGCGCTACGGGGAAAGGGGTGGAGGCGAGAGCGGCTTTGACTTTGAGAGGGGCGGCCCGGATAATGGCGCCATGCGAATCATCCTCTGCTGTTGGGCGTTGAGCTTGGGCGCCGTTTTGGCGGCCATCCCAGGGATGCCGCCCCAGCCGCCGGTGCGGCAGGCGCTGGAGGCGTGGGTGGAGTTGCGGGCGAGTGGCGGCACGGGGGTGCTGAGCCGCCTGGAGGTGACCAGTCCCCGCGGCCAGGTGGAGTGGTTCCCGGAACGGCAGGCTGGCGGCACGGGGGCGGTGGCACGGCTGCGGTTGCCGGTGGTGCCGTTTGGCTGGACGGTGTTTCAGGCCGAATGGCTGCCCGCGCAGAGTGGGGAGGTCACGGTGACGCTGACTTCGCCGCGGGAGGTTTCCACCAACGGTTTACCGTGGCGGCAGGAGGTGGCATGGGATGATTTTCGGGTGACAGGGATGCTGCTGACCAATGCCAATTTTGAGCATTATGTGGGGAATCGGCCGGTGGCGTGGGAGGGTGGCGGGGTGGTCAATGCGGGGCCGTTGCCGCCGGTGGAGGGGGCCAATTACGCGCGGGTTTGGTGCGAGCGCCCGTTGCGCCAGACGGTGCAGGTGCGCAGCAACGTGCCGGTGACCCTGCAATGGGCGGCGCGGGCCTTGCCGATATTGGGGCCGGAGGCGATGCGCCCGCTCAGTGACCGGAATACGTTGGCGCATCAGGCGGCGGCCTATTACCGGCGGGGCATCAACCTCACGCGGCTGCTGGAGCTGCCGCCGCAGAGTCCCGACAAGGAGGAGTGCACGGAGGCGGATTTTGCGCAGATGAAACGCGAGGGATTTGACCATGTGCGGCTGCCGGTGGCGTGGCATTACCATGCGGGGCCGGCGCCGGATTACCGATTGGACCCGCGCTTTGTGCAGCAGGTGATGCAGGTGGCGTCCAACGCGTTGAATCAGGGGTTGTTTGTGATTCTGGCGATGCGGGCGCCGGAGGCTTTTCACACGCAACCGCAGGCGCACAGCAATCAATGGGTGGCGTTGTGGCGGCAGGTGGCCGCGCAATGTGCGGAGGTGCATCCCGGGGTGGCGTTCGAGCTGCTGGACGAGCCGCGACAGGCGGTGACGACGGCCTGGCTTAATGGGTTGTACGCGCGGGCGCTGGAGCTGCTTCGCGCCCATAATCCCATGCGCACGGTGTTCCTGGGGCCGGCCGACGGCAACCGCCCCGAGGAGCTGGTGCATCTGCGATTGCCGGCGGAAGAGGAAAACGTCATTGTGACGGTGCACTGCCGGGAACCGCGTTATTTCACGCGGCTGGGGCTGTGGCCGGACGAAAAAGCGCTGGGCCAGCTCCAGCCGCTGGCCTATCCCGGCCCGCCGCCGGCGCCGCTGGCAGTGCCCGCCGAGGCCAGCGCAGAGCTGCGCCAATGGCTGGAGGCCTATCAGCGGCGTCCCATGGCGCAAAATCCCTGCAGCCGTGCCGTGGTGGAGGGCCAGTTGCAACTGGCGCGGGACTGGCGGGATTTTTACGGGCATCCGGTGCATGTGGGGGCTTTTGGGGCGCCGGCGTCGGCCGGGACGCTTTCGCGCACCCGGTATTACCGCGATGTACGGCAACTGGCGGAGGGCTTTGGGTTGGGCTGGGCGGCGTGGGCGTGGCAGGGGGGGTACCATTACTGGGACCGCCAGGGGGGACGTCCGCTGCCGGGCATGCGGGAGGCCTTGTTCAGCCGGTAGGGGGGGATTCTGGTTTTTTCCATCTACCGCAGGTTTCTGGCCTGCGGGACGCCTGCGCCATGGGGGGGGAATTTATAAGCCGGAATGATGAAGGGGAGGGCGAGGGGATTAAGGGAGGGGCGGGCGAGGCGCGGGGATTAAAAAAAACTTCTTAAATCAGCCGTGCATTAGTTGACATAATTGGCCATTTTGCTTTAACTATTTTTATGCAAATTGAAAGCCTCAAAGTTTTCTGCGACCTGGCGGAAACGGAAAGTTTTACCAAGGCCGCGCAAATCAACAATGTGACGCAGTCGGCGGTCAGCCAGCAAATCAGCTCGCTGGAGCGGCAGTTCAACTCGCTGTTGATTGAGCGGAGCAAGAAGAAATTCCGGCTCACGCGGGAGGGTGAGGTGCTGTATGAGTACAGCAAGCAAATCATCCAGACGTACGATTCGCTGTACAGCAAGTTGCAGGAAATCAAGGACATCATTTCGGGTACAATCCGGGTGGCCACGATTTACAGCATAGGGCTGCATGATTTGCCGCCGTATTTGAAGAAGTTTTTGAAGGCGTATCCGACGGTGAATGTGCATGTGGAGTACCGGCGGGCCAATCAGGTGTATGAGGATGTCATCAGCAACGTGGTGGATTTGGGGCTGGTGGCGTATGCCAGCAAGGACAACAAGCTGGAGGTGGTGAATCTGCGGAAGGACATTCTGGTGTTGATCTGCCATCCGCAGCATCCGCTGGCCAAGAACAAGACGGTGCGCCTGAAGGATTTGGCGGGCCAGAAATTCATCGCGTTTGAGCCGGACATCCCGACGCGGCGGGCGGTGGACAAGATTTTGAAGGAGCACGATGTGGAGGTGCAGGTGGTGATGGAGTTTGACAACATCGAGACGGTGAAGCGGGCGGTGGAAATTGACGCGGGGGTGGCGATTGTGCCGCAGACGACCGTGATGCAGGAGGTGGCCAAGCAGACGCTGGTGCAGGTGCATTTTGAGGATGGGGAGTTTTACCGTCCGCTGGCGGCGATTTACAAGAAGCACAAGGTGTTGTCGCCCGCGATGCGCCAGTTCATCGCCATGCTCAAAGGCCCGGAGGGGGGCAAGGAAAACATCAAGTAAGGCCCTCGACTTCCCTGCCCGCCGGGGGATGAGGTTCAGGCATGCCCGCCGCCAGGGGTGGGGGGGCGGTTTTGTGCTGCGGGCGCGGCGGGGCAGGAGGCGTTCATGGAACAACGTTCGCAAAAGCTCTGGCGGGCCTGGCAGCAGGTGGCGCAATTGCTGCGCCCGCCGCCGGTGGAACCGGCGCGGCAGTTGCAGCGGTTGTGCACGGTGGAGCGGGATGTGTTGCTGCCGGTGCGCGGGGCGATTGTGCTGGTGGTGGCCTACGCGGTGCTGTTTCCCCGGTGGTCGCTGGGGGTGGTGCAGATGCAGGAGCTGACGCTCTCGCTGGTGCAAAAATTCTTCGCCGCGTATGTGGGCGCCAACGTCATCATCGCCTGGGTGCTGCTCAATTACCGGCGGTTTTCGCTCAGGGCGCTGCAGTGGGTGTTATGGATGGGGGGGTTGCTGGACGGGGCGCTGGTCAGCTCGCTGGTGCTCATCACCACCGGATTTGAGAGCCTGTTGTTCTGGCTGTTTCCGGTGATGATTGTGCGCAACGCGCTGACGTTCTCGCTGGTGCGCCAGCAATTGACGCTCAATTTTGCGATATGTTTCATGTATCTGGCCGCCGGCCTGCTCTACATGGCGCAGGCCCGGGCGGATGCCATCACGGCGGAAATGGAGGCGGCGTACCTGGCCGGCCGGCTGCGGGGAATGGTCACCAACGTGGCTCCGCCCAAGCCGGCCCTGCCGGGTTCGGGGGGAGAGGTGGCGCCGCCGCCGCTGGCCACCAATTTGACGGTGCCGCCGCGGCTGGACCCCCAGGTGCGCCAGGCGCTGGGGCTGCCGCCGGTGGAATATCAGGCGGAGCCTTTTGTGTTGCGGGTGCTGGTGTTGTTTTTGCTGACGTTCATTTGCTACGGCCTGCAGATACTGCTGGAGAAGCAGCGGCTGGCGGAGGAGGAGGCGCGGGAGCTGGCGGCGCGGCAGGGGCAGATAGACGCGGCGGGGCGGCTGTCCGCCGAGATTGCGCATCAACTGAAAAATCCGCTGGGGATCATCAACAATGCCGCCTTCAACCTGCAGCGCCTCTTGAGCCAGGAGAAGGAAGTCGTGCGGGGGCAGATTGGCATCATCCGCGAAGAGGTGGAGCGGATAGACCGGATTGTGACGGAGCTGATGGGCTACGCGAAGCTGGCCGATGCGCGGGTGGAGCGGCTGGACGTGGTGGAGGAACTGGAGCGGGCGGTGGAGCAGGTGTTTCCGGCGCAGGCCGGATTTGCGGTGGAGATGGTGCGGCGGTATCCGGCGGAGTCGCCGCAGGTGGTGATGCAGCGGGGGCAGTTGGCGGAGATTTTTGTGAATTTGCTGCAGAACGCGCGGGAGGCGATGGAGGGCAAGGGGCGGATTGAACTCACGGTGCAGCGGAAGGAGGATGGGACGGTGGTGATTGAGGTGGCCGACAGCGGGCCGGGCATTCCGCGGGACCGGCTGGAGCGGATTTTTGAGGCCTATTACAGCACCAAGCCGCGGGGCACGGGGCTGGGGCTGGCGATTGTGAAGCACACGCTGGAGGTGTATGGGGGGCGCATCCGGGCTGAATCTGAGCTTGGAAAAGGGGCGCGGTTCATCATAACGTTGCCTCCGAATACGTTTGGGAAACGGGCATCATGAACATTGAGCTGCCTGCGGTGCTGGTGGTGGATGACGAGCGCAACATGCGCCTGTCGCTGGAGGCGGCGTTGACCGCCGAAGGGTATCAGGTGCGGGCGGTGGAGTCCGCCGAGGGGGCGTTGAAGGTGCTGGAGCAGGAGAAGTGTTTCATGGTCATCACCGATGCCCGGCTGGGGGGGTTGAGCGGGTATGATTTTGTGCGGGAGGCGCATCAGCGCTGGCCGGATTTGCCGCTGCTGATGATTACCGCCTATGCCACGCCGAAGCTGGCCGTGGAGGCCATCAAGGCGGGGGCGATGGATTATCTGGCCAAGCCGTTTGCGCCGGAGGAGCTGCTGCTGGCGGTGGCGCGCTGCGCCGAGCGGTACCGGCTGGTGGAGGAAAACAAGGCGTTGCGGCATCGGGCGCATGAGCCGGCGCGGCTGGAGCAAATCATCGGCGAGTGCCCGGCCATGGTGGAGCTGCGGCGGCTGATACAGACGGTGGCGCAGTCCAACGCCACGGTGTTAATCCTGGGCGAGAGTGGCACCGGCAAGGAGCTGATTGCGGGGGCGCTGCACAGCCTGAGTCCGCGGCGGGAAAAGAATTATGTGCGCATCAATTGCGCGGCCATCCCCGAGACGCTGCTGGAGAGCGAGCTGTTCGGGCACGAAAAAGGGGCGTTCACCGGGGCGGTGCGCACCAAGCCGGGGCGGGTGGAGGAGGCCGATGGGGGCACGATTTTCCTGGATGAGATTGGCGACATGAGCCGGCCGTTGCAGGCCAAGCTGCTGCGGTTTTTGGAGGACGGCACCTTCACGCGGGTGGGGGGCAACGAGGAGCTGCGGGTCCATGTGCGGCTGATTGCCGCGACCAACCGGGACATTGTGGAGGCCATCAAGGAGCATCAATTCCGCGAGGATTTGTTTCACCGGCTCAACGTGGTGCAATTCCGCCCGCCGCCGCTGCGGGAGCGGGGGCAGGATGTGCTGCTGCTGGCGGAGTATTTTCTGAAACAATTTGCGCTGGCGATGAACAAGCGCATCACCGGGCTTTCGGCGGCGGCGGCCCAGAAGCTGATGGGCCACACGTGGCCGGGCAACGTGCGCGAGCTGCGGAATGTGATTGAGCGCGCGGTGATTCTGGAAACCGGGCCGGTGATTCAGGCGGCGAGCCTGCCGGATTTTCAGTTGGAAACCCAGTTGCGCAAACAGGAGGGGCCGGTGACAACGCCGGGTTTGTCGCTGGAGGAGGCCCTGGCGCAGTACGAACGCGAGCTGATTCAGCGCGCGCTGGAGCAGAATCGCTACAATTTGACCCGCACGTCGGCTCAGCTCAAAATCACGCGCCATGCCCTGCGTTATCGCATGCAGCGGTTGAACATGGCCACGGAAACGGAAGAGGAGGAGACCGCAGCGCCGGGTCCGGAATCAGGCACATGACGGAGGGGATTCTATCAAGCTTGCTGGCGCAGGGGGGCAGTGGCCCTTCGGCGCGGGAATTGTTGAACGCACCGCAAACGGCCAAATCGTTGTGGGGGGAGCTCAGCACGGTGACCGTGGTGCTGGGCGCGGCCCTGCTGGTGGGGTTGATTCTTTTTCTGGCGGTGTGGTGGTGGAAACGCGCGCCGGAGGGCGACAGCATCAGCGTCTCCGGGCCGCATCACGCGCACCGCGGCAAACGCCGCAAACGGCTGCGGAGCCATCGCCCCCGCAATCCCACCCTGGCGGAAACGGGCGGGCTGCCGCCCTTGCGGGATGAGGGGCCGCCGCCCCCGCCACCATGAGCCAGAGCCGCGCCATCACCCGCAAGAGCGCCTCCAATCTGGCGCTGGCTTTTGTGCTGCTGCCGCCCGCCAAGCGCGAGGCGATGTCGGCGCTGTACGCCTTTTGCCGCGAGGTGGACGATGTGGCGGACGAGGAGCAACTGCCGCCCGCGCAACGCCGGGCCTTGCTGGCCGAGTGGCGGGAGGATTTGCAACGGGCCGGCGCGGACGCTGCGCCGCGCCTGCCGGTGCTGCAGGAATTGCAGCCGGTGATTCATCAATACCGCCTGCCGCTGGCATTGTTTGAGGAAATCCTGCGGGGGGTGGAAATGGATTTGGACATCGCACGCTACGAGACCTACGCGGAGCTGGAGGTTTATTGCTACCGCGTGGCTTCGGCGGTGGGGCTGTTGAGCATTGAGATTTTTGGGTATCGCAACCCGGCCTGCCGGGAGTATGCCGTGGCTCTGGGCAAGGCGCTGCAATTCACCAACATCCTGCGCGACGTCTGGGTGGACGCCGGCCGCGGGCGCATTTATCTGCCGCAGGAGGAATTGCGGCGGCACGGCGCGCGGGAGACGGACATCATGGCGGGCCGTTACACGCCGGCCTACGCGGCCGCCGCCGCGGCGATGGCGGCGCGTGCGCGGCAGTTTTATCAACAGGCGCGCCAGCTTCTGCCGGCGGAGGACCGCCGGGCCATGGTGGCGGCGGAGCTGATGGGGTCGGTGTATTGGTGTTTGTTGCAGCGGCTGGAGCGGAGCCGTTTTGATGTGTTCACCCCGCGGCTCACGCGCGTGCCGCGCTGCTACAAGCTGGGGTTGATTTTGCGCACGTGGGCGCGGGTGGCCTGGGGGTCCACCGCCCCCAACTACGGCCGGCCGTGACCTTGGCCGGAGGAACACCCGCCGCTGCCGTTTATGACCGCCCCCCGCCGCCTGATTGTGAATGCCGATGATTTCGGGCGCGCGCCCGGCATCAACGCCGCGGTGGTGCAGGCGCATGAGCAGGGCATTCTCACCAGCGCCAGTCTCATGGTGAACGAAGCGGCGGCGGCGGAGGCGGTGGCGCTGGCGCGGGCGCATCCGCGGCTGGCGGTGGGGCTGCATTTGACGTTGATTCAGGGACGGGCGGCATTGCCCGCGGGCGAGCTGGGGGGGGTGGTGGACCCGGAGGGGCGCTTCGGGCAGGACCCGGTGGCGGTGGGGTGGCGCTATTTTTTCCACCGTGGCTGGCGGGAGCCGCTGCGGCGGGAGATTATCGCGCAGCTCGAGCGTTTTCGCGCCACCGGTTTGCCGCTGGACCACCTCAATGGCCATCTGCATCTGCATCAGCAGCCGGTGGTGTTCAAGCTGCTCATGGAGCTGGCGCCGGCCTGGGGCATCCGGCATTTCCGGCTGGTGCGCGAGCCGCTGCGCCCGAACCTGAAGGCGGCGCGCGGGCGTTATGGGGTGCGGGCGCTGCACGCCGGCATTTTTGCGGCGCTGGCGCGCGGGCAGCGGCGCGCCCTGGAGCAGCGCGGCATTCGTTTTCCGCGCGCGGTTTTTGGGCAGTTGCAGGACGGGCGGGTGGACGAGGCCTATGTGCTGGGATTGCTGCCGCATCTGCCGGCGGGTGATTCCGAGCTTTACAGTCATCCTTCGCTGACCGATTTTAGGCATGAGCTGGATGCTTTGTGCAGCCCGCGCGTGAAGGCGCTCGTGCAACGGCTGGGGCTGCGGCTCATTCAATACCGCGATTTATGACGAAGATACTGATTATTTTGCTGGTGGGCCTGGTGTGCGAGGCGGTGGGCGTGGTGCTGCTCAAGGAGGGCATCAACGCCGTCTGCGGCGGCGGGGACATCACGCTGCGCAACGTGTGGCCGATGTTCTGGAAGGTGGTGGTGCATCCGCGGGTGGTGCTGGGGGTGTTTTTCGAGGCGCTGTTTTTCCTGTGCCTGCTGTATCTGATGAGCCAGAAGGACATCAGCTTTGTGTGGCCGCTGACTTCGCTGAGCTTTGTGATGACCACCCTGGCCGCGCTGGTGTATCTGAAGGAGCCGGTGTCGCTGATGCGGTGGTGCGGCGTGGCGTTGATTATGGCGGGCGCGGCGCTCATCACCTGGAATGAAAAACAGCGCGAGGCGCAGACCCGGCCGCCGGCGGTGCAGGCGACCTCCGGCCCCAACCCGCTGGTGATGCCGCATGAATGAGCTGGCGGCCAATCTGGAGCGCATCCGGCAGAACATGGCGGCCGCCTGCGTGCGGGCGGGACGCGAGCCGTCCACCGTGCAGTTGATGGCGGTGAGCAAGGGCCAGCCCCCGGAAGCCGTGTGCGCCGCGGCGGCGCTGGGCGTGGAGCTATTCGGCGAAAACAAGGTGCAGGAGGGCAAGGCCAAGCGGCCCTTGTGCCCGGGGCGGCTGCGCTGGCATTTGATTGGGCATCTGCAATCCAACAAATGCCGCGACGCGCTGCAGTTTTTTGATTGCCTGCAGGGGGTTGACCGCCTGGCCCTGGCGCAGGAATTGCAGCGCTGGGCCGAGAAACTCGCGCTGCGCAAACCGATTCTGCTGGAGGTGAACGTGGCGGGCGAGGCGAGCAAATATGGTTTTTCCCCCGAGCGTCTGCTGGCCGAGGTGAAAGCCATCAACGCCCTGCCGCGCCTGGAATTGCGCGGGTTGATGACCTTGGCACCCTGGACGCCGGAGCCGGAAAAAGTGCGGCCGGTTTTCCGGCGGCTACGCGAACTGAAGGAAGAATGCGAGCAGCTTTTGGGCGCGCCGCTGCCGGAGCTGAGCATGGGGATGAGCGGCGATTACGAGGTGGCGATTGAAGAAGGGGCCACGCTGGTGCGCATTGGCACGGCGTTGTTTGGCCCGCGCCAGAATTGGAAACGGCCCGGCGCGGCGGCGGGGGATTAATCCTCGACGACGGGCAGGCGTGCTTCACCCCGCCCGTTGCGGGTGGGGGAAGGCGGGGGGCAGGCATGATGGGAGGTGCAGCGCAGTTGTTTTGCTTCTTGCGGCGGGCTGGCCTATGATGGCGGCCATGAACCAGACTACTCCCAAGCGCAGCGGGACGGCCGTGTCCACCGCAACGACGCGGCGGCGGCGACCCTGGCTGCGGTGGGTTGTCATGGCGCTGCCCCTGTTGTGGTTGGCGGGGCTGGAGGCGGGTTTGCGGCTGGCAGGTTATGGTTATCCCACCGCGTTTTTTCTGTCCGGGGAATCCGAAGGCCGGCGGGTGCTGGAGTCGAATCCGCGTTTTGGGTGGCGATTTTTCCCGCCCGCGGTGGCGCGCACGCCGCAACCGTTGCGGGTGGCGGCGGAGAAACCTGCGACAACGTGGCGCGTGGTGGTGCTGGGGGAGTCGGCGGCAATGGGCGACCCCGAGCCGGCGTACGGGTTGCCGCGGGTGTTGGAGGTGATGTTGCAGGAATGCCGGCCCACGCAAAAAGTGGAAGTCATCAACGCCGCGGCCACCGCGATCAATTCGCACGTCATCCGGGAGATTGCCCGGGATTGCCGCGGGTTGCAGGCCGAGGCGTGGGTGATTTATGCGGGCAACAATGAGGTGGTGGGGCCTTTTGGCGCGGGGACGGTGTTTGGCCCGCGCGGCGCGAGCCTGGCGTTGATTCGCGCGAGTCTGGCGGCCAGGCGGCTGAAGTGCGTCCAGGCCGGGGAGGCGCTGCGGCGGCGGCTCTGGGACCATGAGCCACAGAGCTGGGAGGGCATGGAGCTGTTTTTGGAGCAGCGGGTCCCCGCGGATGCGCCCGGGCTGGAGCGGGTGTATGCGCACTTCGAGCGGAATATGCGGGACATTCTGGCGGAGGCGCGGCGCGCGGGGGCGCAGGTGTTTTTATGCACGGTGGGCGTCAATGTGCGCGATTGCGCCCCGCTGGCGTCGGTGCATCGGCCCCCCCTGGCGCCGGAGGCGGAACGGCGGTTTGACGCCTGTTTGCGGGCCGCCGAGAAGGCCATGGTCCAGACGAATTACGCGGGCGCACTGGAGCAACTGGAGGCGGCCCTGGGCCTAAGCCCGCATCATGCGGCGGCCTTGTTTTTGCGGGGGCATTGTCACGCGGCCCTGGGCCGGGAGGAGCAGGCGCGGAAAGACTGGGCGGCCGCGCTGCAGGAGGATGCCCTGCGTTTCCGCGCCGATGCGCGCGTGAATCAAATCCTGCGCAAGCTGGCGGCCGAATTGGCCCCGCAGGGGGTCACGCTGGTGGATGTGGAGGCATTGCTGGCGCAGGCCAGTCCGCAGCAGGCGCCGGGGCGCGAGTTTTTCTGGGAGCACGTGCATTTCAATTTCGAGGGCAACTACACCGTGGCCGCGGCGCTGGCGAAGGCCCTGTTGCGCCGCAACGGCCTGCCGTCGCGGGAGACGGTGGCGGCGCGGCTGGCGCTTACGGACTTTGACCGGCATCAGGTGACCGAGCAGGTGTTGCGGCGGCTGGAGCAACCGCCCTTCACCGGCCAATGGGACAACGCCGCGCAGCGCAAGCGATTGGAGGCGCAACTGGAGGCGTGGCGTCCGCGCCTGACGCCGCAGGCATTGCGGGAGCAGGCCGCGGTGCATGCCGAGGCGCTGGCGCGCCGGCCCGAGGATTGGGTGCTGTACGCGCGGCGGGCGGAAAGCCGGGAGGCCGCCGGCGAGCTGGAGGGCGCGCGGCAGGACTGGGAGCGGGTGCGGCAACTCCTGCCCCATTATGGCGAGGCGCTCTTTCGGCTGGGCAACCTGGCCGACAAACAGGGGCAGCCGGAAGTGGCGGAGCCGTTTTTTCGCCAGGCGCTCCGCCTGCGGCCGGAGTCAGCCGAGGCCTGGAATGGGCTGGGCTTGAGTCTGCTGGCGCAGCAGCGCTGGGCCGAGGCGGAGGCCGCGTTTCAAACGGCCTTGCGCTGGCGTCCACGCTTTGTGGCGGCGAAGGTGAACTGGGCGTTGGCCCTCCAGCGCCAGGAGCGCCTGTCTGAGGCGCTGGAGCATTTTTATGAGGCGCTGCAAATGGACCCGCAACATCTGGCCGTGCGGGTCAACCTGGGCAAGTGCCTTAAACAAATGGGCCGCATGGAGGCCGCGCTGGCGCATTACCGCCGCGCGGTGGAGCTGCATCCCCAGGATGCGGTGGCGCGGTTCAACCTGGCGAACACCCTGGCGGAGCTGCGGCAGACCGAGGCAGCGTTGCGGGAATATGCGGCGGTGGTGGAGGCCGCGCCGGAAATGATTGAGGCCCGGCTGAATTACGGGCTGGAACTCGCGCGCGCCGGGCGGGAAAACGAGGCCTTTGAGCAGTTGCAGGAAGTGGCGCGGCGGGTGCCGCAGAGTTATGAGGCCCGCCTGAATTACGGCGTGGCGCTGGCCCGCCGCCGCCAGTGGGTGGAAGCCCGTGAGGAATTCGCCGCCGCCGCCGCCCTGCGTCCCAAAGAGCCGGCCCCGTGGTTGAATCTGGGCATGGTGCTCGCCCGGATGAATTTGCGGCAGGCGGCGCGCGAGGCCTTTGAAGCCGCCTTGCGGGTGGACCCGCAAAATCCGGTGGCACGGCAACAATTGGAACAACTCCAACAAAGATAGGGATGGAAGGTCAATGGCTGGCCCACAGTCGGGGAAACTTCCCTGCCCGGCCGTATGTCGGCCATCGGATGTAGCCAGGAGAATGGAGGTTAATCCTGATGGGCAGGGGTTGAGGAGCAGGAGGATGGGCTGCGCTGGACGTTGGAAAAAATCGTGGCTGCCTTGAGTGCATAAGGTGGGTGACATTGGAGAGTTCATTTGGGGTCAGTTATGAGCCATTATGACACTTATAGCAAAAGGTGTCATAATGACACAACTTTAATTTAATATAAGTTGCTTATTTATAGGTACTTAATAATGATGAGTCGGCTCATTGGATGGAATTATTCTTGCTTTTTATTAAGTCATGCGTGCGGAAAAATTGACGATTAAAGCGGCGGAGGCCCTGCAGAAAGCGCAGGAGCTGGCGCATGAGCGCCGTCATCAGGAGATAGAAGGAGAACACCTGGCCTATGTATTGGCCCAACAGGGGGAGACCATAGTGCCGGCGTTATTGCAGAAGGTGGGGGTGCAATTGCCGCGATTTATTGCGGATTTGGACCGTGTTTTGAGGGAGCGGGTAACGGTTGAGGGGGTCAGTTCTCAAGATGCTTTCCTTGGAAATCATCTTAAAAAGGCCCTCGATGCTGCTGATGCCGCCGCCCGCCAGCTCAAAGATGAGTTCATCAGTGCCGAGCATCTTCTGCTGGGTTTGGTGGAGCAGCCCAGCCCGGCCCTGAAGAAGGTGTTACCAGCTCATGGGGTCCAGCGTGAGGCCCTGCTGAAAGCCATGGCGGATTTGCGGGGCAACCAGCGGGTGACGGACCAGAATCCGGAGGAGAAGTTTCAGGCGCTGGAGAAATACGGGCGGGACCTGACGGCGCTGGCCCGGGCGGGCAAAATTGATCCGGTGATTGGGAGGGACGATGAGATTCGGCGGGTCATGCAGGTGCTGACGCGCCGGACCAAAAACAATCCGGTGCTCATTGGGGAGCCGGGGGTGGGGAAGACGGCGATTGTGGAAGGGTTGGCGCGGCGGATTGTGAGCGGGGATGTGCCGGAGTCCCTGAAGCACAAGCGGCTGATTGCGATGGATTTGGGGGCGATGATAGCCGGGGCCAAGTACCGGGGGGAATTTGAGGAGCGGCTGAAGGCTTTTGTGAAGGAAGTGGTGGCCAGCGAGGGGCAAATCATTTTGTTCATTGACGAGCTGCACACGCTGGTGGGGGCCGGCAAGGCGGAGGGGGCGGCGGATGCGGCCAACATGCTCAAGCCGTCGCTGGCGCGGGGGGAATTGCGGTGCATTGGGGCGACGACGCTGGACGAGTACCGCAAGCATGTGGAGAAAGACCCGGCGCTGGAGCGGCGTTTCCAGCCGGTGCTGGTGGCGGAACCGAGTGTGGAGGCGACCATTGCGATTCTGCGCGGCCTCAAGGAGCGGTACGAGGTGCATCATGGCATCCGCATCCAGGACGCCGCGCTGGTGGCGGCGGCGACGTTGTCGCACCGGTATATTGCGGACCGGTTTCTGCCGGACAAGGCGGTGGACTTGATGGACGAGGCGGCGTCGCGGCTGCGGATGGAGCTGGACTCGATGCCGACGGAGATTGACCAGTTGGAGCGGCAGATTATGCAGCTTGAGATTGAGCGCACGGCGCTGGCGCGGGAGACGGACCCGGCCTCGCAGGAACGCCGGCAAAAGCTGGAGCGGGATTTGGCGGACTTGCGGGAGAAGTCGCGCGCCTTGAAGGCGCAGTGGGAGAATGAGAAGGCGGCCATCAACGCCATTAGTTTGCTCAACAGCCAGCTTGAGGAAACCAAGGAGGGCATTGAGCGCGCCCGGCAGCGGGGGGATTTGCGGACGGCGGCCGAGCTGCAATACGGGCGGCTGCCCGAGTTGCAGAAGAAGCTGGAGGCGGCGCAGAAGCAACTGGCGGAAGTCACTCGTGAGCAGCGGCTGTTGAACACGGAGGTCACCGAGGAGGACATTGCCGCGGTGGTGTCGTCGTGGACGGGCATACCGGTGAGCCGGATGCTGGAAACGGAGCGGCAGAAACTGGTGAAGATGGAGGAGCGCCTGCAGCAGCGGGTGGTGGGGCAGGCGGAGGCCATCAAGGCGGTGGCCAATGCGGTGCGGCGCGCCCGCAGCGGGATACAGGACCCCAACCGGCCCATTGGCTCGTTCATCTTCATGGGGCCCACAGGGGTGGGCAAGACCGAGCTGGCGCGCGCGCTGGCCGAGTTTCTCTTTGACGATGAAAACGCCCTGGTGCGGATTGACATGAGCGAGTACATGGAGAAGCACTCGGTCTCGCGGCTGATTGGCGCGCCACCCGGCTATGTGGGTTATGAGGAGGGCGGCCAGCTCAGCGAGGCCGTCCGCCGGCGGCCGTACTCGGTGGTGTTGTTTGACGAAATTGAGAAGGCGCACCATGACGTGTTCAACGTGCTGCTGCAAGTGCTGGACGATGGGCGGTTGACGGACGGGCAGGGGCGGACGGTGGACTTCAAGAACACCCTCGTCATCATGACCAGCAACATCGGGTCGCCCATCATTCAGGAGTATTTCCTGGACGGCAAACTCAGCCCGGCGGACCGCCGGGCCATGGAGGCCCGGGTGGAGGCGGAGCTGAAACGCCACTTCCGGCCGGAGTTCCTGAACCGGGTGGATGATGTCATCATCTTCCACAGCCTGGACGAGGAGCATCTCTCCCAGATTGTGGACATCCAGCTTCGCAAAATCTCGGCGCGGCTGGCGCAGCATCAACTGGCGCTGCAGGTGGAGCCGTCGGCGCGGCTGCTGCTGGCTCGCGAAGGGTATGACCCGCAATATGGGGCGCGCCCGCTCAAGCGCACGCTCCAGGAGCGGTTGCTGGACCCGCTGGCGCTGAAGTTGCTGGAGGGCGAGTTCAAGCCCGGGGATACCGTGCGCGTGAAGGCCCGCGGCGACGAGCTGGTGCTGGACAAGTAATCAACCCACCCGGTTCTAGGGGGCGGAAAACCATTCTTCGTGCCCCTAATTGTTTGAGGGAGGAAGCCCCGAGATTCCCGGCGAATACCACAGAAAACAAACCGCCCCGTGCATTGCCCCATTTGTGATTTCTTGCGATTGGTTACCTTGATTGGGGTCCTAACGGAGATTTTTAGCGACGGTTACTGGCTCCCGGAATTGAGGCCATGAGCACGGTCGCAGCTAGACAATTTCTGCCCCAACCTAGGCTGGTCGGCATGCACTCAACACACTGATCTTGACCACGGGGGGGGTCATGATCTACCCAGTCTTTCCCAATTAATGCTCATCGTGCAGTTGACTCAACCCCTTTGAGGGTGTAATGGTATCCACTGAATTGTGAGCAAATCCGAACAGAAAGAAATCCGACTGGAAATCCAACTGCCCAAAGATGGTTTTCCCAAGACCATGTACTTTAATAGGTTCCGTGTGGAACGGGACGAGGGATACTGCCTGATTCAATTCGGGTTAATGTCTGCCGCAGGTATTTTGCTTGACCAATACTCGTGCGTCTTGCCCCAAAGGAGCTTGGATCAGAACCAAAAATCACTTCTGGATTACCTTGCCCGTATAGGCCAGCCAAAACAAAAAAATCCATTGCCTTGGCAGGGAGCACCGCCTGGTCCTGGACAAAAGACCGACGTGGCCGATATTATCATTATGGCCATTCAGAGCGACATGGCAGAAACCTGTTTTTGCGTTTTCCCCACCACAACAGTTACCCGCCAGAAGCCATTCTCTACCCAGCAATCATTCACGGCACAGCCTCTGGTTCTTCTGCGTTCTTCGGTCGAAGTGCAAAAACAACTAATTGTTGCCTTGTATGAATGATGAAGTTTTCGTCGCCCGGCTTGTCAAAGGCGCGGTGGCTTCCTCTATCGCCAGCGCTATCCTGATGCCACAGGGCCATACCATTTGGGCAGAGGCTTCGCTTCCCACTGAAGCGCCCACTGAAGCGGTGCCTGAAGTGCAGGCCCCATTTGTAGAAGCGTATAGCCATAAGGACAATCCCAACACGGTTCATTATTCCTTTCGACAGATGCCCAAGGAGTGGACAAAGCAGATGGAACGTGAATTTCGCCGCCTTGCTTTGCTTGAAGCCAAGGGCACCCTTGCCGGCGATCAGGTTTCCAGGCTCGAGGAACTCAGTTTATTGCGCGACCGCCTTTTTTGTCCGCAGCCCGAAGAGGAAATTCTCCTGCAATTAAAGCGCGACCGGCTGTTGGAAAAAATCTCGAACACGCTCAGGGAATATGTCGAGTTCCAAGAAGGCGCGGGTAAAAAGAGGGCCACCGCCTAAGAAGCCGATCAAGCGGAAGAATTACCGCAGAGTCCTTCCCGAATTAATGCGGGACTTCAAGGGACGTTGTGCCTATTCCATGCAGCACCACGAACGTGCGGGTGCGTTGGAGGTGGATCATTTTGACCCACGCAAGAAAAAGGATCTGATTCAACAGTATGATAACCTTTTTCCTGCTTCCCGCCATTGCAATGGAAAAAAATCAGACCATTGGCCATCAAGAACCGAACAGGCGGCAGGATGTCGATTTTTGAATCCCTGCCGTGAAATAGACTACGGCGAGCAAATTTTTGAAGACCCCCATTCCCACCTTCTCATCGGTTTGACTCCTGCTGCCAAGTGGCATATCCGTATTTGTGCTTTGAACGCTGACCACTTGGTTCGAGAACGCCAGAGACGCGCAGAATATTGGCAACTCCTCAAAAGCGCACCCATTCGCATCAAGGATAATATTCAGAAGGTTAGAAAAATGGTTGAAGAATTTCGCAGGGAAGTCGAAATCATGATCCCCGAAATACCTCCCCCACCAGTCTAATCACAAACGACCTCTGCTTGGCCTTTAGTTTGCGTTACCGTCGCTTGTGATTGCGCTTTCTTGCCGATTTTCCTTACCCCAGGATTTCCTTTCCCAAGGGCGGCAACTTTGCCATTGCGCGGGGCCGAGGGTTTGGGTCATTCTGTGCCGCCAAATACAACCACAATCGAGCTTATGCGCACACTGGTCATCGGCATTGATAGCGGCACGCAATCCACCAAGGTGCTGGTGGTGGACGCGAAAACGGGGAAAGTTCTGGGCAGCGCCTCCGAGGCGTATGACCTCATCCCCAACCTGCCCCCCGGGGCCAAGGAGCAGCATCCGCACACCTGGCGGGAGGCGACGGCCAAGGCCATGAAGGCGGCGTTGAAAGCCGCCAAGGCGGTCGCCGGGGAAGTGAAGGCGATTGGGGTCAGCGGGCAGCAGCACGGCTTTGTGCCGCTTGACAAGCGCGGCGAGGTGATTCGTCCGGCCAAGTTGTGGTGCGACACTTCGACTGCGGCGGAGTGCGAGGAAATCATGGCGCAGGTTGGCGGGCTGAAAGCCACCATCAAGGCGATGGGCAACGCGGTGCTGCCGGGCTTCACCGCCTCCAAGATTTTGTGGCTCAAGAAGCACGAGCCGAAGCATTACGCGCGCCTGGCCACGGTATTATTGCCGCATGATTATCTGAATTTCTGGCTGACGGGCCGGGCGGTGATGGAATACGGCGACGCCTCGGGCACGGCGTTGCTGGACGTGCGCAAACGGCAATGGTGCGCGCCGGTGCTGAAGGCCATTGATGCCGCGCTGGCCGAGAAACTGCCGCCGCTCATTGCCAGTGACCAGCCCGCGGGCGCCTTGTGCGGGGAAACGGCGCGCGCGCTGGGCCTGCAGGAGGGCACGCTGGTCAGCGCCGGCGGCGGCGACAACATGATGGGCGCCATTGGCACCGGCAACACGCGGCCGGGGGTCATCACGGCCAGTTTTGGCACGAGCGGGACCATATACGCCTGCGCGGAAAAGCCGGTGGTGGACCCGCGGGGGGAGATTGCGGCCTTCTGTGATTCCACCAACCGCTGGCTGCCGCTGCTCTGCACGATGAACGTGACGGTGGCCACGGAAATGGTGCGGCGCGATTTTCAGATGGACCACGCCACCTTTGAAAAGACCGCCGCCAAAGCGCCGCCGGGGTGCGAGGGTTTGGTGCTGGTGCCCTATTTGGAAGGGGAGCGGACGCCCAACGTTCCGGATGGGACGGGGGTGTGGCTGGGGGTCACGCCGCGGACCTTCACGGCGGCGCATTTTGCGCGGTCGGCGATGGAAGGGGTCACGCTGGGCATGAACTACGGCCTGCGCCGGCTGGCCGAGCTGGGCGTGCAACCGCGCCAGATACGCGCGACGGGCGGCGGCGCCAAATCGAAGTTATGGCGGCAGATTATGGCGGACATTTTCAACGCCGAGGTGGTCACCTTGAAAGTGGGCGAAGGGGCCGCCTACGGGGCGGCGCTGCAGGCGCTGTGGTGCTGGCGATTGCAGGCGGGGGAAAAGGTGGCCATCCATGAGATTACGGATCAGTTCGTGAAGCTCAACCCGGCGGAAACCGCCGAGCCGGATGCGGGGCGCGCCAGGATTTATGCCGAGCTGCAGGCGCTGCAAGATGCCACCAGCCTGGCCTTGCGCAAGGTCTTCACTCAGCACCGCCAGTGGGTGACCCGGTAGCGGGCGGGGCGGCTTTTTTGGGGTTGGCCTTGGGCGTTTCGGCCGGTTTGGCGGGGCGCTTCCAGAGGTCCACGGGCACGGCGTTGGACTGGCGCGGGCCGGGGGTGGAGCGGCCGTCCTGCACCAGCTGCTCGAGCCGCCGCAATAAACGCTCCACGATGTCGGGGTGTTCCAAGTGGAGGTTGCGCGTTTCGCCCGGGTCTTGTTCCAGGTTATAAAGCTGCACTTCTGGCAGGCCTTTCTTGCGAGCCGCCTCGTCGCGCGGGTCGCTCCAGCCGCCGCTGCCCGGGGCGAGGCACAGTTTCCAGGCGCCCTCGCGAAGGGCAAATTTGCCGTTGATGCTGTGGCAGACGAGGGATTCGCGCCGGCCTTTTTCTCCGCGCAACACGGGGAGGAAGCTGATGCTGTCCTCGCCGGCGTTGGGGGGCAGCGGGACGCCCAGGATATCGGCGCAGGTGGCCATGAAATCCACCAGGCTCACCAGGTCGGCGGCGACGGCGCCGGGTTTTACCCGCCCCGGCCAGCGGACCACGAACGGCACGCGATGGCCGCCCTCCCAGAGGTCGGCTTTGAATCCGCGCCAGGGGCCGCTGGGCTCATGGCCGGCCTGGCGCAAGGCCTGGACGTCGGCCAGGGGGGCGCAGCCGTTGTCGCTGGTGAAGACCACCAGGGTGTTGGTGGCCAGGCCGTGTCGGTCCAGGGCCGCGAGCACCTGGCCCACGGCGTCATCGGTCTGCATGACAAAATCGGCGTAAGGATTCAACCCGCTGCGGCCCTGCCACGGTTTGGTGGGCACGATGGGGGTGTGCGGCGAGGCAAAGGCGAGGTACAGGAAGAAGGGGCGTCCTGCTTTGGCCGCGGCCGCCTGCTGCCCAATCCATGCCACCGCATGGCGGGTCAGCTCCGGCAAGACCTGGTCGGCGGAAAACTCGCGCGCTGCCGGCCCCAGGCGCGTGAAGGCATTGGTGCGGCCCAGCATCATGGGAAACCGTTTGTTCACGGTGGGGGCGGCAATGACGCGGTCGTTCAGAATGAAGGTGTACGGGACCATGTCCAGGGAGCCTGAGATGCCGAAAAACTCATGAAATCCCGCCTGCAACGGGCCGCGCGTGATGGGCAGCAAATAATCCACGCTGCCATGATGTTCGGCGGTTTCGATGGTATTGGCCGGGGGCGCGGGACGTCCGGGCACCGGGACCCAGTCCAGGCCCAGATGCCACTTGCCGACGATGGCGGTTTCGTATCCATGCTGCTGCAACAACCGGCCTACCGTCAGACGGTCCGGCTCAATCAAGGTGGGGGAGAGGCCGCCCAGCACGCCTGATTGCAGCCGCGTGCGCCATGCGTAGCGTCCGGTGAGGAGGCTGTAGCGGGTGGGAGTGCAGACGGCCGAGGTGGTGTGGGCATCGGTGAAGCGCATGCCTTCGGAGGCGAGGCGGTCCACGTGGGGCGTGCGGATTTTGCCCGCCGGATTGTAGCAACTGACATCGCCGTAGCCCAAATCATCGCACAAAATGAATACGAGGTTGGGCTTGTCTGCGCCGCCTGCGATGCTGGCCCACAAGCTGGCGGCCAGCGCCAGCCATTTGCACAGGATTTTCATACGGGGGATGTAAACGCTTTGGCGCGCCTTGAACAAGGGCAAAAATGCGGGCCAGTCGGGGGCGGGTCTTGGGCGGCCGTCCGGGGGGCATGAGCCGCGGGGAAACGGCGCAAAAATCTGCCGTTGCACGCCGGTGGGGTTATTCGCCGTGGGAGTGTGGGGTGGAAAAAGGGGGGGATTGCCGTTATGTTGGGGCGGCAATCATGAATGGTTTATGGCGATGGGGATGGGTGGGAGTGCTGGCGCTGGCGCTCGGGCTGGGGGCGGCGGAGGGGCGGCGTTTTGGATGGCGTGAGCCGGAGCCGCGGGTGGTGGAGGTGGCCATGGCGCCGGGGGTGGTGGAGGCGCGGACGGTGGCGGGGGTGCGGGAGGATGGAGTGCGGCGTGTGTATGGGAGTTTGGTGGTGGTGGGGGTGGAAGCGCCGGGGCGGGTGGCGGATTTTTTGCGGCGGGAGGGCTGGCGGGCGGAGTTTTTCATTGGGGAGCGGATGGCGGTGGTGGCGGCGCCGTCGGCATGGGCGGCGATGGAGCTGGCGGAGCGGTGGAGTCAAAGGGCGGAGGTGCGGGTAGCGTGCCCGGAGGAGTATCGGCCCTTGCGGCGGGAGGGTCCGTATGCGGCGGCGCCGAATGACCCGTTGTTTGGCCAGCAGTGGCATTTGGAGAATCGGGCCACCAACGGATTGGCGCTGGGAGCGGATTTGAATGTGCGGGCGGCGTGGCCTTGGGGCCGTGGGCGGGGACAGATTATAGGGATTGCGGATGGGGGGATTGATTTGGAGCATCGGGATTTGACGAATCAGCAGGCGGCGGGGTTGCATTACAATTTTGACACGTTGCAAACGAATGGGTGGCCGAGCATGGCCAATGACGCGCATGGGACGTGGGTGGCGGGGCTGGCGGTGGCACAGGCGGGCAATCGGCGGGGGGTGGCGGGGGTGGCGCCGGAGGCGCAGTTTGCGAGCTGGGTGATTCTGACTCCGAATGGGAATTTTGTGAGCAGTGCGCGGCTGGCGGAGATGTTTCAGCATCGGATTCAGCGGGTGGGGATACAGAATCACAGTTGGAATGAGTCGAATGAAATACGGCAGACGCGGCCGACGGAGGCGGAGCGGCAGGCGCTGGAGGTGGCGTTGAGCGAGGGACGCGGGGGGCGCGGGGTGATTATGTGCCGGCCGAGCGGGAATGCGCGGACCTACCTGCGGCTGGCGACCGATGACGGGTATTTGAATGATCCGCGGGTGTTGACGGTGGGCGCGGTGCGGGCGGATGGGCGGGTGGCGGGGTACAGTTGCCTGGGGACGTGTGTGCTGCTGGCGATGCCCAACGGGACGGGGCTGTACTGGCATGGGGTGTGGAGCACGGATTTGAGCGGGGCGGCGGGATGGAGCACGAATGCGGCGGGCTGGCCGGAGAATGACGCCAGTGATTACACGGGGGATTTGGCGGGCACGTCGTTCAGCGTGCCGCAAATGGCGGGGCTGGCGGCGCTGCTGTTGTCGGTGAACACGAATTTGACGATAAGGGATGTGCAGCAGATTCTGGCGCTGGCGGCGGGGCATTATGATGGGGCGGACCCGGCGCTGAAGACCAATGGGGCGGGATTGCGGGTGAGTGTGAATGTGGGATTTGGGGTGCCGGATGCGGGGCAGGCGGTGCGGCTGGCGCAGGGGTGGAGCAACCGGCCGCCGGCCATGCAGGTGTCGGTGGTGCGGACGCAGGCGGTGGCGATACCGGAGAATGCGCTGCGGCTGGAGGTGTATCCGAATGGCGCGAAGACGCCGTGGTTTGCGTTCAGCGTGGAGCCGAATCGGTTTGGGCCGCGGGCAGACCGGCCCACGGCGGTGCTGCCGCTGCGGGCGTTGAACAGCGCGGAGGAGATGTCGGCGACGAATGCGGGGGGGAGCTATGTGCTGTTGCCGGTGGCGGGGACGAATTACGAGGCGGTGATTCAGGCGGCGGCCGGGGCGGGGGCGAGGGGGGTGATTTTTTATCTGACCAACAGCGGGCCCCCGACAGCGCTGGCGGTGTCAGATTTTTGCCCGCTGCCGGCGGCGTTGCTGGCGCAGACGAATGGGCTGCTGCTGCGGGGTTGGCTGGCGACGAATGCGGGGGCGCAGGCGCGGTTGAAGCTGGAGGCGGCGGCGATGGACTTGACCGTGACCAACGGGCTGGTGTGCGAGTGGGTGGGGTTGCGGGTGAAGACGACGCATCCGCGGCGGGGGGATTTGCGGATTACGCTGCAAT
The DNA here is from genome assembly GCF_024832785.1 of Fontisphaera persica. Classification (GTDB taxonomy): domain Bacteria; phylum Verrucomicrobiota; class Verrucomicrobiia; order Limisphaerales; family Fontisphaeraceae; genus Fontisphaera; species Fontisphaera persica. The sequence goes on from NZ_CP116615.1 coordinate 3,777,056, forward strand.
CGCCCGCGGGGACGGTGAGCGAGCTGCAGATGCGCAACACCGACACCAGCGCCGGGCCGAGCGACTGGACGTATTACACCTGCCATCATTATTTGGAGGCGGGAGCGGGGCTGTGGCGGGCGCAAGTCAGCGATGAAGTGAGCGGAGCCACGGGGATGTGGACGTATGCGGAGCTGGTGCTGCAGGGGGTGGGCATCCGGGACGCCAATCAAAATGGGCTGGATGACGACTGGGAGCAGGCGTGGCTGCACACCACGCAGGGCCATGCGCGCGGGGACCCGGATGGAGATGGTTACAACAACGCGGTGGAGCAGGTGTTGGGGACGGACCCGCTGGCGCCGAATCATCCGCTGGTGATGGATATTTCGCCCTTCAATGCGCAGTACCTGCGGTTGAGCTGGCCGGCGGGCGGGGGCGAGGGTTTTGAGGTTTGGACGGCAGGGACGGTGAGCGGGGTGTTTAGCAATGCGGCGGTTGTGCCGGGAAGATTTCCCGAGACGGAGGCCTTTGTGCCGCGGGTGGAGGGGAGCCGGTTTTTCCGGCTGCGGCAGTGAGCGGGGGGGTGCCTCGGTTTAGTGGACGGTTTGGAGAAACAGAAGGAAACAAAGGGAACGAAGCGAGAGGCGTTCCCTCACCCTGACCCTCTCCCAGGGAGAGAGGACAAGACACCAAGTTTGGGAACAGACCTTGCCGTCCCTCACCCCGGCCCTCTCCCCCTGGGCGGGGGAGAGGGGGGCGCTGGTGTTTCCGCAGGGTGGTGGATTATTGGGCGAGGCGGATGACGCGATAAAAGGCGCGCGTGGCGGCGGGGCTGGCGTTGGTCCAGCCGACTTCGGTGATGTTGGCGCCGCCGGTGAAGCGGCCGTTGGGGGCATCCGTCCAGCGCGTCAGGTCCGTGGAGGATTGCACTTGGTAGATATAACCGGGGCCGGTTTGGAAGCGGAGGACAAGCTGGTCCCGGCGGCCGCCGTGGGAGGAGGCGGTGAATTTGAAGCCGCTCATGTTTTGGAGGCGGAAGGCGACGTCCGCCGGATAGCCGAGGGAGGCAAAGTCAAAGCGGCCGCGCGGGGCATGGCAGTCGCCGCATTGGAGGGCGTCTTCCTTGGGGGCGACCATGTGGTTTTGGACCCAGAACATTTCGGTGCGGAGGAAGCCGAGGATGCCGCTGTAGGTGCGGCCCACGGCGGCCTGGCCGGCGGCGAGGGCCTTGTTCCAGTCGAAGGCGCGCCAGTAGGCGTTGGTGTCGGTGGAACCGCTGGGGAAGAGGTGGGGGACGGCCAGGCGGTTGAGGCCGGCGTCGTAGGGTTGGATGCCGGTGAAGCGTTTGACGGGATAGATGCGGGCTTTGGCATCGAGGCGGTCCCCCTGGAGGGTGTTGATGCGGACCACCTGGTTGCTGCTCACGGGGTCATCGGCGGTGATGTAGTCCACCACGCCGTTGAACCAGACGTAGTTGGGGAGGACATTTTTGCTCCAAAGGAAGGAGCCTTTCTGGGTGTCGTAGATGACGGTGCCGTCAGGGCCTTTGACGGTCATGAGGGCGCCGTTGGTGTTTTTGACGCCGGCGGTGGACCAGTCCCAGTGCATTTTGGTGGGCTGGCCGCGGGCAAAGGCGGGGATGTGGCAGGTCTGGCAGGCGACGCGGGCGGTGTGGGCGTTGAGGCGCTGGGCCAGCAGCGGGTTGGCGGCATCGGCATGGGGGGCGCTGCCGTGGCATTTCTCGCAGGTGAGGGCGATGGCGTTGGTGCTCTGGGTGTAGGGCGAGCCGAGGACTTCATGGCGCGGGGCGTCGTCGGGGAGATGGCAGGTGGCGCAGGTGAAGTTCAGGCCGTTGGTGCCCATGTGCACATCCAGGGCGCGCGAGGGGTGGGTGAGGGTGGAGTCGAGGTCGCCGTGTTTGACGGCGTCGCCGCCGCCGCCGAAGAAGTGGCAGGCGCCGCAGGTGGCGCGGCTGGTTTTGCCGACGTTGCGGGCGATGTAAGTGAGGTCGGGGGGCTGCCAGAAGTTGCCGCTGCCGGCGGGAAACTCCTTGGGCGCGCCGATGACGGGATAGCCGGCGCCGGTGGGGAATTTTTTGTAGGTGCCGGTGGTGTCGTGGCAGACGAGGCAGTCAATGGCGTTGGCGTTGTTGAAGTCGAAGCTGGCATTGCTGTAACCCCAGCCGATGTGGCAACTGGTGCAGCGGGGTTCGTTGGAGCGGACGGCGATGCAGTAATTGTTGATGACGTTGTTTTTGCCGAGGCGCTTGCCGGTGGCGGGGTCGGTGTATTCCCAGCGCCAGTGGACGGTGTGCATGATTTCCCCGGCCACATTTTCATGGCACTGGAGGCAGGTGCGGGCGTCGGTGTACTGGGGGATGAATTGATGGACGGCGGCGGTGGCGGCGCGGGCGGCGGGCGCGGCCAGCGCGAGGGCGAGGGTGGCGAGGGCGAATACAGTTTTCATGGCAGCGGGGGTTGGGTGGTTGAGCGCGTTCATCATGGCAGTTGCGATAGAGGGCGTCCCTGGCCGGGCGGTCCCGGGGCGGGGCGCTTATATGACAATATGTGCATATAAGAATATTTCAAGGCAAAAATATCTTTTTAGTTATACTAATATACAGCATTAGCGCCACCAGCACCGGCGCGCGGCGGCGGGGCGGGCGGGCTGTTTTCGCATTGTTTGCATATATATTAAAATTAATAACCATGATATAGAGCATAAATTATCTTCTCTTATTGGCCGGGGTGAGGGCGGGCGGCAGTTTGCGGCCAAAAAAGGTAATGAGCTTACCAAAATTGGTGTGGCTGGCGGACCGGGGGAGGCGTAGAAATTGTAACGTGCATGCTGGTCAACAACGGCAAGCGGCGTCAGTTACCGCGGCGGTGCCGCGCGGGCGCCCGCCAGCCCCCGGCTCGCAAGGCCGGGTTGAACCCTCCACAACGTACCGGTGGCTATGAATACCTTGGCATCTGGTTTTCGGCAACAAGCGCGCCCGGCGGTTCGCCGCGGTCTGGCCTATGGCCTGGCCTTCCTGGCGGCAGGCTGGGCGGCGGCAGTTTACGGGGCGGCGCACGGCGACCCGTGGGAAATTCATTTGCGGGAGCCGCATGAGGGCGGCATGCCGGGGCGGCCCATCATCACCAGCATCCGCACGACGACCAACCAACAGGTGGTGGTGACGTGGCGGGGGTTTGTGGACCCGGTGACGCCGTTTTTGCTGCAGGGCAACACGGGGTTGCGCAGCAACGGATGGCAGACGCTGGCCACGACGTATGGCTTGAGCGCCACGGTGCCGCTGGGGGACAACGCCACGTTCCGAATTGTGGCGCCCTCGCCCCAGTATGCGGGGAGCACGGAGTGCTCGGCGTGCCATCGGGGCACGCACTCGCGGTGGGCGGAGACGATGCATGCGCATGCGCTGGATTCCCTGAAACGAATCAACATGCACAACAACAGCCGGTGTCTGCCGTGCCACACGGTGGGGTACGGGCTGCCGACGGGCTACAAGAGCGAGACGGAGACGCCGGACCTGGCGAATGTGGGCTGCGAGAGCTGCCATGGGCCGTCGGCGGCGCATGCGGCCAATCCGTTTGACCCGACGACGCGGCCGGTGAAGGAGCTGGCGTCGCAGTTGTGCGGCGGGTGCCATACGGACGCGCATCATCCGACGTTTAATGAATGGGAGACGCATTTGCATGCGGAGGTGAACGAGGAAATAGCCGCCGGTTTTCTGGGGGCGGAGGCGACGTCGCTGGGGCGGATGAATTCGTGCGGGGCGTGTCATTCAGGGAGCGTGCGGTATGCGATGTTGAAGGAGCCGGCGACGACGAATTCGCTGCCGGCGCTGATGACCAATGTGTTTCATCTGCCGCCGGGGGTGTCGGCGGGGCGCGAGGCGGCGGAGATTGGGATAACGTGCGTGGTCTGCCACAGCTCGCACACCAAGACGGCGCATGGGTATCAGTTGCGGTATCCGATGTTCTCGACCAACGCGTACAACATGGTGACGTCGGGGACCAACATGGTGCAGAAGGGGTACGATGCGAATGTGCAGGTGTGCGGCCAGTGCCACAACGGGCGCGGGGCGGATCCTTCCGGGACGTCGCGTCCGCCGCATCATTCGCCGCAGTATAATATACTGGTGGGGAATCTGGGGGTGGTGCCGACGAACGCGCCGGCGCCGATGTCACCGCACTGGCAGTTGGAGAAGCAGTGTGTGGACTGCCACATGCAGAAGGTGACGGTGACCAACCCGACGGCCAACAATCCCAATCACACGGGGCACAATTTCAATCCGACGCAGACGTTTGACAAGTGCCGCGACTGCCACACGGGGCAGGATGACGAGTGGATGGAGCTGTTGATTGAGTTCACCCAGGAGGTGACGCGCAACAAGATTGCGGAGGTGAAGAGCAATCTGGTGTTGTGGGCGACGACGAAGGCGCCGGCGGCCTTGCGGAATGCGGGCCGGGTGGTGCGGGTGGTGAACGGGGTGCGGGTGACCAACAGCGTGCCGGAGCTGGCGTGGGAGTTCAGCACGCCGGGGCAATTGTCGCCGGCGCCGGCGGGGGCGCTGTCGTGGACGGGGCCGAGCGCCACCGTGCAGAACAATCCCACGAATGGCTTGCCGCAGGCCATCAAAGAAGCGCGCTTCAACCTCTATCTGGTGGAACACGACGGCAGTTATGGCGTGCATAACAACGCTTATGCGCGGTATTTGTTGCGGGTGGCCAACGACAAGGTGAAGGCCGAGCTGGCCAAATAGGCCGGGACGGTGAGTTTGGGCAACACTCAACGGGTGAGGCCGCTTATGTTAAAACGAATATTGGACGGAATACCGGGCGGGGGCTGGGGCCTGGCGGCGGTGGGGGGGCTGGCGTTGCTGGCGGCCTCCTGCGCCACGGTGACGCGCACGGTGGTGGTGCCGCCGGACATTCCGGGAGCCAAGTATGTCGGCTCCAAGGAATGCGAGCAGTGCCACGAGGAAATCTACAAGGATTTCCAGACGGCGGCGCACGCGCGGCTGATGGCCAAGGGGCCGAATGCCCTGAACATGGGGTGCGAGAGCTGCCACGGGCCGGGCAGTTTGCATGTGGAATCGGGCGGGGAGCGGCGGATGGCGAGCCACAATTTGACGCTGGAGGCGACGGTGGTGAGCGACCGGCCGACGATTTTGAATCCGCGGAAATCGAGCGAGACGTGTTTCACCTGCCACCTGGACAAGCGGGGGGCGTTTCAGACGCCGCATCATCATCCGGTGCCGGAGGGGCGGATGAGCTGCACGGACTGCCATGATCCGCACAAGGGGCCGGCGACGCGAGGCGGGGGCACGGCGCTGCTGGCGCAGAACGAGGCGTGCCTGAAGTGCCATGAGACGCAGCGGGGGCCGTACGTGTTTGAGCATGCGGCGATGCGGGAGGGGTGCACGACGTGCCATGACCCGCACGGGACGGTGAATGCGAAGATGCTGACGGCGCGGAATGCGAATTTGTGTTTGAAGTGTCATTTCCAGCAGGTGACCCCGGGCAAGATTCTGATTGGGGGAGTGGATCACAAGATCAGTTTGCAGCAGGGCACGTGTTGGACCGCGGGATGTCATGAGGCGGTGCATGGCTCGCGGGTGAATCCGTCGTTGCGGTTTTAACCTCCCGGAATACATCCCATGAAAACCACAAAGCTTTCCCGGGGCCGGTCAGTGAACACGCTGGGCTGGTTGTTGGTGTGCGGGGGTTTAACGGCGGCCTTGGGCGCCCAGGCCGCCGAAGCCACCGCCGCCGCGGACGCCAAGTCGCTGGAGGAGAAGCTGGAGGCGTACAGCAACTGGATAGAGTTCTCCGCGGGGGGATTGACGCTGGATGGCAATCGCGGGGCCTTCCAGCAGCGGCAGCAGATACGCCGCCGGGTGTTTGGGGGGATGGAGGACTTCCATTATCAGCGGGATTTGGGGAAGAAGGTGACGCTGTTGATGGATGGGCGGGTGTTGTTTGACAATCAGGACTACAAGGCTCGGCTGGAGATTACCAAGGAGGACGTGGGCTTTTTGCGCGGCGGGCTGACGTATTACCGGACGTGGGACGATGGGAGCGGCGGGTTTTTCCGGCCCACGGAGGGGTGGTACGATTTGTATGATGACGCGCTGGCGCTGGACCGGGGCGAGATTTGGGTGGAAGGCGGGCTGCGGTTGAAGAAGCTGCCGCATTTGACGTTGAAGTACACGCATCAGATGCGGGAGGGTTTGAAAAGCTCGACGTCGTGGGGGTATGTGCATCCTTACGGGTTGGGGCCGGTGCGGGGCATCGTGCCGTCGTTTTATGATATTGATGAGGAGCGGGACATCTGGCAGGCCGACTTGCGGCACACGGTGGGCAAGTTCACGCTGGGCGCCGGGGTGCGGTATGACCGGAGTGACCTGGACAATGCGCGCAAGATGCGGCAATGGCCGGGTGAGGCGGCGGACCGGCGGGTGACGCAGCGGGAGACGGTGCGGTCGGAGGCCTGGAGCGCGCATGCGTTTGTGGAGAGCCAGTTGCACAAGAAGCTGTTTTTCTCGACGGGTTACGGGTACACGACGCTGGACAGCGACGTGGGAGGGAGCCGGATTTACGGCAACGATTATGATGTGCAGTTTGTGCCGGCGCTGGCGAGCGGGCTGGGCTTTTACGGGTTGAGCGGGGGTTCGCAGTTGAAGGACCACGTGGCCAATTTGAACCTGATGTACAACCCGTGGCCGAATTGGACGCTGGTGCCGTCCTTCCGGCTGCAGCGGACGGGGATGGACAGCGAGGCGTGGTATTTCCAGACCGGCGTGGGGCCGGTGACGCCGGTGAGCGCGCGGAGCGAGCGGGAGGTGCTGGATTTGGCGGAGCAGTTGGAGCTGCGTTACACGGGGTTGACGAACTGGGTGTTTTACGCCCGCGGGGAGTGGATGCAGGGCGAGGGCGACCTGACAGAGATTGGCGCGGCGTTTCCGCTGCCGGTGAATCATTATGTGGAGGACACGCGGTTTGGGCAGAAGTACACGGTGGGCGTGAACTGGTACGCCTCGCGGCGGGTGACGCTGGATGCGCAGTATTATCGGAAGATGCGCTCGACGGACTATGAACACCTGGTGGACAGCACGGCGAATGATCCGCTGAGCGCCAACCGGTATCCGGGTTTCATTGCGGGGCAGGACTTCACGACGGACGATGTGAATGCGCGGTTGACGCTGCGGCCGCATCAGAAGGTGACGCTGGTAACGCGGTATGATTATCAGATTTCCACGGTGGACACCAAGCCGGTGAACGAGGCGGGGCTGCCGGAGGTGGAGAGCGGAAGGATGACTTCGCATGTGTTGGCGCAGAACATCACCTACGTGCCGTGGTCGCGGCTGTATTTGCAGGGCGGGTTTAATGTGGTGTTCAGCAAGACGGAGACGCCGGCCAGCTCGTTCACGCAGGCGGTGCTGGAGGCGCGGAACAATTACTGGAGCGCCAGCGCCACGGTGGGGTGGGTGGTGGACGACAAGACGGACCTGCAAACGACCTATTTCTACTACCGGGCGTTTGACAACTACAGCGACAATTCGGCCTTTGGCGTGCCGTACGGCGCCAACGCCCGGGAACATGCGGTGACGGCGGGGTTGACGCGCCGGTTGCGCGACAACATCCGGCTGGCGTTGAAGTATGGGTTTTTCACGCATCGCGATGCGACGGCGGGGGGCCGGAATGACTTTGACGCGCACATGGTGTATTCGTCGCTGCAGATTCGGTTTTAAGCAGTGACGCGGGGGGCATTTTAACCGAAAATGAAATAGAAAGCGCCCACAAGCGTCCAATGGATAGAGATTGAACACGACTATGATCAAACACCTCGTCATCATCGGGGTCGTCGCGCTGGCGGCGGCCGGATTGCAAGCCCAGGATGCCAAAGCCATTTATGAGAAAGAGTGCGCCAAGTGCCACGGCTCGGATGGCAAGGGCGACACCAAGATGGGCAAGAAACTGGGCGCCAAGGATTACACGGATCCGAAGGTGCAGGAAAAGATGAAGGATGAAGAGGCCTTCAAGGCCATCAAGGAGGGCTTGAAAGAAGGGGACAAAACCCTGATGAAGCCCACCGAGGGCCTGACGGATGACCAGATCAAGGCGCTGGTCAAATACATGCGCACGTTCAAGAAGTAAGTCGTCCGCCGCTTTGCGGCTCTGTCTTTACCGTGCCCCAAAGCGGGCCGGTGCACGAATCAGCCCGCCAGCGCCCCACGGTGGCTGGCGGGCTTTTGCGTGCTTGTTGAGTGTGGCCCGAGTGGCGTAAGGTGAACGATGACAACTCCGGAAATGGCCTATGGCTGAGCAACCCCAACGCGAAACGGCTCCCAATCCGCTGCTGCACCGCAACTGGCTGCTGGTGGCCGGGCTAATCATCATGGCGGGCAGTCTGTTTAGCTTTCTCATGCTGTTTGTCATGCACGGCATGAAGGGGGGCAGCAATGCGTATGTGGGGATACTGACGTTTTTTGTGGCGCCGGCGTTTTTGTTTTTGGGGCTGGGGCTGGCGGTGCTGGGGGTGTGGTGGCGGCGGCGGCAGATCATGAAGGGGGGCGGGCCGGCGCCGCGGCTGCAATTTGATTTGAGCATGGCGCGGGACCGGCGGGTGGTGCTGGTGGGCATTGGGGGGTTGCTGGCGTTTTTGTTGATTTCGGCGCTGGGCAGTTACCAGACGTATCACTTTACGGAGTCCACGGTGTTTTGCGGGCAGGCCTGCCATCAGGTGATGGAGCCGGAGATGACGGCGTACCAGAACGGCCCCCATGCGCGGGTGAGCTGCACGGAGTGCCATATCGGGCCGGGGGCGGAGTGGTTTGTGAAGTCGAAGCTGAGCGGCAGCTACCAGGTGTATGCGACGCTGGCCAACAAATATCCGCGGCCGATTCCCACGCCCATCAAGGACTTGCGGCCGGCGCAGGAGACGTGCGAGCAATGCCACTGGCCGGCGAAGTTTGTGGGCAACACGGACCGGCTCTACACGTATTATCTGGGGGATGAGACCAACACGGTGCATCACCTGCGGCTGTTGTTGAAGGTGGGCGGGGCGGACCCGACGCACGGGCCGGTGGGGGGCATTCACTGGCACATGAATGTGGGGCATATCGTGGAATATGTGCCGGCGGATGATTCGCGGATGGTAATTCCGTATGTGCGGCTGACCGACATGCAGGGGCGGGTGACGGAGTTTCATCTGCCCGGTTACACCAACAAGGTGGATAGGAGCCGGATGCGGCGGATGGATTGCGTGGACTGCCACAACCGGCCGGCGCACATTTTCAAGGCGCCCAATGACGCGGTGAATCTGGCGATGTCTCTGGGGCAGATTGATCCGGGGCTGCCGTGGATCAAGACCAACGCCTTGTACATTCTCACCCAAAATTACCAGACGGCGGAGGAGGCCACCCAAAAGATCGCGCAGTTTATTCGCGCCAAGTATCCGGGGCATCCGAAGGCGGAGGCGGCGGTGGTGGCGCTGCAGGAGATTTACCGGCGCAACTTTTTCCCGGGGATGAAGGTGAACTGGCGGGCGTATCCCAACCATATCGGGCACAAGGATTGGCCGGGGTGCACGCGGTGCCATGATGACAAGCATGTGAGCGCGGACGGGAAAAAGAAAATCGTGTTCAAGGATTGCAGCATCTGCCACATCATCCTGGCCCAGGGCGATGGCGCCAAGTTGGAGCAGCTCAATGCGCGGGGCCAGCCGTTTGAGCATCCGGGGGATGAAATTCCCTCGGGTTACCAGTGTCATGAATGTCACAACGGCGGCCCGATGTAGCCGTCCGGAGAAGCAGCCGATTGGTTTATGTCAGGATTCACATTTTGGCGCCGCGTGGCGGGCCTGGGGTTGGGCCTGGGGCTGGCCCTGGGCCAATTGAGCGCGGCCGAGACGCGGCCGGAAATCATCAGCAACGAGGACTGCCTGGACTGCCACGGCGAGGCGCAGGTGCGCAAGGTGAAGGGCAAGGAGGTGCCGCTGCCGGCGTTTCCCACCAATTTATTTTCGGCATCGGTGCATGCAAAAATCAATTGCGTGGACTGCCATGTGGGGATTAAGGAGGCGGTGCACGACACTCCCCTGCCCCGCCCGCAATGCGCGCAGTGCCACCCGCCACAGACCAATCATGTCCAGGCGGCGGCGGAGTATGCCACGAGCATTCACGGGCTGAGCCATGTGCTGGGGTCCTCGGCGTCGGCCCACTGCTGGGACTGCCACGGGGCGCACGAGATTATCCCCACCAAGCATCCCGGGTCGCCGGTGTACAAGCTGAACCTGGCGCGCACGTGCGCCAAATGCCATGACAACCCGGGGTTGACGCAGGAGTACCGGATGCGGTTTCCGCACGTGGCGGATGAGTATCAGGAGAGCATTCACGGGCGGGCGCTGCAATTGAAGGGGTTGATTGTGGCGCCCAGTTGCAATGACTGCCACGGCGTGCATGACATCAAGCGGACGGTGGACCGCAGCGCGCCCATCAACCCGGCCAACGTGGCCAAAACCTGCGGCAAATGCCACGTGAAGGTGGAGGAGATTTACGAGCGGAGCGTGCACGGGCAGTTGCTGGCGAAGGGGGACAAGCGCGCGCCGTCGTGCAATGACTGCCATACGGCGCACACGATTGAGCCGCCGCACAGCGGGCACTTCAAGAGCATCAGCGACCGCATCTGCGGGCGGTGCCACGAGGACCGGCTGACGCATTACCGGGACACGTATCACGGCAAGGCCATGGCGCTGGGCAAGCCCAACACGGCGCCGGATGTGGCGGCGTGTTTTGACTGCCACGGGCACCACGATGTGCTGCCGGCCAGTCATCCGGACTCGCGGCTGAGCGCGTCCAACATTGTGCAGACGTGCGCGCAGTGTCATCCGGGGGCCACGGCGAGCTTTGCCAAATACATTCCGCACGCCAACCCGATGGACCGGGAGAATTATCCGGTGTTGCACGCGGTGTTTGTGGGGATGACGGGGCTGCTGCTGGCGGTGTTTGCGTTTTTCGGGGCGCACACGCTGTTGTGGCTGGTGCGCTCGGTGTATTTGTATCTGACCGACTCGAAAAAATTCCGCGAGGCCAAAATCCAGACCCAGCAGGGGGACGAATGGTTCACGCGGTTTGTGCCGTTTGAGCGGTTTTTGCACGTGCTGGTGGTGAGCAGTTTTCTGCTGCTGGTCATCACGGGGATGCCGTTGAAGTTTTATTACACGGACTGGGCCCGGGCGATGTTCCACGTGATGGGCGGGCCGGATGTGGCGCGGATTTTGCACCGGTTTGGGGCAATCATCACCTTCCTGTACTTTGGGCTGCATCTGGCGGACCTGGCTTGGCACGCGTGGAGTCATCGGCAGGCGGTGCGCGATCCGGCGACGGGCCGCGTGTCATGGAAGCGGCTGAAGGACGTGCTGATCAGCCCTGACAGCATGATTCCCACGCTGCAGGACTGGCGGGACTTCATTGCGCACAACCGCTGGTTTTTTGGCAAGGGACCCAAGCCGCAGTTTGACCGGTGGACGTACTGGGAGCGGTTTGATTATTTTGCGGTGTTCTGGGGCGTGGCCATCATCGGCATGAGCGGTTTGATTATGTGGTTCCCGCAATTCTTCTCCCATTTCATGCCGGGGTGGATGATTAATGTGGCGCTGATTGTGCACTCGGACGAGGCGCTGCTGGCGGCGGGGTTCATATTCACCATTCACTTTTTCAACACGCATTTCCGGCTGGAGAAGTTCCCCATGGACACGGTCATTTTCTCCGGGCGCATTTCCAAGACGGAGATGCTGCACGAACGCCGCCGGTGGTATGACCGGCTGGTGGCCGAGGGGCGGCTGGATCAATTCCGCGTGAAGGACGAGTGGGCGCGCTGGCAGGTGATTGCGCGGGCCTTTGGGTATTTCTTCTTTGGGACGGGAGTGGTGCTGCTGCTGCTCATCATCTATGCGATGACTTCGCGGTTGCTGCACTGAGCCGGAGGCCGGGGGCGGCGCGCCCGGCGCGAAGGGAAGGGCCGGGGTGGAAGTTGCCGGCGCGGCGGGGCGCCACCGTGCGTGGGCGCGGTGAATAATCCGGCGTGGCCCCGCATCCAAGGGAGAAACACGACTTCCTATGCAATGCCTGATGCTTTATGGCCGGGCCCTGGTTTTGGGCGCAGGGCTGGCCGGGCTGGCGAGCCTGGCCGCGGCGGCGCCGGAGGAATGGGTGCCATTTGCGCCCGCGCCGGATGCCTTCCAGGAAAGCCCGATGGACCTGCGGTTTTTGAACGAGAAAACGGCGGGCGAGCACGGATTTATCCAGGTGAAGGGGGGGCGGTTTGTGCATGCTGGCAGCGGGACGCCGGTGAATTTCTGGGCGGTGAACGGGCCGCCCAGCGGGCTGGACCGGGAGGGGGTGCGGCGGACGGCGCGGCTGCTGGCCAAGCGGGGCGTGAACCTGATGCGGGTGCACGGGGCGGTGTTTGACAAGAACGGGGAGGTGGATGCGGGGAAGGTGCGGCGGGCCATCATGATTGCCGAGGAGATGAAGGCGGAGGGGATTTATACGTTGTACTCGATTTATTTTCCGCTGTGGTTCCGGCCGGCGGCGGAGCTGGCATGGCTGCCGGGGTACGATGGGAACAAGCATCCGTTTGCGGCGCTGATGTTCAATCCGGAGTTTCAGGAGCGGTACCGGCGCTGGTGGGAGGCGCTCTTGCTGACCCCCGGCGAAAGCAGCGGCCGGCGGCTGGTGGAGGAGCCGGCGGTGATGGGGCTGGAGATTCAGAATGAGGATTCGTTCTTTTTCTGGACGTTTTCCGCCAACAATATTCCCGACCCCCAGTTGCGCATCTTGGAGAAGCAGTTTGGGGACTGGCTGGTGAAGCAGTATGGCAGCCTGGAGGCGGCGCTGGCGCGGTGGGGCGGGGCGCGGGAGAAGCGGGATGCGCCGGCGGAGGGGCGCATGGCGTTCCGGCCGTTGTGGAACATGTTCAATGAGAAACGGCCGCGGGACATGGACACGGCGCGGTTTTTGTTCGAGACGCAGCGGGCGTTTTACCGGCAGATGTACCAGTATTTGCGCAAGCTGGGGTTCAAGGGGGTGATTTGCGCGTCGAACTGGAGCACGGCGTCGCCGGAAGTTTTCGGGCCGCTGGAGGCGTGGAGTTATCTGGAGGGGGATTTTGTGGACCGGCACGGGTACTTTGGCTGCCATCACAAAGGCCCGAATGCGGAGTGGAGCATCCGGGAGGGGCACACGTACTCCGACCGCAGCGCGCTGCGGTTTGAGGCGGAGGGGCCGGGCAAGGGGAGGGAGTTTGTGCATCCGGTGATGGACATTCACTATCAGAACAAGCCGACGATGATTTCGGAGACGACGTTCACGCGACCGAACCGGTACCGCACGGAGGCGGTGTTGTACTATGCGGCCTACGGGGCGCTACAGGGGACGGACAGTGTGGTGCATTTTGCGCTGGACGGCAGCCAGTGGCAGGTGAAGCCGAACTTCTGGATGCAGCCGTGGACGCTGATGTCGCCGGTGATGATGGGGCAGTTTCCGGCGGGGGCGTTGATTTTCCGGCAGGGCTTGATTGTGCGGGGGCCCGTGGTGGCGCAGGTGCGGCTGAATGAGGGGGATTTGTTGCAGCTCAAGGGCACGCCGCTGCCGCTGGGGGCGTCGTTTGACGAGCTGCGGTTGAAGGATGTGCCGCAGGGGATGGAGGTGAAGGCGGGCCAGCGGATTGACCCGCTGGTGCATTATGTGGGCCGGACGGAGGTGGAATTTTCCCCGCAGCCGCACGCGGTGAAGCTGGCGGAGCTGCGCGGCTGGATAGACCGGCAGAAGCAGGTGGTGACCAGCGCCACGCGCGAGCTGGTGCTGGATTACGGGCGGGGGGTGTTGACCTTGCAGGCGGCCAAGGCCCAGGGGGTTTGCGGAGCGTTGCGGGCAGCGGGGACGGTGGAGCTGCCGGATGTGGTCATTGAGTCCGAGCTGGAGCTGGGGGCGGTGGTGGTGGTGCCGCTGGATGCCCGGCCGATTGGCCAGTCGCAGCGGCTGCTGTTGCAGGTGATGAGCGAGGAGCGGGCCACCGGCTTCCAGGTGGAGCCGGCGGGGCCGGGGACCAACCGCATTGTGAACATTGGGCGGGACCCGTGGCAGATGCGGGCGATTCGGGGCGAGGTGCGGTTCAAACGGCCGGATGCGGCGCAGTTGCAGGTGACCGCGCTGGACGCCAATGGCTATCGGGTGGCGCCCGGCGGGGATGCCCGGCGCATCGCCTTGCGTCCGGAAACCCTTTATTATTACCTCAGCGGGCCGGGAGCCGGGGGGCCCTAGCTCCTCCCCGCGAGGGTTGCGGTGCCATGGCCAGAAGCTAGCCTTGTTTGCCGGTTTGCAAACTTGCGGCTGCTGGCCGGTGCAGGTATCCTATTAAACAGCCATGAAAACGAAGATGAATCGTCGGCATTTTATTTCGCAATCGGTGGTGGTGTCCGCCGCGGCGGTGAGCGCGGGCGGGTTGGCGGCGGCGGAGCCGTCTGGCGGCCCGGGCGGGGCGGCGCCGGGGCCGGTGCGGGCGGGGTCGCGCGGCACGCTGCCGACCGGGCGCATCGGCAAGCTGACGGTGAGCCGGTTGATTTCGGGGGGGAATCTGATCAGCGGCTGGGCGCATTCGCGGGACTTGAATTACGTGCCGGCGTTGATGCGGGCCTACAACACGGAGGAGAAGGTGCTGGACACGTTGCAGTTGATGGAGGAACACGGCATCAACACGATCATTGCGGATCCGCGCAAGAAGCCGATGGATGTTTTTGCGCGGTACTGGAAGGAGCGCGGGGGCAAGATGCAGTGGATTGCCGAGGGGCATCCCGGGACGGACGACTGGCGGACGGACATTCTGAAGTCCATAGATTTCGGGGCGGCGGCGGTGTATGTGCAGGGGGTGATTGGGGACCGGTGGTACAAGGAGCAGCGGCTGGAGCTGCTGGCCAAATGCGTGGAGCTGGTGAAGTCCCAGAAGGTGCCGGCCGGCATTGGGGCGCACAAGCTGGAGGTGATTATCGAGGCGGAGCGGCAGAAGATGGGGGCGGAGTTTTACATGAAGACGCTCCACCACACGCAGTACTGGTCAGCGCGGCGGCCGGACCAGCGGGACGATGTGATTGACAACCGGGCGGACAATTACTGGGACCTGGAGCCGGAGAAGACCATCGCCTTCATGCAGGAGGTGGACAAGCCGTGGATTGCGTTCAAGGTGCTGGCGGCGGGGGCCATCCGGCCGGAGTCGGGTTTTCGTTATGCGTTTGCCCACGGGGCGGATTTCATTTGTGTGGGGATGTTTGATTTCCAGGTGGAGCAAAACGTGCAACTGGTGAAACAAATTCTGCCCCAGGTGCAGAACCGGGAGCGGGCCTGGATGGGCTGAGGGGCCGGCGGCGCGGGGCGGGAGGAGGTCAGGCGCGGACGGCCGTCCAGCGGCGGGTTTGATGGCTTTTGAGGATGGCTTCGCAGACGGCCACCTCCTGATGGCCGTCTTCAGGCGTGGCAAACAAGGGGGCGGTGGTATTGCCTTCCGCAATGGCACGGTACACGGCGCGGAAAAGCATCTTGAAGGTATCGGGGAATCCCTCGACGTGCCCGGCGGGGTAGTCCACGAAGGGCGCAGCGTCCGGGCCGAAGGCGGGGGTGCCGCGCAGGGCCACGGCATTGGGTTCATCGCGGCGGCCGAGGCAGAGGGTTTCGGGTTCTTCGGAACACCACCAGGCGGATTGTTTGCTGCCGTAGATTTCGAGGCGGATGCAGTTCTTGCGTCCAGCGGCGACCTGGGAGACGGCCAGGTTGCCGCGGGCGCCGTTGCGGAATTCGAGCAGGACGCTGGCGAAGTCCTCGGTTTTTACCGGGTAGGTGGCGTAGCGGGTGGTTTGGTCTTCGCGGGCGAAAGTCTGCACTTCCCCGAGGGGGCGCTGGCGGGTTTTGTGCCAGGTGGCCAGGTCCGCCATGACGCGGGTGATGGGGGCGCCCAGGATGAAGGAGACGGTATCCATCCAATGGGTGCCGATGTCAGCGACGGCGCGCAGGGGCCCGCCTTCCTTGGGGAGGAGGCGCCAGTTGTAGTCGGTGGGTTTGAAGAGCCAGTCCTGGAGGTAGGAGCCGTTGACGTGGATGATGTCGCCGAGGTCGCCGCGCTCCACCATGCGGCGGAGCTGCAGCACGGCGGGGTAGAAGCGGACGTTGTAGTTGACGGCGAAAACGGTGCCGGCGCGGCGGGCGGTTTGGACGATGCGCGCGGTTTCGCGGGTGTTCATGGCGAGGGGTTTCTCGCAGACGCAATGCTTGCGGGCGGCCAGGGCGGCGAGGGCCATTTCGCAATGAAAGCGGTTGGGCGCGGTAATGTGGACGACGTCCACGTCTGGCGCCGCGAGGAGTTTCCGGTAATCCGTGTAGGCGGCGGGAATGCCGAGGCGGTCGGCGGCGGGGCGGACGCGGTCCGGGAGGTCGCACAGCGCGGTGACCTGGATGCCCAGCCGGCGCAGGGCTTCCACGTGAACCGGCCCAATGAACCCGGTGCCGATGACACCGGCCCGCAAGTGGTGGAGGGTTGCCATGCCGCGATTTTGCGCCAAACCACGCCCCATGCCAACGATTTTCAGGCTACCTTGCCCGCGAGCAGGCCCGCCTTCCCCCTCGCCCTGCCCCCCCGAAAACTTCCCAATCCGCGGGCTGGCCTCTGTGCCGCCCTGCGCCGGCTTTCCAGGCAACAAGGTTTGCCAGAGGCAGCGATTTCATGTAATGTTCCAGGGTAACCATACGTCAAATCTATGGCGCACATCGGTTTTGCATGGCCGCAACAGGCCTGCGTGCGAGGCTGGGTGAATGGCAGGATGAAGCGCCCGAAATGTGCATATGAAAACCATGACTGAGCCTCTGGGATGCCCGGAGTACGCCGCCCTGGTGACGGGCCAGGGGCCGCGTTTGTCCCGCCGCTCGATGATGCGGGTGGGGTTGATGGGAGCGGCGACGTTCATGCTGGGAGATTTCCTGAGTTTTGGCCCGCTGGCGGCCACGCCGGATGCGTCCAAAAAGCCCAAGGCCAAATCTGTCATCCAGATTTGGTTGTGGGGCGGGCCGTGTCATCTGGACACGTTTGACCCGAAACCGGAGGCCGGGGCGGCCTACGCCGGGCCGCTGGTCTCGCCCATTGAAACGAATGTGAGCGGGATACGGATTTGCGAGTTGTTGCCGTTGCTGGCCAAACAGGCCGACAAGTACACGCTGATTCGCAGCATGACCCACGGCAACAATGGGCATGAGACGGCGGCGTACTGGGTGCAGACGGGCCGGAGTCCCGGGGGGACGGAGGTGTATCCGAGCATGGGGGCGGTGACGGCATTGTTCAAGGGGTACGAGGCGGGCTATAGCGGTTTGATTCCGCCTTACATTGTGCTGACGGAGCCGCAGGGGCGTTTTTCGGAGGCGGGATTTCTGGGGTCGAAGTACAAGCCCTTTGCCACGGGCGGAGACCCGGCACAGGCGCGGTTTGTAGTGGAGGGGGTGGTGGCTCAAGGCATCACGGACGAGCGGCAGCGACACCGGCGCGATTTGCTGGAGCAGATAGACACCTTGCGGCGGCTGGCGCCGGGGGACCCGCAGGTGAAGTCGCTCGAGGCGGCGGAGAAGATGGCGTATGACTTGATTTTGGGGGATGCCGGCAAGGTGTTTGATTTGTCGGAGGAAAAGGACGAGCTGCGGGACCGGTATGGGCGGAACACGTTTGGGCAGTCGTGCCTGGTGGCGCGGCGGCTGGTGGAGCGGGGGGTGCCGTATGTCACCATCAACTCGAAGGGGTGGGACACGCACAAGGAGCATTTCCAGGCGATGCGCCGCAAGCTGCCGGAGCTGGACAAGGGGCTGGCGACGTTGTTGCAGGATTTGCACGACCGCGGGTTGCTGGACACGACGATTGTCTGGTGTTGCGGGGAGTTTGGGCGGACGCCCAAGGTGGACATCGAGGCGCCGTGGAATGGAGGGCGGGGGCATTACGGGCGGGTGTTTTCGGCGCTGGTGAGCGGCGGGGGCTTCAAGCGGGGGCAGGTGTTGGGGGCGTCCAGCGAACGGGGCGAGGAGGTGAAGGAGCGGCCGGTGTATCCGGCGGATTTGATTGGGACGATGTACGAGCTGCTGGGGATTGATTTGCAGGCCAAATTGCCGCATCCGCAGGGCAAGCTGGCGCGGGTGATGCCGGTGGGGGAGGAGGGGTTGAAGACGGCGGGGTTGTTGCGGGAAATCATTTGACGCATGCCAATGATGGCAGTCTGGAATCTGGGCGCCGCGGCGGTGCTGGCGGCGGTGATGTTATGGGCGGGGGCGGCGCCGGCGTGGGCGCAGCGCAACCCGTACATCGGTTACATCTTTCCGGCGGGGGGGAAGCAGGGGGCCATGTTTCAGGCGGTGTTGAGCGGCCAGTATCTGGACGGCATCACCAATGCGGTGGTGACGGGCGGCGGCGTCGAGGGCGTGGTGGTGGAGCACATCAAGCCGTTGAATGGACGACAGCTCACCCTGCTGCGGGACCGTTTGCGCAACATGCAACAGGGGCTGGCCACCACGCCCAAGACCAACCCGGTGGTCAGTTTTGTCAGCGAGTTCAACACCAACGTCATCGAGCGCCTGGACCGCGCCGCGCTGGAAAAGGAGATGAATGAAATCCGGCGCAAGCTGGCCAATCCCAAAAACCAGCGTCCGCCCAATCCGCAACTGGCCGAAGATGTGGCGTTGCGCATCAGCATTGCGCCCGACGCCGCGCCAGGCCGGCGGGAGCTGCGGGTGCGGACGGCGGCGGGGCTGTCCAATCCGGTGACGTTTTACGTGGGGGAGCTGCCGGAGCATCTGGAGGTGGAGCCGAAAGCCAACCCCACGGAACTGGGGGCCACGGTGTCGCTGCCGGTGGTGATTAACGGCCAGATTCTGCCGGGGGATGTGGACCGCTACCGCTTCAAAGGGCGGCGGGGCGAGCGGCTGGTGTTGCACGTGCAGGCGCGGCAGCTCATCCCGTATGTGGCGGACGCGGTGCCGGGATGGTTCCAGGCCACGGTGGCCCTGTACGACAGCCGGGGGAAGGAGCTGCAATATGCCGACGATTACCGCTTCCATCCCGACCCCGTGCTCTACTACGAGCTGCCGGCGGACGGCGAGTATGTGATTGAAATCAAGGACGCCATTTACCGGGGGCGGGAGGATTTTGTGTATCGGATTACAGCGGGCGCGGTGCCGTTCATTACCAGCCTTTATCCCCTGGGCGGGCCGGTGGGGCAGACCACGAAAGTGGCCTTGAAGGGCTGGAATCTGACGCAAACGACGCTGGAGGTGACTCCCGACGCGCCGGGCATCCAATGGCTGCGGCTCAAGGGCGACAAACTGGAATCGCCGCCCGTGCCTTTTGCCGCCGACACCCTGCCGGAAATGGAGGAAACGGAGCCGAACAACGCGCTGCGGACGGCGCCAGGGGTGACGTTGCCGGCGATTATCAATGGGCGCATCCAGAGTCCGGGGGATGTGGATGTGTTTGCCTTTGAAGGCAGGGCCGGGGAAACGGTGGTGGCGGAAATCATGGCCCGGCGGCTCAACTCGCCGCTCGACGCCCAGTTGCGCATCACCGATGCCCAGGGCCGGCAGGTTGCCTTCAACGACG
The DNA here is from genome assembly GCF_024832785.1 of Fontisphaera persica. Taxonomy (GTDB): domain Bacteria; phylum Verrucomicrobiota; class Verrucomicrobiia; order Limisphaerales; family Fontisphaeraceae; genus Fontisphaera; species Fontisphaera persica. The sequence goes on from NZ_CP116615.1 coordinate 3,796,717, forward strand.
ACCACGAAGACAAGGCCACCGGCCTGAACACCCATCATGCCGACTCCTATCTCATGCTCACGCTGCCGGCCAGCGGCCGCTTTTTCGTGCACGTCAGCGACACCCAGAATCAGGGCGGGCCGGAGCACGCCTACCGCTTGCGGTTGAGCGCGCCGCGGCCGGACTTTGAGCTGCGGGTGGTGCCGGCGAGCCTGAATGTGCGCGCCGGCGGCAGTGTGCCGGTGACCGTGCATGCGCTGCGCAAGGATGGTTTCACCAATGAAATCAAGGTGGCCCTCAAGGAGGCGCCCAAGGGCTTCGTGCTCAGCGGCGGGCGCGTGCCGGCGGGCACGAATCTGGCGCGGCTCAACCTGACCGCGCCCGCGCTGGAGACCAATGCCCTCATCAGCCTGGTGCTGGAGGGCCGCGCCAGCATCGGCGGGCGGGAGGTGACGCGCCTGGCCGTGCCGGCGGAAGACATGATGCAGGCGTTCTATTACCGGCATCTGGTGCCGGCGCAGGAATGGCTGATGGCGGTGATGGGCCGGGCCCCGGCGCGCGCGGCGGCGCCAGCCAGAGCGGCCAATCCGTCCCCCAAAAAATGAACAGGGCAGGAAGCGCCTCCCGGTGTTGCGGGAAGCGCCCCCTAAAAAAGGAAAGGCACGGACACCCATCCGTGCCTTTTGCGGGCCGCCGTCCGCCTAGCGCCCTATGACGGGCGACGGTGACCGCAAATCCGTAAAAACATTTTCCGCGTCAGGGCTGGCCGCCGAACGAGACGTAATCATCCAGGTCCAGCAGGTCAAACCACGTGACAATGTCCGCGCGGGCGGGCGCGATTTTGGCATGCACGCCCTGGAAAAAATCGCGCAGCTCCACCGCGCCGGGCGTGCGTTGCTCCTGCCAGGCGGACCAGGCGGCGATTTCCGCCGGATGCCGCCGGTGTTGCGCATTTTTCTCAATCCATTCCAGCACCGCGCCGTCGCCCAGGCCGGCGGCGAGCTGGGCCTTGAGGGCCTCCGCGTCCACCCCTGCAAACGTGAGCCATTGCTGGTCCAGGGGGCAGGCGTAGTTGTATTCGCCGTTTTTGCCCGCCAGCAGCGCACGACCCTTGTCGAGCATGCGGGGCAGAATGACGTAACCGCCGAGGCGCACGCGCGGGCTGCGCGGCGGGCGTTGCGTCAAATCCGGATATGCCAGGTTCGCGGCCATTTGATTCAACTAATAAAAAATATCAGACCACTTAATTTTAATACTGTCATAAGTTGCACCATCATCGCCGATGCGCAAGTGAAAAAAAGTCCATGCCCCGGCAGCAGCAGCGATGACCTTAACGTCATGACGCAGAAATAAAAGGAGGGAGCAGGCGCCGGGAACCGGGTTCTCCCCTCTTCGTAAGGGCTGACAGACGAAAGGATTGTTGCAGCGCCGGCTTCCCCTTCATGTAGCGCAGGCGTCCCGCCTGCGGGTTCACGGAGCCTCCCGGCTCCGTGACTGCTGAATTGCCAACGTCAAGCGGGCGCGCCTGGTTACCCCAGTCCGCACGGCAACCTTTCATTTCCTATAGCGCAGGCGTCCCTTATGTAGCGCAGGCGTCCCGCCTGCGGGTTCACGGAGCCTCCCGGCTCCGTGATTGCAGCACTGATAAGGTCAAGCTGACGCGCTCGGAAACAACAAACTGAGTACCAATCTTTCCTGTGCAGTAACGAAGGTGAGCACGCATCGTAAGGTGGGAATAAGCCTGCGAGCGGCAGGCCAAATCCCGCTCTGCGAGACGAGGACGCCTGCGCTACACACCCTCACCTTAGCCTTTTACCACGATGGGGTAGGGGGAATACGAGGAAGAGCGCGTGAAGGGGGGAGAGCAACCACGAATGGACACGGATAGACACGGATTTTTAACAGAAGGAAACGAAGGGAACGAAGAGGGAGAAGAGGTCCCTCAGCCTGACCTTCTCCCGGGGGGAAAGGGGGGGATTATAGCGGGACGGATTATACTGCCCCTAGCCTGTGGGACGCCATACGTTATGGCTAATGCGAGATTGAAGTGCGGATTGGTGCGTCCAGGGGCGTGTGTTTGACGACGGCAATTCAGCAAGCACGGAGCCGGGAGGCTCCGTGAACCCGCAGGCGAGGACGCCTGCGCTACATGGGGGGACGCCTGCGCTACACACCATCACCTTGGCTTTCTGCTACGATGGGGTGGAGGGAAAAGGGGGCAGAAATGGTGAAGGGGAAACACCAACCACGAATGAACACGAAGGGACACGAATTTTGAACAGAAGGAAACGAAGGGAACGAAGGGGGAAAACGCCCCCTCACCCTGGCCCTCTCCCCGGGGGGAGAGGGAAATACATCAAGTTCTGTCACAGACTTTGACCACCCTCACCCTAGCCCTCTTCCACTGGGAGAGGGAGGAATTGTAGCTGCGCGGATTATCCTGCGCTGGCCATGGATCTCCCCATGGCCTGCGGGACCCGGGCCGAATCCCGCTGTGCGGGACGGGACGCCTGCGTTATGGGAAATGAATGGTTGATGGGCGGATTGGTGCTTCTTAGGGGTACCGCTTGACCTTGGTAATTCTGTAGTCACGGAGCCAGGAGGCTCCGTGAACCCGCAGGCGAGGACGCCTGCGCTACAGACCCTCACCCTGGCCCTGTCCCGGGGGGAGAGGGGAAATAGTTAATGTGCCTCGAATTATTCATTATCTGCGTTTGCTCAATGCAGACGAGGAGGGAAAGTAAGAATAGAAACCCCATAGATGTTCTCATCTCCATTCGTTGCCTCCGGCCTGCGGGACGCAGGCTGAATCCCGCTGTGCGGGACGGGGACGCCTGCGTTATGGGAAATGAATGGTTGATGGGCGGATTGGTGCTTCTAAGGGGTTTCGCTTGACCTTATCAGTTCTGTAGTCACGGAGCCGGGAGGCTCCGTGAACCCGCAGGCGAGGACGCCTGCGCTACGTGGGGGGACGCCTTCACCTATTTTGAAACTTATTTCAACCGCGCGCGGCTCCACCGCGCCGTGGGTTACTCACCCCTGTGGCCTTTGAGAACCAAATCAACTAAAAACAACGCATGCGCACCCATCTTCAAGGTTCTCATCAAACCGGGGCAAGCCCAGGACGCCCCAGGGGAGCGCTTTAAGGATTACCTGGTTGAAAAAAATGGCTTAATTTGGTGGCAGGACTGACCGCACCATGGGAACAGGGAACAGAGCGGAGAAAAAGCCATTAAAAACATCCGGCGGACCGCGTGGCGGGGTGGTATGTTCTGGGAAAGTAACCAAAAGCGCACGCCCGCCGGCGGGTCCAAATGTCTGGGGGAAGGGTTTGAAAAAAATGGAAAATGCGGGATAGTTTCACCGTGACGTTGACTTCTGACAAAAAGGGCCGGATTTGCAGTCGGCAATTATTCAAGCCGTTGACCTCTTTTGAGGTTAAAAAGCAGGAGGATGGCTCAATCTTGGTGCGCGAACTTGGCCCGGTGGAAGTTGAATGTGAGGTCTTGGGTTTGGACGATGTGGATCCAAGCACCTTGCTTCCCCGGGATGGCTCTAAAATCTTGCCGGAAAGCATCGCGGCGGCTATCCGGGCTGACCGGGAGAGGCGCGCTTGAAAGTCATTATGATAGTTAGGCGCTAACCTGGGCTTTTGCAGAAGTCCAGGTTGACGGAAAGAAACGATCCCAAGGGCAATTCCGGCGCGCCGAGCGGCCTTCCTGCAAGGGAGTCAACAAAACGCACGGCGTTTTCCCCCTGGAGCCGGAAGCAGAACCCGCAGGGCGGGATTAGGAGCCTGCACTTGCGCGTTTCAATCCGGTGGCGCGGTAAAAGCCTTCGCCGCCTTTCTGGCGTTTGAGGAAATTCTCCCAACGCCGCGCGGCGGACAAGTCCATGGGCGGGCTGGCATAGACCAAGGTCCAAGGGCCGCTTTCCCGGGTCCAGTGGGAGACGCCTTGGTTGTGCTGCTCCAGGCGGCGGGGCACGTCCTCGCTCAAGCCAATGTAGAAGCGGCCTTGGGGGGTTTGGAGGACGTAAACTTGGTAGTGGGCATCCACGGATTAAACAAAGGCATCAAGACGCGGACAGGGATTTGGTTGCGGGGGGTGGATTCGAACCACCGATCCCGCAGGGCGGGATTAGGAGCCGCTTTGCTAGCGGTTGTGCGGCAGCGGCTTGGACAGGGGAGATGATCTCTTCAGGTTGGCGCTTCAGGGAGGGGGGGAAAATGGATTGAAAAGGCTTGGTTTGTTCGCTTTTGACATCCACCGGGCCATTGGCGTTTTCGCCGGTGTTGGCAAGGGGAAATGGCATATCCGGGATTTGGTTGCGGGGGGTGGATTCGAACCACCGATCCCGCAGGGCGGGATTAGGAGCCGCTTTGCTAGCGGTTGTGCGGCAGCGGCTTGGACAGGGGAGATGATCTCTTCAGGTTGGCGCTTCAGGGAGGGGGGGGAAAATGAATTGAAAAGGCTTGGTTTGTTCGCTTTTGACATCCACCGGGCCATTGGCGTTTTCGCCGGTGTTGGCAAGGGGAAATGGCATATCCGGGATTTGGTTGCGGGGGGTGGATTCGAACCACCGACCTTCAGGTTATGAGATTTTTTCAAATGCGTTTTAATGGCTGACCGATGGGCCGAGTGGTTCGTGGTTCATCCTTTTGATCCAGGATTTTGAACCGCAAAGGGAAAGTTATTCGGTTTTGGTTGGCTTCAAGACTCACCAGGCCGGCGTGAACGATTTGGGTTAAAATTTCGGTTTGCCCCAAATTGGTTTCGTCACTTAAGCGTTTTAAGCGCTCTAAATCCTCGTCCGCGATATAGAGCCGCCGAGTCGTGCCTTTGATTGTATTGCTCATATAAGAAAACGATATGATACTATTTGACGCTTTATGGCATTAAAAGACTTGACATTAAATGACATCCTATGGCATTGTAGGACTCGTTATGGTAACATTAAAAATCAAAACGAATTACAACATACCCCCCAACCGGATCATGCTGCGCGAGGTCTGCTTGTTGTTGCATATTTCGCAAAGCACGGCCAAGCGCCGGATCAAATCCGGCGATCTGGCACCTTGCAATCCCAACGGGCCGGGGCGCCGGAAGCCGTTGTTGTTTGACCTGGAGCAGATCAGGGCATTGGCCGGGCCCGGTGCGCCCAACGTGGAATATGTTCCGATGGATGAAAACAAAAATGGCGGCGGCTTGATTTCGGTCAAGGAGGCGCTGCGTCACGCCAGGAGGAGTTAAAAATGAACCCTCGCAACACCCAAGTTATCCTGAACTGCGCCGTAGGCAGTGCTCTTTTTGTGATTGAAGACGAGGGAGTGATGGAGGGCAAAAATGAAAGCCATAGTGCATGAAAAATTCAGACTGAGGGCTGGGATGAGGATTTTGCTGGCTGAGGGGCCGGCGGTGGTGGAGCGGGTGAATGGCTGTGCGGCCGTTTGCCGGCTGGAGGCGCCGCGGGTGCGGCAATTTACCACGATCAGCGGCTGTCCCGTGCGAATCGAGGCCAGGGGGGAGTTGGTCAGGATCAGTCCTAACAGTGAAGTCCAGGTCTTGTGAAAAATTCAGTCAATTATTGGGCGTTCACGCTTTGCCGGGACAAACTGCGTGAAATTTCAATGAAGTGGCGCCTTTTCAGGCAGGATAATGAGCGGCTGGCGGAGCATTACCTGCAAATGGCCAAGGGATGGAGGGTTTTGAAAAACCACTACCAGAAACAGGCCAAACATGAAGACTGCGCCAATTGAATTGATCGAAGCCGCTTGTGAGGCGGCCCGGCTGCTGGCGATCCATTCCAACCGGATCAGGGGATCAAATGAAAAAGCCGATGTTGAATTAAATCAAAAATCCCTTGTGGCGATCCACCGCATTGTTGAGTCGCTGGACGGAGTGATCCCGCAAACCATTTTGTATCGGAGCCCTAAAGATGCGCCGTGAAATCGAGCAGTTGTTGGAAGTGGCTGCAGCTCGAGTGATGCTCACGAAACAAGACCTGGCGCTGCGCTACTCGGTCACCGAGCGCACCATCGAGCGATGGAATGCCCTGGGTTTTTTGCCGGCGCCTGATTTTGAGTTCAGGCGCACCCTGCGCTGGTCAGCGTTGAAAATTTTCCGTTGGGAACAAGGGAGAAAGAATGCAAAAAAACGATCTTCCACCATTTGATGAGGGCGCGGAGCGGGCGGCGCTGGCGTGTGTGATGCTGGCGCCCAGTTGCATGGAGCAATGGGCTTTACTGGATCAGTTAAGGCCCAAGCTTTTTTTTGATGGCCGGCACCGGCAATTGTATGAACTCATGGAGACCCTGAGGGCAGGCGGCCATGCAATAGACCTGGTGACGTTGGTTCATTTTGCCAAAGCGCAAAAAATTCAACTGGATGCCGCCTGGCTGGCCAGCATTGCGGAAAGCGAGCACAGCGTGGTTAATTTCCTTCACTATCTGGGGATACTCCAAGACCTGGCTGCCCGCCGCTGGACGCTCCAGCGTAGCCAGCGGCTTCAAGAGTTGGCGCGGAATGGGGAGTTCAGCCTGGAGACGGTGAAGGCCGAGCTTGCCGAGCTTTGGGAAAAAACCGCGCGCATTGGGGAGCAGAGCCGCCCCTGGTTGGAGATCGTGACCATCAAGGAACTTAAAAGCTATCAGCCCGATCCCAGCACTTTTTTGATCGGCGCCGACATGGTTAGCCGGGGTGAGCTATGCCTGATAGCCGGCTGGGCGGGCCTGGGAAAAAGCCGACTGGCCAACACGCTGGCTTTTGCTGGAGCTCGTGGCACCGGTACCTGGATGGGTTACGAAGTGAAACGCCAGTTTCGGAGCCTTGTTTTACAATGTGAGAACAGTTTGCGCCGCCTGAAAAATGAAATTCTGGATTTGCCCGAGTCATTCCAGGACTGGGTGAAGTTTTCCAAGCCCTGCCCTCTGGCTTTCAACCGGGCCGAGTTTCGTAGTGAATTGAGGCGTTTCTGGGATCAATGGCCATTTGATGTGCTGATTGTGGATCACTGGCTGGAGGTGGCCCGCGAGGAGGGCCAGGCGGATCACATGGAGGCGCTGGACAACATCTGGTCCAGCCTGCCCCGGGGGGAAAAAGCCCCGGCCCTGGTGATCATTGCTCACCTGAGAAAACAGCGAGGAGGCGAAAATTGGAGACCGAAAACCGGGCGCGAGCTTCTCAGCGAGATCAGCGGCTCATACGCGATAGGAGCCAAGGCGCGCACGGTTTTTGTGATTCAACCAGCCACCATGAACGCCGAGGACGACCGGATTGTTTTTGATTGTGCTAAAAGCAACAATGACACACCACTGCCCATGAGCGCCTGGTATCGGCGGAATGGCGCCTTCCAGCCCTGCCCGGATTTTGACTTCGACGGCTGGCTGAACCCACCGGACGACCGCGGAGGCAAGCAGCGCCAGGTGACCGATCAGGTGATGCGGGAGATTTTCCACGGCGGACGGCGGGCGCTTTGCCGGTTGGACGCCGTCGAGGCTCTGTGCCAGGTAACGGGCCTGGCCACGAGCACGGCCTACAAATACTTCGACGGGGGGAAGACGCCGCAAGGGGAGCGATTCAAGGATCGCCTGGTGGAAAAAAACGGGTTAATTTGGTGGCAGGATTAAGCGCACCAGGGGAACAGGGAACAGGGGGATAGAAAACCCTAAAAAAACTGTGCCGGGCCGCGTGGCGGGGGGGTGTGTTCCGGGAAGGTAACCGGAAGCGCACGCCCGCCAGCGGGCCAAAATGTTCGGGGCAAGGGCTTGAAAAAAGAGGAAAAGCGTGGGAAATTCTTACTGCATGAGCGTGACAGTCATCAGAGCAAAACGGCAGACCACCTTGCCCAAAGATGTCTGCCAGGCGGCCGCCATCCAGGAAAAGGATGTGGTGGAATGGCGCTTTGAGGACGGCGAGATTCGAGGCCGCAAACTGCACCCCGCCCAGGCGACCACCAAGGTAGTCAAGCCAGTGCGGCACAAGGGGCGGCTGGTGCTGCCGGAGTTGGACATTGATTTTGACCAGTTGTCCAAGGACATCCAAGCTGAGCGCAAAGCACGTGATGAAATGCTATTGGGATAGTTCGGCCTTGATCAATGCCTTGGTCTCCCGCCCAGTGATGGAGAAATTGAGCCAAGGCCCCGCAAACCACTTCACCCGGTCACATGGATTTTGTGAGGTGTTTTCAACCATCACCGGCCGAGGACTGCCTTGCAAAGGTGGCGGACGAGTGAAGGTCCTGCCTGGCGATGCCGCCCAAATCATTGAAGACCTTGCCGCGCATTTGACGGTGCGCGACCTTGACTTGGCGGAAACCATGGAGACCTTGAAAAGCGCGGCTGGCCTCGGAGTTCAAGGCCCGCAAATCTATGATCTCTTGCATGTAAAAAGTGCTTTAATGTGTGGTGCCGCGGTGATTTACACGCGGGACGCCGATTTTAAAGCCATCCAGCCAGGGTTGCAAATTGAGAGGCCTTAAAACACCTTCCCCCGCAGATCGGCCCCGGAGTCCAGGTTGAGGGAAAGAAACGATCCTAGGGCCATTTCCGGCGCGGCAAGGGGCCTTCCTGCGAGCGAGTCCACAAACCGGACGGCGTTTTCGCCTTGGAGGCGGAAACAGACCAGTTCCGAAACCTCGTTGGTGATTGCCTCGTTGAGCCGGTTGGGCCTTTGGGTGCAAAAAACCGTTTCCAGGCCCCGTTTGCGGCCGGTTTGAATGCACAGGGCCAGCTCCTGGGGGATGGTGAGTGGGCCGCAGTACTTCCAGACTTCATCAATGAGCAGGATTTTGCGGCCTGGCCCACGGCCGGCGGCTTCGTAGGCCCATTCACAGAAGAAGCGGAAGGCCTGGGGAAGCTGGCCGGGAAACATGGCGTGGGGATCGTAGATCACCCAGCCAGTGGCCAGGTCTTCCTCCAGATCGCGGGCGGTGGCGGCGGCGGGGAGGTCCAGGCGCTGGGCGGCCTCGCCGTCCGGATCAAAGATGAACCGGCAGGCCACGCCCTGGACATTGACGAGGTAGCGGAAGGCAAAGGTGGTCTTGCCGGAGCCGGAGACGCCGCAGATCAGGGTGACGCTACGCTTGGGGAGCATCCTTGGGAGCCGTGGGTGGCGGGGCGGGCTTGGGCGGCGGAGCCTGGGCGGCGATCAGGCGGTCGAGCTTGGCGCTCAGGGCCAGGTGATGCGCCACCAGGGTGGCCAGGGCGGTGCCCAGGATGACTTCCGGGGCGTTTTCGGCGCCGATGCCGGACTGGTTGAGCCACTTGGCGGCGCAGATCGGGCCGGCGGAGACCAGGGCGGCCTTGGCTGGGGCGGGCCAGCAAAGTATTGAATGGCCAGGAGGCGCATTAAATCGCGATCCCGTTGATAGGCCAAATCCAGGATGCGGCGGACTTGCTCCGGGGTGTGAATGCCGGGGGGGTGATCTGAGGGGCGCGGTTTATCCACGGCTAAAGCGGGATTGGTGGCGGCCAGGCCACGGCGCTGGCACCAGGAGAAAAAAGTCCGTAGGTCAGTGATCACATTTTTCCGGGTGGTGTTGTTCCAGGCAGGGGAGGTAATGAATTCTTCAATGTCCGCCGGTTTGATTTCGTGCAAAAGCAGGTTTTCCCAGCCTTCTAAAAAGTGAGAAAGAGACCAGCGGAGGGATTGGAGGTAGTGCCGGGTGAGGCCGGCGCGGGCCTTGGCGATCAGGAATTCATTGGCGGCGGCCTGAAGCGGGTGAGGGTGGGAATGGGGAGGGGGGAGGTGGCTGGGGAGGTGGGCGCCGGTCAGGGCCTGGGCGGCCTGGGCGAGGGCTTGGGCGGCTTGGGCCAGGGCCTGGGCGAGGAGCTCTTCAGGTTGGCCCTTCAGGGAGGGGGGAAAGATGGATTGAAACGGCGCGTTTTGTTCCGTTTTGACTTGCACTGGCGCGTTCGTTTTTTCGCCTGTGTTGGCAAGGGGAAATGGCATATCCGGGATTTGGTTGCGGGGGGTGGATTCGAACCACCGACCTTCAGGTTATGAGCCTGACGAGCTACCGGGCTGCTCCACCCCGCGTTCCGTAGGGAGGCTAATGTACTCAACGGCGGCGGGTCTGGCAAGGGGGGTTTTCGGATTTTTTTTATCCGACGCTGCTGACAAAGCCGGTGATTTTGGAGGGGCGCAGGCGGAGGAGGCGGTGGACGTAGGGGTTTTTCTTCCACTCGGTCAGCCGGGTGCGCAGGACGTTGGGGGTGGGAATCCAGAGGGAGCCGCCCAGTTCTTCTTCATCGTCGCGGGCGGGGCCGAAGTAGAGAAAGAGGCAGAGGCCGAGGGTCTCTTCCTCCTGGTCTTCGCCTTCTTCAACGGTGAGCTGGCGGGTGAGGCCAATCCATTCGTATTCCTGTTCGTCGAAGTCCACTTCTTCGTCTTCCAGGTCGCGGAAGTCCACGAAGTTGGTGATGAGGTGGGGGCAGTTGGCGCCCCATTCGAGGAGGACCATGTCGCCTTCTTCATCCAATTCGGCGCCTTCCACGCGGGTGGTGCAGTAGAAATCGAAGAAGGTGGCGAGTACATCCGCCGCGGGGAGGGCAGGGTTTTTGAGGGCGGGAAGGCAAAGCTCGCGGAAGCTCTGGACGGCTTCTTCGAGGCTGATGGTTTGCGACAAGCCGTTGCTCATAGTGGTGGCGATGGTGATTCTGGAAATAAAGTCGCAGCACCCAAGCGGTTGTGCAAGCGGTTTTTCCAGACGGGGCAATTTTTGGGCGGGGGTGGCCGGGGGGCGAAGGCCAGGGGGCGGCGGGGCGGGGTCAGTCGCTGGCAATCAGGTCCCATTGGAGGGGGGTGCCGCGGGGGATGTCGCAGGCGGCGCGGCGGCCCAGGATGGTGTCGTAATGGCGGGGGTGCAGGCCGGCGGCGGGGCGGAGGGAGCGGACGTTTTGCGGGGTAAAAGTGTCACCGGCACGCATATCGGCCACGACAAAGAGGGAGCGGCGGAACTGGCGGCTTTTGCTTTCCTGGGGGCTGACGGTGTAGTTGACTTCGCCGAGGGCGCGTTCGGCGTCGCGGACGGCCTGGACCATGGCGCGAAATTCCGCCGGTTCAAGGGAGAAGGCGGAGTCCGGCCCGGGGAGGGAGCGCGACAGGATGAAGTGTTTTTCGAGGATGCAGGCGCCGAGGGCCACGGCGGCGACGGGGGCGGCGAGGCCCAGGGTGTGGTCGGAAAGGCCCACGGGGAGCTGGAAGCGGCGGGCCAGGTCGGCGAGGGTGCGGAGGTGCATTTCTTCGGGGGGGGCGGGGTAGGCGCTGGTGCATTTGAGGAGCGCCAGTTCGCGGCAGCCGGCGGCGCGCAGGGTTTCGACGGCTTCGGTGATTTCTTCGAGGGTGGCCATGCCGGTGGAGGCGATGACGGGTTTGCCGGTGGCGGCGACTTTGCGGAGGAGGGGGAGGTCCACCAGCTCGAAGGAGGCGATTTTGTAGGCGGGGACGTCGAGTTGCTGGAGGAAGTCCACGGCGGTGAAGTCAAAGGGGGTGGAGAAGAAGTGGAGGCCCAGCTCCTGGGCGAGGGCCTGGAGGCGTGGAGTCCATTCCCAGGGCATGGCGGCCTGCTGGTAAAGTTCGTGGAGGGTGCGGCCGTCCCAGAGGGTGCCGCCCTGGATGCGAAACCACGGCTGGTCGGAGGCGAGGGTGAGGGTGTCGGCGGTATAGGTTTGGATTTTGACGGCGTCCGCGCCGGCGGCTTTCATGGCGCGGAGGGTTTGGGCGGCTTGTTCAAAATTGCCGCCGTGGTTGGCGGAGAGTTCGGCGATGATATAGACGGGGTGGCCCGGGCCGATGGGGCGTCCGGCGATGTGAAGGAGCGGGTTCATAGGGGGCGTTTCCATTCATAGACCAGGGCGGGCTGGCCGCGCACGTCTTTTTCGGCCCAGGGCAGGAAATCCGCTTTGGCGAAGGCGCGGAGGGAGGGCTGGTTGTCGGGCTTAATCCAGGCTTCGACGCGGCGGATTTCGGGGTGTTCGCGGCAGAGCTTGCGGCAGGCGGCCCAGATGAGCAGCGTGCCCCAACCCTGGCCGCGCGTTTCGGCGGACAAGCTGATGGAGATGGTGGCGGTGTGGCCGTCCAGGGCAAAGCGCGCCTGGCCCACAGGGCGGCCGGGGGTGGCTTCGGCAATCCAGAGGACGTGGCGGGGGTCGGCCAGCCGGGCCTTGAACCAAGCCAAATGATGTTCCCAGGAGACGGGTTCGGGGGAGAAGGAGACGGCGCGGACGGAGGGTTCATTGAACCATTCGTACACCAGGCGGGCGTCGTTCGAGGTGGCGGGGCGCAGGCGGACCTCGTTTTCGCGCAGATGCAGGCAGACGCGCTCGGCGCCGCGGCCGTCCACCAAAGCCCGTCCAGCGGCTGACATGGCGGCCCGGCGCGTGGCATCAGCGGCGAGGGCGGTAAGCGCGGCGGCGATTTGGTCGGGGGTGGCGGTTTCATGCCAGCCGAGGTTGACGGCGGCGCCGGCCGCGGCCAGCTCGTGGCAATTGCGCCGCTGGTTATCGGCCAGGCACAGGAGGAGGGCGGGCAGGCCCATGAAGGCCAGCTCCCACACGGTGGTGCCACCGGCGGCGATGGCAAGGTCGGCTTCAGCCATGCGGGCGGGCATGTCCGGGACATGAGGCAGGCATTGATGGGGGGTGCCGGCGAGGGCGCGGGCCAGGGCAGCGGCGTGGGGGTTGGCCGCGCCGGCCAGGACAAGGGCCTGGGGGGCGGCGCCGCCCAGGAGGTGCAGGGCTTCGATGACCTTGGCGGTGGCGTTGGCGGGGTCGCTGCCGCCGAGGGTCACGAGCAGTTTTTGGGCTTGCGCGGGAAAGGTGCGCGGGGAGTGGCGCCAGCGGGCAAACTCGCGGCGGAGCAAGGCATAGCGAGGCCCCAGCAGCAGTTCGGTGCGCGGCGGGACATGGGGATACCAGGCTGGGGCGGCGCCGAGGTTTTGATTCAGAAGCAGGTCCGGGGCAAACTCGGCCGGCACGCCGAAATCATCCACCCAGAGGACTTGCAAGCCGGCGGCTTGCAGCATGGCGCAGAGCGGCAGGGGGAACTGGTAGCCGTCCACCACCACCCAGCGGGCGTCGTGCTGGGCGGCGGTCTGGGCGGTGAAACGGGTATCCTCCCCTGCGCTGGTCTCCGGGGGCAAAGGAATCACTGTAGCGTTTTGCGCCTGGGCGCGGGCGGCCAGGGCGGGCGGCAGGTCGCGGCTGAGCAAAACGGCCTGACCACCTGCGGCTTGCCAGGCCTCGGCCAGGGCCAGGCAGCGCATCACATGCCCCGTGCCCATGGCGGGCGAGGCATCAGCGCGCAGCAACAGCGTTCGTGGTTTGATAATCATCCTCAAGCCTTGGTTGAGGCAGCGGTCAGAGCTTTTGTACACGAAAACGCCCGGCGTACGAAGCAAAGTTTTTGCGGCGGGGAGCAGGCCCGGTGTGGGTTTGCACGGGGCGCGCGCGGGCGGGGCGGCGGTGGCGGGCGGGTTGCCGGCGTGCTAGGCCATGGGGGGAGGCGTACTGTGTTTGGTTTGTTCGAGGGTGCGGGTGAGTTCGAGCACGTGTTGTTGGAGCTGCTCCCAGAGGGAGGCTGCCACGGGGCCGGTCTGGCCTTCATGGCCGAGTTTTTCCAATTCTGCGCACAGGGCGGCGAGGCGGGCGGCACCCATGTTGCGGGCGCTGCCTTTGAGGCTGTGGGCGGCATTTTTCAGGGCAGCGGCATCCTGGCGGTGGACGGCGTCGCCGATGAGCTGGAGGCGGCGGGGGAGGTCTTGCAGGAATAAATCAATCATTTCCACGACGGGGTCGGGCTGGCCGGCTTGTTGTAACTGGCGCAGGCGCAGCAGGGCCTGGTTATCGAGCACGGGCAGGGTGGCGTCGCCGCCGGGGTTGGCGGGCGGGGAGGTTTCCGGCGTGGCCGGCGCGGGCGTGGCAGCCGGCGCGGGCGCGGCAGGGCGGATGGGGATGCCGGCGCGGGTGAAGGCGGCCAATAATTCGCTGAGTTCCACCGGTTTTTGGACGTAATCATCCATGCCGGCGGCGAGGCAGCGTTCGCGGTCGCCGAGGAGGGCGTTGGCGGTGATGGCGATGAGGTAAGGGCGGGAGCGGAGGGGCGGCTGGGCCTGGGGGTCGTGGAGGCGGCGTTTGATTTCGCGGGCGGCGGTGTAGCCGTCCATTTCGGGCATGTTGCAGTCCAGCAGGACCACGTCGTAGGGGATGCGCTCCAGGGCTTCGATGGCTTCCTTGCCGTTGGCCACAGCGTCGGCGCGGAGGCCCAGCTTGGCCAGTTGCCGCAGGGCCACCTTTTGGTTGACGGGGTTGTCTTCGGCCACGAGGACGCGCAACGTGCGGGAGGGGTCCACAGGGCGAAGGACGGCGTCGGGCAGCAGCGGATGCAGGAGGTCCTCGCGGCCGGTGGCCAAACCGATGAGGCACTCGAGCAGGCGCGTTTGTTTCAGCGGTTTGAAGAGGCAGAGGGCGATGCCGGCGGCGTGGAGGACTTCAGGGTCGGGGCGCTGGCCCACGAGGGTGAAGAGGAGGAGGCGGGCGTGTTCATCGAGGCCATCGGCCTTGATTTGGCGGGCCAGGGCGAGGCCGGAGACATCGGGCATCTGCATGTCGAGCAGGATGAAATCGAAGCGCTGGCCGGCGGCTTTGCGGGCGCGCAATTTTTCCATGGCCTGGGCGCTGGTGGCGGCCAGTTCGACGCGCATGCCCCAGTAGCCGAGGAGGTACTCCACCAATTCGCGGGTGGCCTGGTGGTCGTCCACCAGGAGCACGGAGAGGCCGGCCAGGGCTTGAACGTTTTGCAGGCGGCCGGGGGTGGCGGGCTGGTCGGGCACCTTGTCCAGGGGCACTTCAAACCAGAAGGTGGAGCCGTGGCCGGGGGTGGAGTGGACGCCGATGCGTCCGCCCATGAGTTCCACCAGTTGCTTGGAGATGGCCAGGCCGAGGCCGGTGCCGCCGTAGCGGCGGGTGGTGCTGCCGTCGGCCTGCACGAAACTTTGGAAAATCCGGCCCTGGGCCTCTGGCGGGATGCCGATGCCGGTATCGCGGACTTCAAAGCGGACGGTGACCTGGTGGTCGTTTTCGGCGAGCTTGGAGATGTGGACGAGCACTTCGCCCTGTTCGGTAAATTTGACCGCGTTGCCGGCCAGGTTGAGGAGTACCTGGCGGAGGCGGCCGGCATCGCCCTGGACCATGACCGGCAGGTCGCAGTTGACCCAGGAGACCAGCTCCAGATTTTTCTGGTGGGCGCGCTCGGCGAGGACTTCGAGGGTGGTTTCAGCCAGGTCGCGGAGCGGGAAGGGGATTTTTTCCAGCGCCATACGGCCCGCCTCGATTTTGGAGAGGTCCAGCAGTTCATTGATTAAATCCTGCAGGGCACTGGCACTGGAGCGGATGATTTCCACATATTCGCGCTGTTCCTCGGTGAGGTGGGTTTCGGCCAGCAGGCCGGCGATGCCCACAATGCCGTTCATGGGGGTGCGGATTTCATGGCTGACATTGGTGAGGAACTCGGTTTTGAGGCGGGCGGATTCGACGGCGGCGCGGCGGGCGTTTTCGCTTTCCATTTCGGCTTTTTTGCGGGCGGTGATTTCCTCGACGGTGCCCTCGTAATAGGCCACTTCGCCATTTTCATCCTGCACGGCGCGGGCGTTTTCGGAAATCCAGATGGTGCTGCCGTCGCGGCGGTACACCTCGGACTCAAAGCCGGTGACGGTGCCTTTTTCGCGCATGAGGCGGATGAATTCCTCGCGGCGGTGGGGGTTGACGTAGAGCTGGTGCTCGATGTCGGTGAGGGCGCGCATCAACTCCTCGCGCGAGTCGTAGCCGTACATGCGGGCGAGGGCGGGGTTGGCGTCGAGGTAGCGCCCGTCGGGGGTGGTCTGGAAAATGCCCTCGACGGCGCGCTCGAAGATGGTGCGGTATTTTTCCTGGGCGGTGCGCAGGGCTTTCTCGGTTTCCAGCAGGCGGGTGACTTCGGTGGAGATGCCGATGAGGCCGCGCAGATGGCCGGAGGAGCTGTAGAGCGGCACTTTATTGGTGATGACCGAGTGGGCCACGCCTTCGGCATCCACGATTTCCTCGAGTTTCTCCAACACCGGCTTGCCGGTGAGCAGGAGTTGCTGTTCCTCCTCGTAGCGGCGCTGGGCGATTTCGCGGGGCAGAAAGTCGAAGTCGGTGCGGCCGATGGCCTGGTCCGGCGAGGCCAGGCCCAGCCAGCGGGCCATGCTGGCGCTGCAACGGAGGATGCGCAGGTCCACGTCTTTGAAGTAAATCAGGTCAGGGGTGTTGGCGAGCAGGGCGCGCAACAGGTCGCGCTCGTAGGCCAGCGCCTCCTCCATCTGCTTGCGTTCGGTGACGTCCCAAAAGATGCCCTGGACGCCGATGACGTGGTTGAAGGCGTCGAAGATGGGGGTTTTGATGACGTGGACATAGCGCTTCTGGCCGTCCTTGGTCTGGTTGGCCTCGATGATGTCCAGGGGCTGGCGGCTCTGCATGACCATCTGGTCATCGCGCCGGAATTTCTCCGCCATTTCCGGGGGGAAAAAGTCGAAGTCGGTGCGGCCCAGGATTTCCTCCGGCTTCAGGCCGAGCATCTGGCAGAAGCGCTGGTTGGCGAAGGTGAAGCGGCCGGCGTCGTCTTTGCGAATGATGTGCTGGGGGAGGCTTTCCACCAGGGAGTGGTAAAAGGCCTCGGATTCCTCCAGCGCCTGCATGGCGCGGTGATAATCCTCGGCGGCCTGTTCCAGGGCGCGCACATTGAGCCGCAGCTCGAGGTGGAGCATGACCTGGTGGGCGAGGATGCGCAGGGCCTCCAGTTGTTCCCACGGCAGCTCGCGGGGTTTTTCGTCCATGACGCACAGCACGCCCAGCGCATGATTCTCGCTGTTGACCAGCGGCGCGCCGGCGTAGAAGCGAATGGCGCGCCCGTCCAGCGCCAGCGGCTGGCCCGCCCAGCGCGGGTCGGCCTGCACATCGGTGACCATCATGACGCGGTGGCTGAGAATGGCCTCGGTGCAGAGACTGCCCTGGCGGGGCGCCTGGGTGACCGTCACGCCCACGCGCGATTTGAAAAACAGGCGCTCAGCGTCCACCAGGGTGATGAGGGCGATGGGGGTGCCGGTGATTTGGGCCGCCAGGCGGGCGAGTTCATCCAGGGCTTCCTCCGGCGGGGTATCCAACACCTCGTAGCGGCTGAGCGACTCCAGCCGTTGTTGTTCATTGGGCGGCATGGGTGTGGTCATGGTCATGCTCGTGATTAACCGTATCCCTTTCCGGCTCCGGCGTCCAGCGGGGCGATGGCCAGGGCCCGGGCTTTTCACCGGGGGCGGGGGGCTGGGACAGCAAGGGAAGCCGGTGGCGCCGGACTTTTTTGCTTTTGGGCTTGCGGGGAGACTGGGGCGGGGTGGTAGTATCTGGTTCAGGTTAACGCAGCTTTCATGTACTTTTACGTCATTTGCCTGGTGGTTGGGCTGGTATTCACGCTGCTGTGCGCCATTTTTGGGCACTTTTTTGGCGGGCATGACGCGGATGTGGGGGATGTGGAAGGGGCCGATGGCAGCGTGGGGACCGGCGGTCATGCGGAGGCGGGTTTTGCCGATTCCGGCGTACCGGCGTTGTCGTTTTTCAGTCCCACCGTGCTGGCTACTTTTGTGACGGCGTTTGGGGCGATTGGCACGATTCTCTCGTCCATTGACAGCGTGCGGGGCAAGCATTTGATTATTGCCACCATTGCCGCTTCGGGGGGCATGGCCATTGCGTGGGTGGCGCTGATGGTGTTTAACACAGCTTTTCGCAAGATGCAGGGCTCGAGCGAGTCGCGGGTGTCGCGGCTCATCGGCCAGGAGGCCAACGTCATCACCGCCATCCCGGCCGGGGGGGTGGGCGAGATTGCCTACATTCAGTCCGGCACACGGTACAATGCGCCGGCGCGGACGGAGAACGGGCAGCCGGTGGCGGCGGGGCAGTTGGTGCGCATCAAGCGCGTGGTGGGCACGCAATTTTACGTGGAACCGTTGACGGAGAAGTAAGGCGAAACCAGGCATTCATCTTCCATTACTTATGACGACACCTGTCTTGTTTGCGGAAATCAGCACGCCGGTGCTGGTGGGGCTGGGCATCGGGGCGCTGCTGTTTGTGTTTTTCCTGTTTGCGGCGCTGTGGGCCAGCCGGTTCACCAAGGTGGGGCCCAATGAGGTGCTGGTGGTTTCCGGCCGCAAACACCGGCTGGAGGACGGCACGGAGGTGGGCTTCCGCATCGTCAAAGGCGGCGGCACCTTTGTGATGCCGGTGGTGGAAAAGGTGGATGTGCTGTCCCTGGAGCTGCTGACCATTGATGTGCAGACGCCGGAGGTGTACACGGTCAAGGGCGTGCCGGTGCGGGTGGACGGCGTGGCGCAAATCAAGGTCAAGGGCGACGATGTGAGCATCCGCACGGCGGCGGAGCAATTCCTGAGCAAGGGGCGGGATGAAATCAAAAACATTGCCACGCAGACGCTGGAAGGGCATTTGCGCGCGATTCTGGGCACGTTGAGCGTGGAGGATATTTACCAGAACCGCGATGCCTTCGCCGCCAAGGTGCAGGAGGTGGCCGCCGGCGACATGGCCAACATGGGGCTGGCCATTGTGAGCTTCACCATCCGCGACATTCGCGACAATCAGGGGTATTTGGAGGCGCTGGGCAAGCCGCGCATTGCGCAGGTCAAACGCGACGCGCAGATTGCGCAGGCCGAGGCGGACCGCGACGCGATGATTAAGAGCGCCGAGGCGATGCAGAAAGGGCAGGAGGCCAAGTTTGCGGCGGACACCAAGATTGCGGAGGCGCAACGGGATTACCAGATCAACGTGGCCACCTATCAGGCGGCGGTGAACAAGCAGAAGGCCGAGGCCGATTTGGCGTACGACTTGCAGAAGTACAAGACCGGCCAGTTGGTCAAGGCCGAGGAAGTGCAGGTCAACATCATTGAGAAGCAAAAGCAGATTGAGCTGCAGGAGCAGGAAATCCGCCGCAAGGAGCGCGAGCTGCAGGCCAATGTGCAAAAGCCGGCCGAGGCCGAGCGGTACAAGGTGGAAACGCTGGCGAATGCCAAAAAATATCAGCTCGAGACCGAGGCCGCCGGCGCCGCCGAGGCCACCAAGCTGGCCGGCTTTGCCAACGCGGAAGCCGCCAAGGCCCAGGGTCTGGCGCAGGCCGAAATTGTGAAGGCCACCGGTCTGGCGCAGGCGGAAGCCGAGCGCGCCAAGGGTCTGGCCGAGGCGGCCGTCATCGAAGCCCAGGGCAAGGCGCAGGCCGAGGCGATGCGCCTGAAGGCCGAGTCCTTCAAGCTTTACAATGAAGCCGCCGTGATTGAAATGATGGTCAAGGTGCTGCCGGAGGTGGCCGCGCGCATCAGCGAACCGCTCAGCAAGACCGAGAAGATTGTCATCATCAATTCGGGCAACGGCCCCGGCGGCGGCGCCAGCAAGCTCACCGGGGATGTCACCCAAATCATCAGCCAGTTGCCGCCCGTGCTGGAAAGCCTGACCGGCATCAAGTTTGAAAAACTGCTGCAGCAGGTGCCGGCGCTGCGGCAGGCGATGGACGGCAAAGGCAAGCCCGGCGATTTGGGGACGCCGCCCAGCGCCAGTTAATCTCCTGACCCCATGCGCCTGCTGGAAGCCATCCTCGACGCTCAAAACCGCGCCGGCGGCGGTGGCGAGGGGGAGGCCCGCGTGCCCGCCGCGGCCCATGCGGCGGCACTGCCGCTGGTGGTGTTGAGCTGCGTGGACCCGCGGCTGAACACCAAACTGCCCCGTGCCCTCGGTTTGGCCGAGGACCAGTTCATCTGGCTCCGCAATGCGGGCAACATCATCACCGGCCCGCTGAGCAGCACCATGCGCTCGCTGGCGCTGGCGTGCCTGGTCAAGGGCGGGCGGGAAATTGCGGTGATTGGCCATACCGGCTGCCGCGTGGCCCACACCAGCATCATGGAATTGACGGAGGCGATGAAAAAGCTGGGCATTGAGCGCGCCCGGCTGCCGGAGAACCTGGTGGAGTATTTTGGGTTGTTTGCCAGCGAGCGGCAAAATGTCATCAAGGCGGTGGAGTTCATCCGGAGCAGCCCGCTGATCAGCCCCCGGTTGCCCGTGCATGGCTTGATCATGAATACCGATTCCGGACGGCTGGAGTGGGTCGCCAACGGTTACCAGGCCTTGGAGCAGACCACCACCGAATACCACTCCACCATCCGCCCGCCGGAAACGGTGGGCACGCCGCTGGAGGAATTGCCCGGCTACAAGTCCGCTGGGCTGGCAATGCCGGAGACCCAAATTGGTGAACATGCCACTCAATTGGGCGGCGTCAGCAGCGGGACGCCGTCCCTGCCGGTGCAGCCGGCCGCAGCAGTGGCGGCCGCGGCGGTGGGCACGGCGGCGGCCACCGGGCAAATTGGGACGGTGACCTCCGAAGCAGCCACTCCAGCCGTGACGCCCGGCGGCGCGCCAATCGGCGAGCAGCCCCGGATGACGATTGCGCAGCGTGTCGGTGAACGCCTCGGGCAAACGGTGGCGGAAAAAGTGACGGAGTTTTTGGAGACCAGGCTGGAGGGGGCGGAAACGGCCGGGCAGGCGATTGAAGTGTTGCTCAAGAAAATTGATCCCAACCGCCGATACACTTTGATTGGCAGTGATCAAAAGCGCTATGGGCCGGTCTCCGGGCGCATTGTGCAGCAATGGCTGACCGACAACCGGATTGACGCCAACACCCCCGTGCAGGTGGAAGGCTCCAGCATCTGGCAGACCCTCGCCACACTGCCGGAATTAAAATCGCTGCGGTTGCCTCCTCCCATTGGCGGGCAGGAAGTGCGCAAAAAAGGAAAGTAAGACCACCCCCGCCCGCAGGGATTTTGCCCCATCCCTTCTTTGCCTTCCCCGACTCCTTCTGTCCAAAATCCGTGTTCATCCGTGTCCCTTTACCCCATCGCGGGAAACGACTAGTGTGAGGGTGTGTAGCGCGGGCGTCGGCCCCATGTAGCGCAGGCGTCTCGCCTGCGAGTGATGCCTGCGTCCCGCAGGCCTATTCCCACCTTGCGATTCGTAAACGCCTGCGTTACGGCGCATGAAAGATTGACGCGAGGCCTAGTGCTTCCAGGCGCGTCCACTTGACGTTGGCAGTTCTGTAGTCACGGAGCCGGGAGGCTCCGTGAACCCGCAGGCGGGACGCCTGCGCTACACACCCTCACCTTGGCCTTTTACCACGATGGGGTGGAGGGAAAAGGTGGCAGAAAGGGTGAAGGGGAAAACACTAACCACGAATGAACACGAATGGACACAAATTTTGAACAGAAGGAAACGAAGGGAACGAAGAGGGAGAAGAGGCCCCTCACCCTGACCCTCTTGCCGAGGGGGACAATGGAACTGTTAATGGGCGTTGTGGGATTTTTTCGCCCGCTTTGTTGGCTACAGGCCAAGATGAAGATGAGGGAAACGGCAGCCGCTCAAATAAAACTCATTCATCCCTTGCCCCCGGCCTGCAAGACGCAGGCCTTATCCCGCCTTGCGGGACGAGAACATCTGCGTTGCGGCACAGAAAGGATTGGCGCGCGGACTGGTGCTTACATGCGCGTCTGTTTGATGACGGCAATTCTGCAATCACGGAGCCGGGAGGCTCCTTGAACCCGCAGGCGGGACGCCTGCGCTACACACCCTCACCTTGGCCTTTTACCACGATGGGGTGGAGGGAAAAGGTGGCAGAAAGGGGGAAGGGGAAAACACTAACCACGAATGAACACGAATGGACACAAATTTTGAACAGAAGGAAACGAAGGGAACGAAGAGGGAGAAGAGGCCCCTCAGCCTGACCTTCTCCCGGGGGGAAAGGGGGGGATTATAGCGGGACGGATTATCCTGCCCCTAGCCTGTGGGACGCCATACGTTATGGCTAATGCGAGATTGTGATGCGGCTTTGGTGCCTCCAGAAGCGTCTGTTTGATGACGGCAATTTGCAATCACGGAGCCGGGAGGCTCCGTGAACCCGCAGGCGAGACGCCTGCGCTACACACCCTCACCTTGGCCTTTTACCACGATGGGGTGGAGGGAAAAGGTGGCAGAAAGGGTGAAGGGGAAAACACTAACCACGAATGAACACGAATGGACACAAATTTTGAACAGAAGGAAACGAAGGGAACGAAGAGGGAGAAGAGGCTCCTCAGCCTGACCCTCTTGCCGAGGGGGGGAGAGGGGGGATTTTTAGCTGCGCGTTTTCTGCTGCCCTAGATTCGGAGTTCTCCCCAGCCTGCGGGACGCAGGCCAAACTCGCAGGCGAGGACGCCTGCGCTACGGCGCATGAAAGATTGATGCGCGGCTTGGTGCTTCCAAGGGCGTTTGTTTGACGACGGCAATTTGCAATCACGGAGCCGGGAGGCTCCGTGAACCCGCAGGCGAGACGCCTGCGCTACGCGGGCGAATGTGGCGAAACCGCGCTCACAGGGGCTGGTGATTGAGCAAGGGGTCCAAGGCATGGCGCTGGATGCCGAAGAAGGACTTGAGAGCCAGGATTTGTTCGCGCAGGGCGGTGCGGCGGAAGGGGGGATGGCGTCGCACGCCGCAAAGCATGAGGTTGCGGGGGGTGTGTTCGGAGGGGACAAATTCCACCAGGCGGGTTTGATAGCCTGCCCATTCCAAATAGAGGGCGCGCAGGCCGTCGGTGAGCCATTCGGCCAGGCGTCCGGCCATGAGGCCGTGGCGCAAGATGGGGGCCAGCGGGGCGGGTTTGCGGAGTTGCGGGCGTATTTGTTTGTGGCAGCAGGGAGCCACCACCAGCAGGCGGGCGCTGGCTTGGATGCCTTTCAGGAGCGCCTCATCGGTGGCGGTGTCACAGGCATGCAGCGCTATGAGGGCGTCCAGCCGGGACAACGGTGTGTCCGCAATGGCGCCAGCCCGGAAGGCCAAGCCTTCGGCGCCGATTTGGCGGGCCAGTTGATTGGTTTGCTGGACCAGTTCGGGGCGTTGTTCGACGCCGATGACTTGGACGGGCCATTGCCAGCGGCGGCGGAACAAATGCCAGATGCCGAAAGTGAGGTAGCCTTTGCCGCAGCCCATGTCGGCGAGTGTCAGGGGCGCGGGCGCTGCTGGCGGACCCCAACCTGCGGCCTGGGCGAGGTGGGCCATGATTTCCACAAAACGCGCTACCTGGCGGTGTTTGTCGGCCTGGCGGGCAGCCACCTGACCTTGCGCGGTGGTGATGCCCAGGCCGTGCAGCCAGTCGTGGGCGGAGGCGTCCAGCCAGGTTTGTTTGCCCAAATCGTGCTGAGGCGGGGGGGCTTGGGTGAGGCGCGGCGGATGGGCAATGAGGCGTCCGCCGACGTCACTGGGCTGCCATTGCCAGTCGCCGCGGGTGGAGGATAGATAACCGGATTGAAATTGGGGCAGCAACGCCTCCAACTGGCGCAGGCCTTCCGCCGGCTCGTAATTTTTCACTTCATCGCGGGTGGGATATTGACGGGTGAGGGAAAGGCGCAAGCCCGCCTTGAGTTGCACGGGGCGGGCAAGGACGGCCTTCAAGGACTCCGGCCCTGCGGCAGGGTGTCGGGGGGACGACAGCCGCAGGCGGATGAGCGAGCCGTCGTGGAGACAGCGCGCTGCGTGTTGCAGGAAACGTTGCGCCGCATGTTCGCCGTGCATGGGGTGGGTATTATGCGCTGCGGGGCCAGAGTCATAAAGGCGGAAATGCCCGCCGGAAGCCCGCCCGCTCAAGCGCGGAATTCGGGTTGCAGCGCGGCTTCGGAGAGAGCACAGGCCCGCGCAAACGCCTGGGCGACGCGTGGCAGGGCGTAAAGCTGCTCGGCGGTTTGGCGGGCGCGCTGGGCGAGTTGGCGGCGGAGGGTGGCGTCGGCGCGCAGGGCCTTGAGGGCGGCAAGGAGGACGGCGGGGTCGGGGCGGTCCACCAGCCAGGCATATTGATACTGCCGCACATGCCGGGCCAGGAAGCTCTCGGGCGGGGCATGCACGAGAATGGGGACGCCGGCGGCCATGTACTCGACCAGTTTGGTGGGGAAGGCGGTCAAGTCCAGAGCCTTGATTTGGCCGAAGAACGGCAGCACGGCGAGCAGGACGGAGGCGCTGCGCTGGAGTGCGCGCACTTCCGGCGTGGGCAGGGCCACGATTTCCACATGGGGCTGGGCCAGGCCGCAGGCGGCCAGGTCTTCGCGGCGGTTGGGGGTGCTCAAGATGACCTGCGCCTGCAATTCGGGGCACTGGGCCACGGCGTCAATGATGCGGCGGAGGCTTTCGTATTGGAGATTTTCCACCACGCCGGTGTGTACCAGGCGCAAGGGACCGTTGGCAGCGGCCGGTGACGGCTCGGCTGGGGGATAAAGCCGCAAGTCAAGACCGTGACGGATAACCGTGGAGGATAATTGGAAACGCTGCTGGAAATCGTCGGCCAGAGCCTCGGAAATGACCAGGCGTCCGGCGGCCGCTTGTAAGAGTGGCCTTTGCCGCCGCCGGAGGAAGTAACGGTCGGGCCAGGGGGCCTGCTCCCACGGGACCGGGGCGTCCATGTGATAGGTGAAGCAGGGCAGGCGCGCCAGGCGGGCGGCCTGAGCGGCGGCCAGCAAGAAGGGCCAGCTTGGATACCAGGCCACGATGCGCTGGGCGCCCGCCTCCACGGCATCCAGCACGGCTCTGCGGACGGCGGGCACGAGGGCATAGCGGCCCCAGCGAATCCAGTATTTGGCGAAGGGGAGGCGATGCAAGGCGGCGGGCAGCCCAAAGCGGGTGACGGCCACGCCTGGCGGCGGCTCGGCGCTGTGACGTCCGCCCAAGGTGGCCGGGCGCTCACTGATGACGCGCACGGTTTCCGGGCGAAAGGTGGAAATTAAATTGGCCGCCACCGTGGAGGAGCCACCCACAATGGGCGGGAAATAAGCGGTGACAGCGACCCATTTTTCAGCAGGGGGTAGATGCGGAAGCGCGGCGGCGGCGTTCATGCGGGGGCAGCGGGCACGGGCCACTGGGGTTGCCAGACGGCCCACCAGGTATGGCGGAGCCAGCGGACATCGAAGCCTTGCTGGCGCAATTTGAGACAGGCGACATAACTGCCCAGCAGGTGGTCATCCATGCTGGGGTGGGTGTCGTGCAGGAGGATGAGGCCTTGCGCGGCCAGATGGGGGCGCAGTTTGTGGAAATCGTTGAGTACGTAGTCGGTGTCGTGGCAGGCGTCCACGATGCCCAAATCCACTTTTTGTCCGGCCAGATGGGGCGCGAGGTCCAGATGCAGGGTGTTGGCGTAAATCTGGTTGACTTGCGCGGCATAACCGTGCTGGCGATAGACGCAGCCAATTTCCTCGCGGCTCAGCCCGAAGGTGGTGATGGCGCCGGTCATTTCCTCGACGGGAGCGTTGACGGTGTAGATGCGTGCGGCGGGGCAGTTGCGGCAGAGGTTGGCGGTGGTATTGCCGTGCGCGGTGCCCAGCTCGACAATGACTTTGGGCTGGCGGGCGCGGGCCAGTTTCATCAGGGGGGTGAAATCGTCGTGGTCATGCCGGTAATAATGTGGCGGCATGCAAATGTGTTCCAGGATGGGCGGGGCAATTGCGGTGTCCGGCGGCGCCAAGTCCGCCAGCTCCACCACCGGCAGGGCATACCGCCGGGCCAGCCAGCGGCGGTGAAGCTGGCGGGATTTTTCGCGGAGGTTGGCGGGGGTGAAACTGGACCACTTCATGCCTTTGCCTGAGTCCGCCTTGAGTTCAGGAGATTACGCGGCGCCATATTTCCACGCGATTCTCCCATCCCCGGGCTTTCAGGTATTCCAGGTCCAGGGAGGAAATGGCCAGCCCCTGGGTGTCGGCGCTGGTTTCGTGAACGAGGGCATTGGCCACGTGCACGGCCGCCACGGGGGTAAAACCGGGTTTCTCGCTGCGGGCTGGTTCATGGTGAAACGCGACGCTCTCGACGATGTCGGTGGGCAGCCCCCAGATGGCAAGCAGGGCGGCGCCGATTTCCGCATGCGAGGCGCCGAGGAGATTTTTTTCAATTTGCCACAAGGGCTGCTGATAATCGCGGGCCATGCGGAGGGCGAGGCTGAACTTGACCGGGAGGTTGGCGGCGTAAATCAACTTGCCCAGGTCATGCAGCAGGCCGCTGGTGTAGTAGGGGGCGGTGGCCTCGCCGCGGAGGTTTTCCTCGCGGGCCAGTTGGCGGGCGGCATGGGCGGTCAGGAGGCTGTGATTCCAGAGGAGTTCGAGCGAGAACTCGGCGGGATGGAGTTTCTCGAAGTAAGAAAACGTGTGGGCCAGGAGGATGAGGGCCTTGGTGGTTTCGATGCCCAGAAACATGACGGCGGTGGCGGGGTCCGCGACTTGTTGTTGCAGGCCAAAGGCGGCGCTGTTGGCCAGTTGCAGGAGTTTGGCCGTCATGGCGGGGTCCTGGCCGATGATTTGGCCCACGGTGTCCAGCGAGCTGTCCGGCGATTCCAGCGCGCGCAATACTTTGAGATAGGTGGCCGGCGGGCTGGGGAGGATGTTGACGGTGTGCAGCAGTTCCCGCGCGGCGCGGCTGGGGAGCCAGGCGCGAAAGGAAAAGGCGCGTTTCAAGGCCCGCGCCAGCAAGGGACCAGAGATGGGCTTGGCCAGCAGTTGCCAGCGCTCACCCACGGGCGGCGCTTCGCTGGAATGGGGACTGACATCGGCGCAAAGGAAAATTTCGCTTTGCGGATGCCGCTCGGCGGCCAACAGCAGCAGCCGGCGGGCGTCCACCTCGCTAATGGCAGCGTCCACCACCACGGCGTCAAACGCTGATTGCTC
Organism: Fontisphaera persica; assembly: GCF_024832785.1. Taxonomy (GTDB): domain Bacteria; phylum Verrucomicrobiota; class Verrucomicrobiia; order Limisphaerales; family Fontisphaeraceae; genus Fontisphaera; species Fontisphaera persica. The sequence goes on from NZ_CP116615.1 coordinate 3,823,471, forward strand.
CAGCGCGGCCAGGGCAGCCGTGCCGGTGGCCGCCAACTGGACTTGCCAGGACTCAGCCTGGTGGCTTTCCTCATGAGGCCACGTCAAATCTCCGCCAAAGGCGGGGCCTGCCAATAAAATGCGCTCGTTCACGCGGGCATCCTTCGCCGGGCTGTGTTCATTCCTTCGGCGGGGAAATGTATTAGAAAACGCCGGTGGCGTAAATCGCCAAGTTACAGGGCGTGGTGGGGGCAGGCCGCCGCCTGGAGCGCTTATCGTGCCGGGCATCACCTCGTGCCGGCATTCAGGGGGCGGGCCCAGCGCCGGATTCTCTTCCCCTTGCGGGTCTGCTTAGAGGCCGACTTTTTTGAAGCGGGCTTTGACCTGGCGGAAGTGGAAATCCAGCGAGCAGATTTTTTCCAGTTCGCCCGGGGCGAAGTGGCGGGCCACTTCCGGGTCGGCCTGGAGCTGCTTGAGGAAATCGGCCTGGGAATCGCCGGCGTTTTTGGCCTGCCAGGTGAGCATGGCGTTGCGTTGCACCAGTTCGTAGGCGGCTTCGCGGGTGAGGCCCTTGCGAATCAAGGCCAGCAGGACGGTTTGGGAGTGCCACATGCCCAGGGAAAGCCCCAGATTGCGCTTCATGTTCTCCGGATAGATAATCAGTCCGTCCGTCAGCTTGGTAAGCGTGGCGAGCATGTAATCCAGGAGCGTGCAACTGTCCGGGAAGATGATGCGCTCGACGCTGCTGTGGCTGATGTCGCGCTCATGCCAGAGGGCCACATTTTCCAGGGCGGCCAGGGCGTTGGCGCGCAGCACGCGGGCCAGGCCGGTGAGGCGCTCGCCGGTGATGGGGTTGCGCTTGTGGGGCATGGCGCTGGAGCCTTTCTGGCCCTTGGCGAAATACTCCTCGACTTCGAGCACTTCGGTGCGCTGGAGATGGCGGAATTCCGTGGCCCAGCGCTCGATGCTGGCGCCCACCAGGGCGAGGGCCATGAGGAATTCGGCATGCAAGTCGCGCTGCACCACCTGGGTGGCCAGCGGGGCGGGGCGCAGCCCCAGTTTTTTGCAAACGTAAGCCTCCACGCGCGGATGCAGGTGGGCGCTGGTGCCCACGGCGCCGCTGAGCTTGCCGACGGCCACGGTTTGGCGGGCGGCGGCCAGCCGTTGCTCGGCGCGGCCGAATTCATCATACATCAGGGCCATTTTCAGGCCGAAGGTGATGGGTTCGGCATGAATGCCATGACTGCGGCCAATGCAGGGGGTGAACTGATGCTCGCGGGCCCGCCGGGCAATGACCTGGCGCAACTGGCGCACGTCCTCCAGCAGCAAATCGGCCGACTGCGTCATCTGCACGGCAAAGGCGGTGTCCAGAATATCGCTGGAAGTCAGTCCAAAATGAAACCAGCGGCTGGCGGGATGATTGATGCGCTCGGCCACGCAGGTGGTGAAGGCGATGACATCGTGGTTGAGGGTCTTTTCCAATTCTTTGCAGCGTTCCACGTCAAAGCCGGCGCGTTCCTGGATGAGGCGGAAATCCTGCTCCGGCACGATGCCTTCCTTGACCAGGGCTTCGAGGGCCAGCAGCTCGACCTGCAGCCAGATTTCCAGCTTGCGTTGCTCGGTCCAGATTTCCCGCATGGCGGGCCGTGTGTAACGTTGTATCATGGCGGGGGGGAATGTAGCGGAAGGGCAAGGGAAAAACAATGGCCAAGACCCGCGCCTGGCCGGCCACAGTGAACAACGTGTGAATAGCGCGGAAATAATCTGGATAAGTGGGGCTTTCCTTTTATGTTGTAGGGAGTTTGCTATCCGACATGCTCAACGAGCCACAGCAACAACCGACGGACGCCGGCGAGCCCGGCGAAGAGAAACCGCGCGCGCGCCGCCGTGAAGCGGGGCGGCAAACGGCGGGCCGGCAAACGCCGTTGGACCGGCTGCCGCCGCATTCGCTGGAAGCGGAGCGGGCGGTGCTGGCCTGCCTTTTATTAGACCCGCAGGAGGGCTTGGGGTCTTCCATCCAGCGCTTCAAAGTGGGCAAAAACCAGGAGGCCAAATCGGCGGCAGCCCCGGGCGAGGGCGAGGAACGGGGCGGGCAGCGGTTCAGGGACCGGCGGTTGAAGGAGAAACAGGAGATTTTTTACGACCTGAAGCATCAGGTGATTTATGAGCATCTGGTGCAGATGTTTGACCGGCGGGAACCGATTGACATGGTGACGCTGCTGCAGCGGCTGCAGGCGCGGGGTGATTTGGAAAAGGCCGGGGGGGCGGCCTACCTTGCGTCGCTGCTGGAGGCGGAGCATTCGGCGGCCAATCTGAGCTACTACATGGACATTGTGTGGGGAAAATACATTCTCCGCAAATTGCTCCATGCCTGCACGGACATCATTCAGAATGTCTATGACTACAAGGGGGATGTGGACGCCCTGCTGGACCAGGTGGAGACAGACATCCTGCGGCTGAGCGAGGAGCGGGTGGAGGAGAAGTCCATGAAGATGCATGATCTGGTGATGCGTTCCATCCAGATCATTGAGGAGCGGCATCAACGCAAGGGGCAGATTACGGGTTTGTCCACCGGCTTCCCCGATTTGGACGACATGACCACGGGACTGCACGGGGGGGAAATGTTCATCATCGCGGCGCGGCCAAGCATTGGCAAGACGTCGCTGGCGATGAACATTGCGGAGCATGTGGCGCTGGAGCTGAAGCAGCCGGTGGGCATCTTCAGCCTGGAAATGACCGCCGAATCGCTGGTGCTGCGCATGATGTCCTCCCGGGCGCGGGTCAACGCCCAGAACCTGCGCTCCGGCTTTTTGAATTACGAGGATTTCCAGCGGTTGACGCAGCATGCGGCGGAGCTGAGCCAGGCGCCGTTGTACATCGATGACACGGCCAACCTGAGCATCCTGCAGCTTCGGGCGCGGGCGCGGCGGCTGCACCAGCAATATGGCATCCAACTTTTCGTCATTGACTACCTGCAACTCCTCCATTCTACTTCCTCCCGCGCATTGGAAAACCGGCAGCAGGAGATTGCCGACATTTCCAAGGGCATCAAGGCGCTGGCCAAGGAATTGAATGTGCCGATTATTGTCCTGAGCCAGCTCAACCGCGAGATGGAAAAACGCGAAAGCAAACCGCGCCTGTCCGATTTGCGGGAATCGGGGTCTATCGAGCAGGATGCTGACGTGGTGGGCCTGCTGTACCGGGCCGACCCGAAAAGCCCTTACAAGGCGGCCCCGATGGACGGGGATGAGAGCGGGGAAATGATGCAGGCGGAGGCCATCCCGGTGAACTTGCTGATTGCCAAGCAGCGCAACGGCCCCACCGGTGATATTCGCCTCATGTTTGTCAAAGGTTATACGCGTTTTGAATCGGTGGCCAAAGTGGAGCCGGAAGATGTGCCCGTGACCGGCTAGCAAGATGGGCAGGGAAGATGGCAGAGATCCTTCTATGATGACATGGCTCAGGCAACAACGGCCCGGCCGCGCAATGGCCTGGCTCCTGGCGGTGATGAGCAGCGGCTGGCTCTGGACGGGGGCGCTGCTGGCGCAAACCGCGCCGGTGGTGCGCAAAATCACCATTGATTACGTGGGGCCGGCCACGGTGAGCGAGCCGATGATTCGCTCGCATATCCGCGTCAAGCCCGGCGACAGCTACCTCCAGGCCAACACCAGCGAAGACATCCGCTCGCTCTACGGCACCGGTCAGTTCCGGCAGGTGGTGGTGGAGCCGATTCCCCTGCCCGACGGCATCGAGCTGGTGTACCACCTCATCGGCAAACCGCGGCTGACCTCCATCAAGTTTGAGGGCAACAAGAAATACTCGGAGAGCAAGCTGAGCAAGAAGGTCACCTCCAAGGTGGGCGAGCCGCTGGACGAGGCCAAAATCTTCAATGACACCCTGGAGCTGCAAAAGTTTTACCAGAAAAGCGGCTACCACCAGACCACGGTGACCAACCTGGTTTCGATTGACGAGCGCGCCGGGCGCGGGACGGTGACCTTCCAGATTAATGAAAGCCCCAAAATCAAAATTGAGCGGGTGGAATTTGTGGGCGCGCAAAACCTGAAGGAATCCAAGTTGCGCCGGGTGGTCAAGACGCGCAAGCGGTGGTTTTTCTCGTGGCTGACCGGCAGCGGACGGCTCAAGGATGATGTGCTGGAGGATGACCGGGAGCGGCTGGCGGACCATTACCGGAATGCCGGTTACATTGACTTTGATTTGCAGGATGTGAAGGTGGACTCCACCGGCCCCAAGAGCGTGGTGGTGCGCTTTGTGTTCACCGAGGGCCGCCAGTACAAGGTGGGCGACGTGGCGTTCAAGGGCAACACCTTGTTCAGCAATGACGAGCTGGCGCGCACGTTGAAGATGGGGGTGGGAGAAATCTTCACCCCGAAGGGGTTGGAACGGGATTTGGAGGCGCTGCGGGACCGCTACGGGGCCAAGGGATACATTGATGCCACGGTGGTGCCGCTCAAGAATCCCAACGTGGAGCGCGGCACGATGGATTTGAGCTACCAGATTGAGGAAGGCCAGCAAGTGTTCATCGAGAAAATTGAAATCAAGGGCAACACCAAGACCAAGGACAAGGTCATCCGCCGCGAGCTGGCAGTGGCGCCGGGCGAGGTGTTTGACATGACGCGGGTGAAGCTGAGCCAGAGGCGCCTGGAGAACCTGCAATACTTTGAAAAGGTGGACGCTCGCGCCGAGCAGCCCGGCCCCACCGACCCGCCCAACCGGCGCAACCTGGTGGTGTCTGTGGACGAGAAGAACACCGGACATTTCACGATTGGGGCGGGGTTCAGCTCGATTGACAGCCTCATCGGGTACGTGGAAGTGCGGCAGGGCAACTTCGATTTGTTCAAGCCGCCGCGGTTTGAGGGCGGCGGCCAGAAGATGCGGCTGCGGGCCACGCTGGGGACGGTGCGGCAGGATTACTTGATATCGTTTGTCGAGCCGTGGTTCCTGGAGCGCAAGCTGGCGTTGGGGGTGGACTTGTACCACCGGGTGCTCAATTACGTGAGCTTGAATGATCTCTATGACGAGCGCCGCACCGGCGCGCGCCTGAGCCTGAGCCGGGCCTTGGGCACGGATTTGTTGATTGGCTCGGTGGCCTACACCATCGAGCGCGTGGGGGTGGTGAATGTGAATCCCAACGCCTCGCAGGTGATTCAGGATGAAGCGGGTTACCGGCTCGTTTCCAAGGTGGGCGCCAGCGTGACGTACGACACGCGCGACCACTCCCTCATGCCCACCCGCGGTCATCGCGTGGAGCTGTTCTCCGAAGTGGCCGGCGGGCCGTTCATGGGTGACACCGACTATTACAAAGTGGAGTTGCGCGGGGTGAAATACTTCCGCGGCTTCCACCCCAGCCACATTGTGGAGGTGGCGGCGCGGGCCGGTTCCATGGCGCCCTTTGGCGACTCGAAGCGTGTGCCGTTGTTTGACCGGTTTTTCCTGGGCGGCCTGTACTCGCTGCGCGGTTTTGACTACCGGGATGTCGGCCCGAAGGATGTGAATGGCGAGCCGATTGGCGGCAACACCTACTGGTTTGGCTCGGTGGAGTATTCCATCCCCATCATTCAACAGGTGCGCTTTGCGGTGTTTTACGACATCGGCAATGTGTATGCCCAGTCCTGGAGCTTCAATCATAACAGCTCCTTGGGGGAAAAGTTTTACAATGACAACTGGGGCGTGGGCATTCGCCTGAACCTGCCCATCGGCCCGATGCGGTTTGATTTTGGCGTGCCCATCACCACCGACAGCCGCAATGACAGCAGCGGCAAATTCCAATTTGGCGTGGGGTACACCCGCGAATTTTGAACTTTGGCAGCCTGAACTCGTCTAATCCCTCATGAATGTGCGCATGCTTTTGATGGCGGCCCTCGTGGCCGGCACCGTGTCCCTCACCGCGGCTCCCGCGCCCGCCGGCACGCTCCGCGTGGCCGGGGTGGATTTGAAGAAGCTCTTTGAGAACTATTGGCGCACCAAGCAGGCCAATAACAATCTCCAGAATCAGCGCGAGGAAATGCTCAAAGAGCGCAACGCCTACACGGACCGCCTCAAAAAAGCCGACGAAGAATACCGGAAACTGCTCGAGGCGGCCAATGACCAGGTGATTTCCGCCGAGGAGCGCAACAAACGCAAAAAGGCGGCGGAGGAAAAGCTCGTCGAGTTGAAACAAATTGAGGGGGCCACCGAAACGTTCTTGCGCAACGCAGCCAGCACACTTCAGGAAACCGAGGCCCGGATGCGCAACAACATCGTCAAAGAATTGCGGGAGGCCATTGCCGCCAAGGCCAAGGTCGCGGGGTACACGCTGGTGATTGACCTTTCCGCCGACACGCCGGTGGGCACGCAGGTGTTTTTGTATGCGGCGATTGAAGACATCACCGACACCCTCACCGCGGAGTTGAACGCCAAGGCGCCGCCCGGAGCGCTGGACGACCGCCCCCGCACCAATGCCCCGCCGCCTGCCGGCAAATCCAAGTAAAGGCTCCGGTCCGGTTGGAGCGGCGAGGGACGGAAAGCCGCAGACAGACGCTGGCTCCCGCCGGTTGCCGGCCGCTGCTTTCCGCCAAAACCGAGCTGGGCAAAATTCATGAGGGCCAACCTGCCCTTTGGGATTGCCGTTGCGTGCGCGGCGGGCAGGGCGTAAAAGAAGGCCGGTTTATGAAGAAACAGTGGACCTCGATTCCCGGTTCAGTGGTGGCCCCCCAGGGCTTTCTGGCGTCAGGCGTGTTTTGCGACATCAAGCGCCTGGGCACCGGCAAAGGCTCGGACAAGGGCCAAAAGCGCGATTTGGCGCTGATTGTTTCCACCGTCCCCGCGCGGGCGGCGGGCATGTTCACCACCAACCAGGTATGCGCCGCGCCGGTGAAGGTTTGCCGCGAGCATTTGCGGCGCGGCACGGCGCAGGTGATTGTGGCCAACAGCGGCAACGCCAATGCCTGCACGGGCGCGCAGGGGATGCGCGACGCCCGCCAGATGGCGGTCCTGGCCGCAGAGCGGCTGCACGTGGAGCCGCGGCAGGTGCTGGTGGCGTCCACCGGCCGCATTGGGGTGCTCATGCCCATGGACCGCGTGCAGGCCGGCATTGAGGCCGCCGCCCAGCTTCTGGGCGACGCCCCCGAGCACGCCGCCGAGGCGGCCGAGGCCATCATGACCAGCGACACCCGGCCCAAGCAAATCGCCATCGAGTTCAAGGTGGGGGGCGTGCCGGTGCGGCTGGGGGGTATTTGCAAGGGGGCGGGCATGATTCAACCGGGCATGAGTCCCACCGGCGCGCGGCCGGCCTCGCGCCCGCTGCATGCCACGATGTTGTGCTTTTTGACCACCGACGCCGCCATTGCGCGTCCGGCCCTGCAAACGGCCCTGCGCGAAGCGGTGGCGGCCAGCTTCAACCGCATCACGGTGGACGGCGACATGAGCACCAACGATACCGTGCTGGTGCTGGCCAATGGGCTGGCGGGCAACCGGGAAATCCGAGGGGGCGGGGACCTGGCCATGTTTCAGGCGGCGTTGAGCCATGTGTGCCTGGAGCTGGCCAAAATGATTGTGCGGGATGGTGAAGGGGTGACACGCTTTGTCACCGTCCATGTCCACGGTGCGCGCCATGCGGCGGATGCCGACGCCGCGGCGCGGGCGGTGGCCAACAGCGCGTTGGTGAAGACCAGTTGGTGCGGGGGCGACCCCAACTGGGGGCGCATCATGGATGCCTTGGGCTATTCCGCCGCCCGGGTGGTGGAGGAGAAGGTGGACATTGCCTATGCCCGGCCGGGGGGGCGGAAATTGTTATACTCGGTGAAACGGGGGCAGCCCACCAAGGTCAGTTTTGCCACGCTCTGTCAGGCGGTGGCCGAGAAGGAATTTGACCTGCACATCTTCCTCAATCTGGGCCGCGCCGAAGCGGTGATGTACACCTGCGATTTGACCGAGGCGTACGTGGATTTCAACAAGGGCGATGTGTCAAATCCCGCCGCCCTGGGCGGCTGAGGACCGCGAAGACTTTATTATGGAAACCCTGATTGCCAAGGCGCACACGCTGCTGGAGGCGCTGCCGTACATCCAGCGGTACAGCGGCGCCACCTTTGTCATCAAATACGGCGGCAGCTTCATGGATTCACCCGACCCGGAAGTGCGCCAGAGCGTGGCGCGGGACATCGTGTTTCTGGAGGCGGTGGAAATCAACCCCGTGGTGGTGCATGGCGGGGGCAAGGCCATCACCCGCGCGATGGATGCGGCCGGGTTGAAGGCGCAATTTGTGCAGGGCATGCGGGTCACCGACGCCGCGACGGTGGAGGTGGTGGACCGGGTGCTGTCGCGCGAAATCAATCCGGAAATCGTGCGCACCATTCAGACCCTGGGCGGGCTGGCGCGCGGTTTTGCGGGGACGGACATTTTCACCTGCCGCAAACTGGCGATGCACGGGCCGGACGGCCAGCCGGTGGACCTGGGCTACGTGGGCGAAGTGGTGGCGGTGAACACCGAGCCGCTGCTGGACTGCATTGCCAGGGGCATTACGCCGGTCATCAGCCCGACGGCGCGCGGTGAGGACGGCCACGTGTACAACTGCAACGCCGATGTGGCGGCGGCCATGGCGGCCATTGCCCTCAAGGCGCGGCGGCTGGTGTTCATGAGCGATGTGCCGGGACTGATGCGCAATCCGAAGGACCCCACCACGGTCATCCCGCATCTGCGCATCAATGAGGTGCCGGCGCTCAAACAGGCGGGCATCGTGGACCAGGGCATGATTCCCAAGGTGGACAGCGCCGTGGCGGCCATCCGGGCGGGGGTGGAAAAGGTTTCCTTTGTGGACGGCCGCGTGCCCCATGCGGTGCTGTTGGAGATATTCACCGATGAAGGCGTGGGGACCGAGGTGGTGCGGTAAGGCGGTTGCTTAACCGCCGGGTGTCCGGCCAGGGTTATTCGCCGAGCAGGTGCACGGTCACCCGCCGCCGGTGCGAGGCATAGCGGTGTTCCCAGAGATAAATCCCCTGCCAGGTGCCGAGCGCCAGGCGCCCGGCGGTGATGGGGATGCTCAAGTTCACGGCGGTCAGCGCGGTGCGGATATGAGCCGGCATGTCATCGTCGCCCTCGCAGGTATGGCGAAACAAGGGGTCCCCATCGGGCGCGAGCCGGGCCATGAACCGCTCCAAATCCCGGCGCACTTCGGGGTCGGCGTTTTCCTGAATGAGCAGTGAGGCGGAGGTGTGTTGCAGGTGCAACGTGGCCAGGCCGGTGGCCAGGCCGCTGCACCGCACCAGCTCGGCCACCTCCGCGGTGATTTCGTAAAAGCCGCGTCCGCGGGTGGCAATGGTCAATTCATGCTGGACCTGGCGTAACATGCGGGGGAGGCGTGGCGCTCAAGGCTGGCCGCCGACGGCGGCCTTGAGCTTGGCTTCCAGTTCGGGGTTGGGGGCGGCGCCGCCGGCCATGGCTTTTTGGTAGTGCCATTGCGCCAGGGCGGGCGAGGGCGGCTGCTGGTGCAGGTACACCCACGCCAGATTCAGGTGGGCGGAGGCCAGCGCGGCATCGAGCTGCAATGCTTTGCGAAAAGCGCTTTCGGATTCGCGCACCAGGCCCTTCTTGCCCAGCACAAAGCCGAGGTAGTTGTACACATCGGCGCGCTGGTTGTCCTGCTTGAGGGACTGGCTGAGCGCCGCAATGGCATCGTCCAGCCGCCCCTGCTCAAAGCGGAGGATGCCCAACTGATACAGCAGGCCGGCGTGTTGGGCGTCAGCCGCCAGCCCTTGCTGAATGGTTTGCTCGGCCTCGGCCAGCTTGTTTTGTTCGAGCTGAACGGCGGCCAGTTGGTGGAGGGCCTGGGCGTTGGGATTGGGCTGGCGGGTCACCGCGGCGAGTTTTTGCTCCGCGGCGGGGAGGCGTCCCGCTTCGGCATCCTTGCGGGCCTCGAGGAAGACCTGGGTCATGGCGGCATCGGTTTTGGTGGGTTTGGCGGGCGGTTGGGGGCGGATGGGCGGCGCTTTCAGCAAGGCCAGCTCCTCGGGCGTGAGCGGCACGCGCTTGATTTCGTAAGCCTCCAGCCGCGCGCGCAAGGCGGCCATCTGGCGGGTCAAGTCGTCCGCGGTGGCGGCGCGCTGGCGCAGGGCGTACAAATCCCGGCTGGTTTCATTGAGTTTCTTTTGCAACTGGTCCCGTTCTTTTTCCAGTTCCTTCACCCGGCGGGTATCGCGGCTTTTGGCGGAGGATTCCCGTTCTTTTTCGGAAAGGAGGGCGGCCAGCCGGGTTTCGATGATTTGCTGCTCTTTGCGCAGGGCGGCCATTTGCTCCTCCCGCTCCTGCTGGGCGGCCTGGGCGGCCAGCAATTCGTTTTCGAGCCGGCGGAGGCGGTCCAAATCCTGGGCGCGCAGCCGTTCGTACTCGGTTTGGGTGGTCTTCAGCCGTTTTTCCAAATCCTGCCGGGCGGCCTGGAGCACTTCGCGCTCGCGCTGCAGCGCGGCGGTCTGCTCTTCCATGGCGGCGGCCTTTTGCTGCAAGGCGGCCAGTTTCTTTTCGGCCTCCGCCAGACGCGGGTCCTGGGGCGGGGGCGCATTGGTGGTTTGGTGGAGCTGGCGGGCCAGCAATTCCTTTTCCAATTTCAAGGCTTCGAGGGCGGATTGCAGGGCGGCCTGCTGCTGGCGCGCCCGTTCCAATTCAGCGCTGCCCTGCTCCACCTGCGGTTGAAGGGCCTGCAGGCGTTGCTGCAATTCAAACAACTGCTTTTTCAAACTGAGGTTCTCCGCCTCGTAGGAGCGGGCCAGGGCGTTTTCGGGGGTCTGATTTTTCAGGCTGGCCTGCAGGGCTTCCTTTTCCTTCTGCAGCGCGGCCATCTGGCTGGCGGTCTCCTCCAGTTTTTTCTGGGTGGCGGCCAGGGCGTCCTGAGCTTTCTTCAATTCGGCGGGGTCCACCTTGGCGCTGGCCCTGGCCTGTTCTTCGGCCACCTGTTTTTGCAGGGCCTCCTTTTCTCTGGCCAGTTGTTCCGCCGCCGTGCTCTGGCGGGAAAGCTGTTCCTTCAGGGCTTCCAATTGCTGCGCCAGTTGCGCTTTTTGTTCCGCTGCGGCTTTTTGTTCCGCGCGCGCGGCGGCGGCTTCGGCTTCCGTGGTTTGCAGCAGGCGGCGGACTTCCGCCAGCGCCTCCTGGGTTTTGCGCAATTCCTCGGCGGTGGGGGCGGCGGCCAATTGGGCGCGGGTCTCGACGAGCTGCTGTTCCACGGCGGTTTTTTCCTTGCGCAGATTCTCCATGGCCTCCTGGGCGCGCGCCAGCTTCTGCTCGGCGTCAGCCAGCGCGGCGCGGGAGGATTCGGCCTGGCCCTTGCCGCGGGTTTGCTGCTCCTGCAACTGCTGGCGCAACTGGTCCCGCTCTTTTTGGAGGGCGGCGGCCTGCTCCTGCTGGCGTTCCAGGCGTTGTTGCGCCTCTTTGACGGCGCGCTGCAGCTCGTTGAGCTTGTCCGGGGAAACCGCCCGGGCGGATTTTTCCTTCTCCTGTTCCAGGGTGACCTGCAATAAATCGCGTTCTTTTTCCAGGTTGCGGATGCGCTCTTCAGCCCGGGCCAGCTCGCGGGGGTCCGCGCCGGCAGGCTGGGCGGAGAGCGCCTCGCGCAATTTGGCCTCCAGCAGCAGCCTGTCGCTTTGCAATTGCTTGACCTGCGCCCGCAGGGCTTCCAACTCCTCGTTGAGCGCCGGAGAAACCGGAGCGGCGGGCGCCGGGGTGGCGGGTGGGGTGGGCGTGGAGGGCGGAGCGGCAGGCGCCGCGGGCGCGGGGGCGGGGGCCAGGTCGGCCAGCGCCTTGATTTTGCCGTTCAAATAGTTCAGGCGGTAGGTCACCACCTTTTCATTCCAGCCCGGGAAGCTGGCTTGCAGCCGTTGCAACTCCTGCAGGGCGGCGCGGTATTTGGGCAGCGCATCGGCGCCCCGGCCGGTTTCCATGAGCTGGTCGGCCTGCTGAATCAAATCGTACACCCGCACGTATTGCTCCTCGGGACTTGCCAGCGCCGTGGCGGCCAGCAGCCCGCACAGCCACAGCGTCATCCATGTGCACAGACTTCTCATGCCTTCATGATAGGCAAGGAAAGCTCGTGGAATCACGCATAAAGAAACGGCGCAAAACGCCGGCGCCAGACCCCCCATTCGAGGGACCAGGGGCGTTGGCGGCCTGCGGGAATCCTGCGGCGCTGTCCGGGCGGTCCCGCCTGGCTGAATCATGGGGCTACGATGACGACATCCGCTTTGCGTTGGGCGGGGGTGATTTGCCAGGAGACCAGCCGGCCATTGCGGTAGGCGCCTTCGATGACGGTACGTTGCGGGGCATGCAATTTGAAATCCACATCCCAGGCCTTGGGCCAGGCAGGGAACAGGAAAATACGCGGCCCATCGGTTTGCAGGAGCATGGCCTGGAAGGTTTTCATGAGCACGCCGCCGTGGTCCTGGTCGGGCGTCCAGTCATAGTTGGGCCCCCAGAAGGCCGGGAAACGCTCGTTGCGGTCCCAGTGCCGGGCGCGCCAGGCCAAACCCTTGCGGGCCTCCTCGGCCAGCCCCAGGTAGGCCATGAAAATGTCATCCTGCCGCCAGCCAAAGTGGCCTTTGTCTTCGCGATGCTCCAGGGCGGCCAGCGCCCAGTCCACGTTGGGCCGGTTGAACGCGAACAAGCGGAAGGGGAAGACGGGGTACAGCTCCGGGTTTTCGACGTTGCGTTTGTCGGCAAAAAAGGCGGCGGGCGCCAGGGCCTTGCGGCCGCGGATTTCGCGCAGGGGAATGGGCGGCAGCTTGGCGCGGAATTGCTGCCAGAAACGGCGGTCAGCGGCGGGCGCCAGCGTGGCGGGCAGCGCCAGCAGGCGCTCGGTGAGAGCGATGCAGCCGGACAGCTCGGTGACGGCGTTGGTGCAGCGCCACCAGGTTTCCGCCGCCTGGGAGGGATACATCACCAACTGGCCGCTGGCGTTGGTGGGATAGTGCCGGTCAAAAAAGGTGAGGACCTCGCGCACCAGCGGCAGCACGGACTGTTGCAGGAATTCGCGGTCCAGGGTGTGCTCGTAATAATCCATCATCATCCAGCCCAATTCGAGGCCGCAGAGCCATTCATATTTGTGCCAGCCGCTTTCCTGTAATTTATCCTGGCGCTGCTCGAAGGGTGTCCAGCCGTAGGTCTCGCTGAAAATGGCGCCCCAAAACATGATGCATTCAGGATAAAACGCGCCGGCATGGCCGCAGTAAAGCTGCGTGCGGTACCGGCACAAGGGCAGCAAATCCCGGGCATACATGCGAAACAGCGGCTGCTGCAAATCGAAGTCGCCCGAGGTGCAAAGGGAGAGGTACGGCAGCCGGGTGTTTTGCCACCAATACCCGGGGCCCCACCGGCGGTAATCCGGGTCTTTTTCCGTGGGGCCGGGCGGCACGGTGAAGAGGGAGCCGTTGAATTTTATGGGATAATTGCCCCGCCCGGCGCAGGCGGTAATGAAGCGCTGTAAATGATACATCTGGCTGATGTAGGCGGCTTCATCCTTGACCGCGGCGCCCACGTCGCTGGCGGCCAGACGGCCATTCACATACAGCCGGCATCCGCCCGCCGCCGCGTCGGCCACCGCGGCGATGTGCGTCCACTGTCCTGCTGGCACGGCGTTGGCGAGGGTCAATTCATGCTGCCCCACAATCCACCGCAGGCTGTTGCCCGGGTAGGTGTCCAGCAGAAAGCCGTCGCGCTGGCCGGCGGTGAGTTTGTCCAGCACGCGGGCGCCGCCGCCGGGCAGTTTTTCCGGGCGCACCCAGGCTTCGGCGGTGAAACTGGGCGGCCACCCCCAGTTGGTGCTGCCGGGGACGGCGTGGGGGACGGCATTGGTGGCGGTGAAAAGCACGCGGGCGCCAGCGGGCAGCGGTTGTTGCGGGCCCGTGGCGGCCAGGGCCGCAATTTCCGCGTCAGTCAGGGCCTGGCCCAGCACACTGACCCGCCCCAGTTCGCCGCGATAGCGGTTGCCGCCGCCGGAATCGAAACCAACGCGCAGGGGATGGCGATTGGCAGGCGCGAGTGGCTCGGCCTGGGCTGCGGCGTGATGGGTATTGAGCGTGGCGCGAATCCAGCTTCGCTCCCAAAATTCCCGCCACCAGGCTTCGTGCGCGGCGCGGTGCAGGGCAAACGACGTGGACTCAAAACGGCGGCGGACGGCATCGGCATCGGCCAGCCATTCCGCTGGTGTGGCGGGATGCCGGGCGGTGACATAAATGCTGAAGCGTTGCGCGGTGGCCGGGGGCGCGCGGAGGGTGCGGTCGTTCACGCGCTGAGCGCCGGGGGCAGTTACCAAGGCGCCAAAGGTTCGATGCATCAAGGGGTCCGGCTGGGGGAATCCTGTGAGTCCCTGGATTTGGGCCATCAAAGCCGGCCCGATGGATTTGCGATTGTGATGATACCACCCCACACCGTCGGGATAATTTTCCAGTACTGTGTCTGGCTCGATGAGCATGCTTTCCTGCCTGCCGCTGGGGTCTTTGCGGTGCATGAGCACATCGCTGACTTCCGTGGTGGCCACGGCCATTTGCTGGGTGCGCCACAACTCAAGGAAGGCGGTAATTTCCCGGGGCGCGGCGCTGTCCAGTGTCACGTGCACCACGGGATGGTGCGCGTCCACCCATACTTGCAGGCGGGTGCGCGCTGCGCCTTCGCCGGCCTCGACGCGCAGGGTGGCGTCGCGCAGACTGAGCGTCTGCCGAAACGGTGCGCCGGGGGTGAAGGGATTGGGGGAAATCTGCAGCCGCACCTTGCCCACTTTGACCAGCCGGCCGTAATCGTCCCAGGCATCAGTGCGTGCCAGGTAGAGGTGCAAATCGCCGGCCGCCGTGACCCAGGCGTTGACCGCCACTTCGCCGTTGCCCAAGGGCATGGAGCCGTGGTGGTTGGTGCTGGGCGAGTCCCAAACCACATCGTATTGGGCTAGGGGGTCGGCCGCGCGCCCCAGCAAAGCCGCCGCCAGCAATAACCCGGCACACAAGGATTTCATGGGGCTAGGATGACGCATCCGCCGCAAAAACACAATGGGGGGCGGACAAGCCTCAGGGCTTGCGGGCATTGCTGGGCACGTCTGAGGATGGTAGGATAAGGGGCATGTCATCACCTGCCCGGTTGCCCGTGCGTTCCGAGGAGCAAGCCCGTGAATGGAGCCTGGTCCTGATTAGTCAGGGCATTGAAACGGTGCTGGCGCGGGACGCGGAAACGGGCGAGTGGTTCCTGGAGATGGCGCCGGAGCATTTTTCCCATGCCTGCCAGTCGCTTCGGCTGTATTTGGTGGAGAATCGGAACCGGCGCTGGCAAAGCCCGGTGGAGTGGGCGGGGGAGGTGTACGATTGGCGGGCATGGTTTTGGGCCTTGTTGATGGCGGTCATGTTCTGGCTGGAGCGGGTGTTGCCGGTGGATTTGTCAGTAACTGGGCGGGTGGATGGCGCGGCCGTGGCGCAAGGGGAGATTTGGCGGTTGTTCACCGCCACCACGTTGCATGGGGATGAGGGGCATCTATTGATGAATCTGGCCTCGGGCGTGCTGTTTCTCGGACTGGCGATGGGGGCCTTTGGGGCGGGCGCGGCTTTGCTGGCCAGTATGTTGGCCGGGGTGGCGGGCAATGGGGTCACCTTGTTGGTGCATGGGCAGGCGCACTTGAGCCTCGGGGCCTCCGGGGTGGTGATGGGGGCCTTGGGGTTGCTGGCGGCGCAATCGCTGGCGGAGGCGGCCAGCCTGCCACGGCGCCAATGGCTGACGCGCGGGCTGGGGGGAGTGGTCTTGTTGACGGTGTTGCTGGGATTAAACCCCGCCAGTGACGTGGCGGCGCACTTGGGAGGCTTGGGAGCGGGACTACTGCTGGGGATGGCCCTGGTGGCATGGCGGCAACACCGGCCTGCGGCGCCTGCTCGTTGGGACCCCTGGCTGGCCTATGTTTGCGGGGGACTGCTGGCCACGGCATGGGGCCTGGCCCTGTGGAGCCACGCGCCTTGAACCCCTCCCTGTCAGTGTAGTCCGGGTTGTCCTGACGCCGTGCCGGGTGTGCCAGTTTGCTGGTGGGCGCAGCTTATTGCAAGAAGGTACAGACGTACTCGCAGATGCCGTCTTTGACCTCGATGTCAAAGCTGGACTTGGCTGGCACATGGAAATTGGTGCCGCCTGTGAAAGTCTGGGCGGGAGCGCCATTGACCTGGACCGAGCACTGGCCGGCCACAATTTCCATGCGCTCCGGCGCGTCGGTGTTAAACCGGTACTTGCCCGGGTAAATCAAGCCCAGCGTCTTGCGGGTGCCATCCGGAAAAATCAACGTATGGCTGACCACTTTGCCATCAAAATAAATGTTGGCTTTGGCCACCGCGGTCACGCCGACAAACTGAATCGGAAACGTTGACATAATGGGAGGGGAGTTTTTGGTTTTGGGCGCATTTGTCAAGCATGGAAGCCCAGGAAATCAGAAATCCGCCTCTCACCCCCGGGCGAAAGCCGGTTGGAAACAGAATGGCCGGCTGGACCACCGGCCCGTGGCCGGGGCATGGCGCCGGGATTCCGCCGCGTGGGAGGGGGGACTCGGCCGCTGCGGGTCACGGCCCGATTACCGGGCCTGCCGCACACGGATGGTGTATTTCTGGGCGGTGGGCTGGGTGGAGACAAAGCTCACGCCTTCCTGGGCATTTTCATCCAGGATGACGTCGCGCCACGGGGTGTCTTCCACCACAAAGCCCTGGGCGTCCTTGAAGACGCAATTCATTTGCACCTGAATGCGGCGGTGCAGGCGGTTGCGGACATTGGCGGAGACCTGGAGCCGTCCATCGTCCAGACGGCGTTCCTGGATGCCGTGGCAGGTCACACTCGTCTGGGTGGCACGGTCCAGGAGCACGAAGTTGGCGCGGTTTTCCAAATCGTACTTGTTGGTGTTTTTGGGGGCATAAGCGCCGGTGTCAATGTTGCTGGTCTGGCAGCCGGTGACAAGCAGGGCTGCGGTGCACAAGAGGAGGGTGCCAAGAGGAGCATTCATAGGTCCATGCGGTTCACCGATTGGTCACTGACAAATAGGACCGTATCGCGGTCGGGCGCCACGGTCACATTCCATTGTTTGGTAAAAGTGCTTACGGGCTGGTGGTCCCGATTCCAAAACTCGATGGTCAGCGCATGCCGGCCCGGGGGCACTTGCAGGGCGGCAAAGCCGAGAAACTGGGGGAGGTTGTCCCAGCAGCGGGTGTCCGCGGCAGGGTTGGCGGCGGCGGCGATGAGTTTGGCCACCAGCCCGGCGCCCAGGACGGCCAGGCCGGCTTCGCTGGTATCATCGTGCATGGCCATGACGGCGCCGCCGATGATGGCCACATTGCCGGCGGTATCGGTGGTGCTTTTGAAGACGGCCTTGTTTTTGAGCACGTGGTCCATGACGCGCCCACCGCGGGTGGTGGCCTGGAAGTTGAGGTCGTCATACGGCCCCACCCGGGCCAGCTCCTGGGTGCCTTGTTTGATGACGGCCATGACCACCGGCGATTCAAAAGTGCGGAAGCGCAACTGCTCGCGGTATTCGCCGGTGGCGTATTTCTGCGGGCCGGGGCCGTACTCGAGAAAGACCAGCAGGTTGGCGCGGGGGTTGTATGGGGGCAGCGGGGCGGGGGCGCGCGCCTGGGCGCGTTTGAAGGCGTCGCTGCCGTCGCCGCCGAGTTTCACGGTGGCGTAGCCGTCGAGGTAGTCCAGAAGGATGTAATCCCCGGCGTACGTTTTGTTTTCCGCATCGCTGTCCATGAACTGGGCATTGCGGAAGCAGGCGCGGGCGTTGTCCACTTCTCCCGCCCGCCAATACAGGAGGCCGCGATAGAAGTTGGCCATGGAGCGCTCATACGGCTCGCCGATGAAGGATTTTTTGGCTTCCTCGTGGAAGAGGCTGCGGGCTTTTTTGGCATCGCGGTCAGGGCCAAAGATGTTGTTGACCCGGGCCAGGGCTTCGTCGAGCAGGCGGGTGGCCGTGTCATATTGGCCGCGGCGCAGGGCATGCAGGGCGGTGCGATACTGCCAGAGCACGCGGTCGCGCGGGGGGGCGCGCACAATCATGGCCAGGCCGTGCGCCACGGGGTCGGCCTGGGCGTCCGGCAACGGCGGGCCGGGGGGCGTGGTGACACACCCCGCCATTCCCAGAAGGGCGCACAACAACCAAACCGGCCAGGCCTTCATAAAAAATGCGGCGGGCGCCGCCGGAGCTTAGCGGTAGGCGGCGTCTTCCTGTCCCTGCTTTTTCACCTCCATGGAATCTTTGAACACAATTTCGGAGGTGCGGGCGTTAATCAGTTCAAAGGTGTAGAGGATGTAATCACTGGTGCCGCGCGAGGTGCGGGTGGTCAGGCTCTGGAGCTTGCCCGTGAGGAAGTAATCCGCGCCTTTGAATTCCTGCACGTTGGGGTCGGAGGTGGAGGTGACCTGCCCGCTGCGTTTCATCTCGCGCTCGCGCTCCAGCGCCGCCAGCCGCTCGCGGGCGAGGAAGCGGACCTTGCCGCCGGCCTTGCTGATGAGCTCGGTCTGGATGCGGGTCAGGAAGATGTCTTTGTTGATGGTGAACCGGGTTTCGTTGATGACCGGGTCCAGCACGATGTAGGGCGGGGTCTGGGCGTTTTTGATTTCCGGCACATTAAGGATGTTGCGGGCAATCTTATCGGTTACCGCCACCAAGTCTTGCGACTCGATACCGGTGCCGGCCACAAACCCGGCTTCATCCGGGCGCAGGACGGTGACGCCGGTGCCCGAGGGATTTTTCACGCCAGCCGAGGTGCAACCGCCAGCCACGGCGGCCAACACGCCCAGGCACAGCCAATGTTTCCAAAAATTCATTTTCATAAGGTCATGCTTCTGCTTGGGGTGGCGCGTGGATGCGCACGGCCACCTCCCATTGCTTTGGACGGCGGGCGAGCGGCTTTATTCGCTGCCCGGCTTCACCCTACATCCATGCCCGCAGAAAGGCAAGGGGGGTGCGGGCGGCCCCCAGGGCCTTCCATCTTGGCCTGGCCGCCCTTTCCTGCTAACTTAGCTTTATGCCGGTACGGATTAAAATTTGCGGGATTACGTCTGCGGCGGATGCCCAGGCGGCCGTGGCCGCGGGCGCCGACGCGCTGGGTTTTGTGTTTTACGAAAAAAGCCCGCGCTACGTGACGCCGGCACAGGCGCGGGAAATCATGGCCGGGCTGCCCCCGCTGGTGGTGCGGGTGGGGGTGATGGTGAATCCGGCGGCGGAGCTGGTGCAGCAGGCGGTGCAGGCGGGAATTCAGGTGCTGCAGTTTCATGGAGAAGAGACGCCGGAGGTGTGCCGACAGCAGGCGGTGCCGGTAATCAAGGGGTTTCGTTTGCAAGATGAGTTGTCCCTGCTGGGCTGCCGGGAGTACACCGGCCTGCCCTGGTTGCTGGATAGTTACGTGGCCGGTCAGGCCGGGGGCACGGGGGCCGTGTTCAACTGGGAGCTGGCGGTGAAGGCCAAGGCCTCCAATCCGGTCATCATCCTGGCCGGCGGGCTGACCCCAGATAACGTGGCCGAGGCCGTCCGGCGCGTGCGCCCTTATGCGGTGGACGTTTCCAGCGGGGTGGAGTCTGCTCCCGGAAAAAAGGATGCCGCCAAGATGCGTGCCTTTGTAGCGGCGGTGCGGGCGGCTTGAAACACCCACCAGCGGGACTCGCAGGCCCGATGCCTGTACGAAGTCAGGAATCGGGTTTGGCCTCCGAGGGAATGCCCTCCTTGGCGGAAGGTTTTAGGGGGGCAGTCTTGGGATTTTGTTGTTCTTCCTTTTGCTGCCGGGCTTGTTCGATTTGGCGGACCATCTCGCGGAAGAGGGCCTTTTCTTCCTCGTGCAATTTCAGGCGCAGACGGCGGGTTTCCCACAAGGCGAAAATCAGGGCCAGGCTCGTGACCAGGAAACATACCGTCCAATAAATGATATAAGTTTTGCCCTGCAAACGCGTGGACAGCACGGTCTGGCCCCACACGAGCATCGAAGCGCCCAGCACCAGGCACAACAAGCCATACCATCGGCGCGGAGGGAAAATGCCGGCAGCCATGCCAGTAATTTACCTCACTGGGCGGAGGTTGACGAATGGTTTTGCAGGCCTGCTTAAAGCGCAAGGGCCGGCGTGGAAGTTGAGCTTTCCATGCGCCGGCCCGGCGAGGTGTTAATGGGGGAATTAGTGAGCTGGTTTGCCGGACACAGCCGCCGCATGCTCCGTGAAGGAGCGGCCGCGGCCGGTGGGGCTGATGACCGAGTCAATGATGCCGCGCTGGAATTCATCCCACATGGGCGACATGTTGCGCAGCTTGGGCACGACGACCTTGGCAAAGGTCTGGACGACGTAATCAATGTCCTCATCGGTGGTGTCTTTGCCGAGGGACATGATGATGTTGCCCTGCGCCAGGGCGTGGTCCAACCCGATGGCCGCCAGCACATGGCTAATCTTGAGGGATTTGCTCACACAACTGGAGCCGCTGGCCACGGCGATGCCGTTGAGATCGCACATCAACAACTGGCCTTCGCCCTCGATGAACTCCGTGCTGATGTTGAGGGTGTGCGGCGCACGGCGCGGGCCGGGCTCAGGGCCGTTGAGCTTGATGTACGGCACGTTGGCCTTGAGGCCTTCCCATAGTTTTTTCTGCAGGCGCGCGGTGTGCGCAAAGCGCTGGTTCAGCTCGCGCAGGGCCACTTCAGCGGCCACGCCGGCGCCGACGATGGCCGGCACATTTTCCGTGCCGGCACGGCGCCCGCCTTCCTGCACCCCGCCATGAAGGATGCTCACCAGGCGCGCCTTTTTGTTGCGGTAGAGCACGCCCACGCCCTTGGGACCGTAGAATTTGTGCGGTGAAAAGGACAACAGGCTCGCGCCCATTTGCTGCACGTCAATGGGCAGCCAGCCGGCGCTGGCCTCGGCGTCCACGTAGAACGGCACGCCTTTTTCCGCGCAAATGCGCCCGATTTCACGAATCGGCTCGAGGGTGCCAATGTCGTGGTTGACATGGTGGACGGCCACCAGAATGGTTTTGTCGGTAATGGCGGCGCGGACATCCTCCGGATTGACGAAACCTTCGCTGTCCACTTTGACGCGTGTGCAAGTGAAGCCCTGTTTTTCGAGGAATTCGACGGAATTGAGCACGGCGGGGTGCTCAATTTCGCTCACCACCAGGTGATTCCCGCGGCGCTGGTTGGCATAGGCCACGCCTTTGATGGCCAGATTGGCCGATTCGGTGCCGTCGGAGGTGAAAAAGATTTCCTCGGCCGATTCGGCGTTGACGAGGGCGGCGATTTGCGAGCGGGCCTTGGCCAGCGCATCGCGCACCCGCAGGCCATATTGGTGGAGGGACGCGGCGTTGCCAAAGGCTTCCATGAAGTAGGGCTTCATGGCCTCAAAGGCCTCGGGCAGCAGGGGCGTCGCCGACAGATGGTCCAAATAAACGCGGCGCATAGATAATCAGGCGTTGGCGGTTTCCGGCGCGGCGGACCGGGCCGCTTCTTTCTCCTTCACCTTGGCCGCCACGTCCGGGTGTTTCTTGAGGTAGTCCTCCAGCGCCGCCTTGAGCGCCTCTTCCGCCAGCACGGAGCAGTGAATCTTCACCGGCGGCAGGCCGCCCAGAGCATCCACCACCTCCTGATTGGAGAAATTGAGCGCTTCTTCCACGGTGCGGCCCTTGATTAGCTCGGTGGCCATGCTGGAGCTGGCGATGGCCGACCCGCAGCCAAAGGTTTTGAAGCGGGCATCGGTGATTTTGCCGTCCTGGATTTTCAGGCTGATCTTCATGATGTCGCCGCAGGCGGCGGCGCCCACCTCGCCCACGCCGTCCGCATCCGGCAAATCGCCCATGTTGCGTGGATTCATGAAGTGATCCATCACGGTCTGGCCGTACAGGGTGTAGGTTTCGCTCATATTCTTAGTTCGGTTTAAGTTCAGGGCACTGTTTCCGGTTTGAGTAAAAGCTGGGAGGAACGCTCGGCGGCAGGCTTGCGCGGCGGCTGCCGCAGCGCCAACTCCGCCAAAGTGGTGCGGGAGAGCGTCTGCCGCAGGCGCCCCTGGGCCTCGGCCAGCAGGCCGCACAAGGCGCAGTGGGTCATGTGGACGCAGTCGGGCTTTTCCTCCAGACACCGTTGCAGGGCAATGGGGCCTTCCACGCCTTCAATGATGTCCAGCACGGTAATTTCCGAAGCCGGCCGCGCCAGCCGGAAACCGCCGCCCGTGCCGCGCACCGATTGCACCAGGCCGGCCCGGACCAGGGACTGGAAAATCTTGGCCAGAAAACTGCGCGGAATGTCCATCTCGCGGCTGACCTCATCAATCATGACCACCGCGCCCTCAGGGCGCCGTGCCAGGGCGGTCAGCCCGATGACTCCATATTCACTGGCCCGTGTGATTTGCATGTTCAAACAGGACTTAATTTGTCCGCTTTCAATATAACGGGGTTCTGTAACTTGTCAAACGCGCAGGGGCATTTGGGCCTTTACCTTTGTTTGCCGCATTTTTTGGGGGATACAGGTTCACTTTTCCTTTCAACATTTGTAACCACTGCACTGCAAAATTCATCGAACAATGAGTGATGAGGTGCGTTCAAGGGGCGCATGCGAACGACCCGCAACCCTCGGCAAACCCACCAATCCCTCCTTCCAACTCACCAACACTTGGTTTGCCTGAAATTTGCAAGAAACTGCGCTGCTCCCCCCTACGACCCTCCACCTCTTGCGTCTTCGTGCCTTTGCGCCTTGGCGTTAATTGAAACAGACAAACCAAACCCCACGCACCTCCCGGGTAAACCCCGTGATATTGCGGGAGAATCAATATACCACCCCGCTGGGGCTGTTTTCGATGGGGTGAAGGGAAAAGGGGTCAGAGCGCGTGAAGGGGGGAGATTAACCACGAATGAACACGAATGGACACAAATTTTGAACAGAAGGAAACAAAGGGAACGAAGGGTGGAAACCGCCCCCTCACCCTGGCCCTCTCCCCGGGGGGAGAGGGAAATACATCAAGTTCTGTCACAGACTTTGACCACCCTCACCCTAGCCCTCTTCCAATGGGAAAGGGAGGATTTTTAGCTGCGCGGATTATCCTGCCCCAGCCCAGAGTTCCCCTTCGCCTACTGAAGGCCTGAGTAATTGCACAGGAGAGACTGACGGGCGGCCTAGTGTTTTCAAGCGTAGCCGCTGGACTGCGGCAATTAAGCAATCACGGAGCCGGGAGGCTCCGTGAACCCGCAGGCGAGACGCCTGCGCTACACACCTTTGGGGTAGAGGGAAAAGGTGGTAGAGAGCGTGAAGGGGAAAACACCAACCACGAATGGACACGGATAGACACGGATTATTAACAGAAGGAAACGAAGGGAACGAAGAGGGAGAAGAGGCCCCTATCCCTAGCTCTCTCCCGGGGGAGAGGGAAACTGTTAATGGGCGTTGTGGGATTTTTTCACCCGCTTTTGTTGGTTGCAGGACAAGATGAAGATGAGGGAAACGGCAGCCGCAGAAAAAAACTCATTCATCCTTTGCCCACCCGCCTGCAAGACGCGGGCCGAATCCCGCTGTGCGGGACGGGACGCCTGAGTTACGACACAGGAAAGTTTGACGGGCAGACTGGTGGTTACAGGGGCGTCTGTTTGACAACGGCAATTAAGCAATCACGGAGCCGGGAGGCTCCGTGAACCCGCAGGCGAGACGCCTGCGCTACAGGGGGGGACGCCTGCGCTACGGGGGCGGGGGAGTTGTGGCGGGGTGGGAGGTAAGGTCGGAGGGGGTAAGGGTGGTTTTGACGAAGGGGTGGGGGTGTGGTATTCAAAGAAATAGTGGGAAAAATTTGTGGGGGGCCGCGAATAATTTAAGCGGCCCAAAGTCCAATCTGGTGAAGGCCCCGCAGTGGGGCCGGAAAGAAAGGACAAGTTATGAAACGGTTGCTTTTAGCAGGTGGTTTGATGGGGTTGATGGCGGTGAAGGCCATGGCGGGTGGATTCGGGTTCTCGATTTCCATCGGCTTGCCGGTGGTGTGCCCGCCGCCACCTCCGCCGGTGTATGTGGCGCCGGCCCCCGTGGTGGTGACGCCTGCGCCCGCTCCGGTGGTGGTCCCGGCTCCGGTGGTCGCGCCCGCTCCGGTGGTGGCTCCGGCGCCGGTGTATGTGGCGCCGCCGCCGCCCGTGGTGGTGTATCCGCGGGTGGTGGTGCCGGGGGTGGTTTATTTCGGCCATTGGCGGCATCATCGGCATTGCTGGTAACCGCGGTTGACCCCCATGTTTTCAGCGCGGCCCCTAGTGGGCCGCGTTTTTTATTTGCGCCGATTCATACAGCCGGCATGGCGCAAGGCGGGCCGCCCATCGGGCATGGCCTGGCGGGGTTTCAGGGGGCAGGGGTGATTTTGAAGACGGCGGTCTGTTCCGGAGCCAGGGTACATGACCACGAGGCGGTGGCGGCCGATACTTCCACCGGGCGCGCCGTGATGAGTTCTTCCACGGTAATTTGTTGGAGAGCCTGGGCGGCCGGTGGGGTCCACTGGATGCGCCCGGTTTGGGTTTGGGCGGTGGGGTTGAAGACGGTCACATAAACCGCCGGGGTTTGGCCGGGACCGAAGCGTTCCAGCCAAAGGGCGGGGTTGTCGCATGTGGCGCTGGTGACGGGCCGCCAGCCGGCTTCGGCGGTTTGTTTGATGAGGGGAATGTATTTGCGAAAGAGGGGGCGGTCGCGGTTGTACCAGTTGGGGTTTTGCCAGTAGGGGTTTTCCGAGGCGTTATGGGAAAACATGCTGGGGTAAAATCCGTAAAAGGCGCAGCGTTGAAAATACTTTTCCACCAGCTCCGGCGTGAAGGCGTCATAGTGGGTGTTCATGAGGAGGACGTAGGGTTTGGCGCCGGACATGAACCGCCAGAGGCTGAGGGTGGCATCGGCAGGTGGACTCCAGCGTCCACCGGGATTCCAATCGGTCTCGGTGCCCATGACGTCCAGCCAGGGGCAGAGGAAGGTGAAGCGATAGGGGACGCCGTTGGCGAAGGTGAGTTTGCCCATTTGATGCAGGTCATCGCAAAACCAGCGGGTGAATTCAAAGACGGCCAGACCCTTGTACAGGGCCAGTCGTTTGGTGTCCGAGGCAAAGGTGAGGGGGACGGTGGTGTGGGCAAAGTGGTCGCGCCGGTAATTCAAATCGGTGGTAACGTAGCCTTCGAGCGAGTCCAGATACTCACCATCCAACTGGCCTTTGGCGCCGGGGCCGTAGAGCAGGCGTTTGGTGTCGTCGCTCCAATGCCAGGTGGCAAAATTCGTGGGGCCGGGCAGCCAGGGGTTGGGGTTGAGGCTCCAGATGGCGCCGTCGCACCAGGGTTCGTTGCGGAAGAGGAGGGCGGGCTGGTCTGATTCGTCATGCATGGCGGCCACCAAGGTAACTTTGGCGGGCGTGCGCTGATGGGGCTTGCCGCGTTCGAGGAGTTCATCACGGATTTTCAGGGCGGCTTCGCGGGTGCGCGGGACGTCCTTGGGCATGGGCATCCACCAGGTCATGGGTTCGGTGTAACGAAAGCTGAGGATTTGGTGGGCGTCGTCAAAGGGCACGTTGTTGTTGCCTTCGTGGTACTTGAAGCCGAAATCCTGCCAGTCCTGCACGGTGGAAATGTCCGTGAAGGGCATCCAGATGCCCTGGTCTTTGGAGCGCACGACAAAATAGTCAGGGAAGATGTCCATGTATTTTTGCCATGCGCCGCGGAAACCCTCGGCGGCGGGGAAGTGGTAAAGGACGAATTGGAATTCGGCGGCGCGCGGGAAACGGCGGGTATCAGGGGCGAGGCCGAAGTCATAGGCTATCCAGAGCCATTGCAGGGCGCGGTCGTAACCCAGGCGGTAAAGGGCGGGTTTAGCGAGGTCCAGTCCGAGGGCCAGTCCGGTGTTGCCCTGCCACATGGGCAGGACGGGGTAGAGGGCCAAGGTGCCGGTGGCGCCGCATTTCACCTGGGTTTCCGTGCTGTAAGCGCGCGGGGGGCGGATGACCGGGCCGTAGTGGTCGCCGAGGCTGTCTGGCAGGAAGCCGTTGGTGCTTACGGGCAGGGCAAAGACGAGGGTGATGGCGCGGTCCTGGCCGGTGGTGTCGGTCACGCGGCCCGTAATCATCAAGTGATTGGAGCGCGGGGTAAGGGTGTAGTCCAGCCGCAGGCCCAGCTCGGGGCATTGGCCTTGGTTAAACGGATGAAAGTCACTGTTGCGCGCCACGTCACGCGCCATGAAACCGCCTGGGGCCGGGCCCTGCGGCCAACTGCCACCGAGGACGAAATCGCCGGCCATGACCAGTTGGAGGCCGTCGAGGGATTGGAAGGAGCGAGGGGGATGCGGAGGGGGATTTAACGCCTCGGCGGGGCGGGTGACAAAGGCCCCTTGAAAAAGGGAGGCGCCGCCTTCCGGACGCAATTCTTCGAGATGCACGTCATCAAACCATACCTTGCCGGTGTGCCCGCGAAAGAGGCAGTAGAGGGTGAGCTGCCGGATGGGCTTTTCGGGCACGATGCAGACTTCGCGTTTTTCCCAATCGTGGGTGCCGCAGCGGAAGTTGGCGGTCTGGCCCCACAGCGGCGTGCCGTCCGTGTAAATCAAGTCCACATAGAGCGAGTAATTATTGTCCGGGCTGCCGCTGACGTTTTCCGCCTTGCTCCAGCCGTGAACGAGAATGGGTGCTGGCTCGGATTGATTGAGCACGAGCGTCTGTGAGGCGCCGCCGCCGGGGCTGGGCTGTTCATTCAGGCAAAAGATGCCCTGCGAGCCGTTGCGGCCGGCGGTGGGGGCAAGTTCAAAGCCGCGCTGATAGGCGGACCAGCCGGTGGGGCGCCCGTTTTGGGCCTGATCGAAATCGCCGTTTTGGAGGCGGTTGGCGGCGGGGGTGGAGGATTGCACGACGCGCAGCAGGGGAGCGGCGGCGGGAAGGCTGGCGGCGAGGAGCAGCGCGGCAAGGCAGGCCAACAGCAGGCGTGA
This sequence comes from Fontisphaera persica, assembly GCF_024832785.1. Taxonomy (GTDB): domain Bacteria; phylum Verrucomicrobiota; class Verrucomicrobiia; order Limisphaerales; family Fontisphaeraceae; genus Fontisphaera; species Fontisphaera persica. Next base: position 3,850,374 of record NZ_CP116615.1, read on the forward strand.
GCGGACAAACGGGCAGCCGGTGGTGTTCATGGAGGCAGCCTACCGCAGGCTGGCGGAAGTCGCAACATCTGCTGGTCAAAGGCGGGGCCAGCGGTATAATGAAAACATGAATCAGCCGACAACTCGCCGCCGGTTTCTCGCCGGGATGTCTTTAAGCGCGCTGGCGCTGGCCGGCAGCGCGCCGCAAGTGTGGACGCAAAATGCAGGTGGCCCGCCCAGCCGCCGCATCAACCTGGGGGTGATTGGGGTGGCCAATCGCGGGGGCGAAAACCTGCGGGCGGTGGGTTTTGAAAACATCGTGGCCTTGTGCGATGTGGACAAGAACAACCTGAACGCGGCGGCTCAGCGTTTTCCCAACGCCCAAACCTTTCAGGATTTTCGGGAATTGCTGGAGGTGAAGGATTTGGACGCGGTGTTAATCAGCACGCCGGATCACTGCCATGCGGTGATTGCGGCGGCGGCGCTGGAAAAGGGGCTGCATATTTATTGTGAAAAACCGCTGGCGCGCACGGTCAGCGAGGCCCGGCGCATCACGGAGCTGGCGCGGCAGAAGCGCAAAGTCACGCAATTGGGCACGCAAATTCACGCTTCCAACAATTACCGGCGGGTGGTGGAGCTGGTGCAAAGCGGGGCGATTGGGGCGGTGCGGGAGGTGCATGTGTGGGTGCAGGTGGTGTACGGGGGCCTGAAAATGCCCACCGAATTTCCCCCGGTGCCGCCCACGTTGAATTACGATTTATGGCTGGGGCCGCTGGAGCATCGCCCCTACAGCCCGGAGTGGGTGCCGTTCAAGTGGCGCAACTGGTGGGCGTTTGGCGGGGGCACGCTGGCGGATTTTGGGTGTCACTACATGGATTTGCCGCATTGGGCGCTGGAGCTGAGTCATCCCCGGACCATTGAGGTGCTGGAGGGCCCGCCGGTGGATGCGGAATCGGTGCCGCCGTGGCTCAAGGTGCGTTATGAGCATCCGGCCCGCGGCAACAAACCGCCCGTGACGCTCTATTGGTACCAGGGCAAGGGCCAGCGGCCGGCGCGGTTGACCGAGGAGCAATACCGGCAATGGCGCAGCGGGGTGTTGTTTGTGGGCGAGGAGGGCGAGATTATCGCCAACTACACGAATCATGAGCTGTGGCCGGAGCAGAAGTTTGCCAATTTCCAGCGGCCCAGGCCGTTCATCAAGAACTCCATCGGGCATCATGCGGAGTGGCTGGAAGCGATTCGGAATGGGGGGACGACGACTTGTCATTTCGATTACGGCGGGCCGCTGACGGAGACTTCGTTGCTGGGGAATGTGGCGTATCGCGCGCAGAAAAAGCTCGAGTGGAACTGGCGCGAGCTGCGGGCCGCCAATGCACCGGAGGCGGACCGGTTCATCCAGCATCGGTATCGGGCGGGGTGGAAGATTTAGGCCGGGGCGGTTTGGGCGGGCGACTCGGAAAAACAGGCTGGCAAACTTCCCGTGATGCGCTACATTGAGGGGGGGTCAGCGAGTGTGAGGTATGTCCATGATGCTATTGGCAGCAGCAGGCGGGTCGGCCAGCCCCAGTACGGAAATGTCCGGGGCGTGGTTTGACGTGCTGACGGTGGTGGTGTTGGGATGGGGCATCTTTCGTGGGCGCAAGCGGGGGATGTCGGAGGAATTGTTATCCCTTTTCCAGATTCTGACCATCCTGGTGGTTTGCGGCATGTACCATCGGCCAGTGGGCAACTGGTTTGCGCAAACGGCGGGGGTCACGCATTTGTTTGCGTATATGTTTGTGTATGTGGCCATGCTAATCATCATCCTCTCCCTATTTACCGCCACCCGGCGGGCGGTGGGGGAGAAACTGGTGAGCAGCGATTTGTTTGGGCGGATGGAATACATTCTGGGAATGCTGGCGGGGATGATTCGCTATGCCGGGTATCTGGTGGTGGCACTGGCCCTGCTCAACGCGCCGGTGTACACCCGGGAGGAGATTCAGGCGCAGGTGGACGCCCAGCTTCGTAATTTGGGGAGTCATTTTTTTCCCACGCCCGGGCAGTTGCAGGAATCCATCTTCAAAAAAAGCTTTTGCGGGCAGTGGGTGCGGCGTAATCTGGAGCTGCTCTTGATTCGGCCCACGCCCACGACGGACGCGGTGTCCAACGGCGGGAAGCGCCCGACCTTGAAGGAACTCAAAGAGCAAGAGCTCAAAAAAGCCACAGAAAAGTAAGCCTTCGCCCGCGCGTGAACGGCCCGGAGGCCAGCCGGCGCAACCCACCCGGGACGGCATTTGCAAAGACGTATGCCCAGCAGTTTGCCCTTCGGTTGGTTTGATGCCCTGGTGGTCATCATGGTGGTCATTGGTGTGTTGCGCGGCCGCCGCCGCGGGATGTCCCAGGAATTATTGGATTTCTTCATGTGGGTGGGGATGGTATGCGGCGGCGCCTATGTGTGCCGCCAGGCCGCCCCTTATCTGGTGAAGTGGACGGGGCTGAGCCAGCTTACCGCGCATTTGCTGGGGTATCTGGGCACGGCGGTGGTAGTGTGGTTCGTCTTCATGCTCCTGAAAAATGCCCTGCGCGACAAACTGGCCGGCAGCGACTTCTTCGGGCGGCTCGAGTATCCGCTGGGCATGTTGGCAGGCATCATTCGTTTTCTGTGCATCCTGGTGATATTGGCGGCGCTGGTGAATGCCAAGTTTCAAACCGAGGAACAAAAAGCCCAGGCGCGCAAGGACCAGGAGCGTGAGCTGGGCAGCAGTTTTTTCCCCACCTTGGGAGACATCCAGGACGGCATTTTCAAAAAATCCTTCAGTGGCGCCCTCTTGGCCAAGCACGCCCCTCAATTGCTCATCCCGCCCTGCAAGAGTGAGGGTGAGGATTTGCGGACCAAGGAAGGACTGGGTCGGCAGCGTGAGCGTGAACTGGACAAAATCATGGGCAAGTGATGCGCTGTGGGCGGACTCATTTCACCCCAGGTCATTGAGCAGGTTCGCGCGGCCAGCGACATCGTGGAGGTAATCAGCGGCTATTTTCCGCTGAAGCGGGCGGGGGCGAATTTTGTGGCGTTGTGCCCGTTTCACAAGGAGAAGACACCGAGCTTTAACGTTAATCCTCAGCGTCAAATCTTCCATTGTTTCGGCTGCCACAAAGGGGGTGATGTCATCACTTTTGTGCGGGAGTACGAGAACATCTCCTTCCTGGAAGCCGTGCGGCGGCTGGCTGAGCGGGCGAATATCCCGCTGGCCTTTGAGAACGACCCCCACTACCGCCAGACGCGGCAGGTGAAGGACGTGCTGCTGGAGATTCACGAGCAGTTGACGCGCCGCTGGCAGCAGGCGCTCAACCAGGACAGCCGGGGTCAGGCGGCGCGCGAATACTTGGAAAAACGCGGGGTCAGCCCGGAGGCCGTCCAGCTTTTCCGGCTGGGTTATGCGCCGGAAGCGTGGGATGACACGGTGAATTGGGCGCGCCACAAGGGCTATGACATGGCGGTGATGGAGCTGGCGGGGCTGGTGGTGCGGGCCGAGGGGCGGGAGCATTATTATGACCGGTTTCGGGGGCGGCTGATGTTTCCCATCTGCGATGAACAGGGGCGGGTCATCGGCTTCAGCGGGCGCACGTTGAACCCGGAGGAAAAAACCGCGAAATATGTGAACTCGCCGGAAACGCCCATCTTCACCAAAAGCCGGGTGTTTTACGGGTTGGACAAGAGCCGGCGGGCCATTCAGGAGGCGCGGCAGGCGGTGATTTGCGAGGGGCAGTTGGATTTGATTGCCTGTTACATGGCCGGGGTGCGGCACGTGGTGGCGCCGCAGGGCACGGCCTTCACCGGGGAACATGCGCGCATTCTCAAGCGCTACGTGGAGGAAGTGGTGTTGTGTTTTGATGCGGACACCGCGGGGCAAAACGCGGCCGAGCGCGTGGCCGATGGCTTGTTGCCGCTGGGGATGGCGGTGCGGGTGGCGGTGTTGCCGGCGCCGCATGACCCGGACAGCCTGGTGCGTGAACAAGGCCCCGAGGCGCTGCAGCGAGTGGTGCGCGAGGCGCCGGATTATTTTGATTATCTGCTGGACCGGTTGTGCTGCCAGTACAGTCCGGGCACGGACAAGGGCCGGCTGGAAATCACCCGCCGCATGGCCACGGCGTTGCAGAAGGCGCGCAATGAGGTGTTGCTGGAGACGTACGCGCAGAAGACGGCGTTGCGTTTCGGACTGAATCCCTCGGTGTTCATCCAGCAGTTTCGCGCCACTCCCGTGGCGGCCATGGAGGGGTTGATGGTGGAGGAAACTCCGGCACCGCCGGAGGAACAGCCGCCGGACGTGGAGATGCGGCTGTTGCAACTGGTGATGTGCCATGACGACGCCGCGCCGGCCTGGCTGGCGGCGATGGACCTGGCCTGGATCACTAGCGAGCCGGTGCGGCGGCTGCTGGCAGTGCGGCGGCTGGCGGGGGAAAACCAGACCTGGCAGGGGGTGGCCGGCCTGATGACCACGCTGGAGGAGGAGCGGTTGCGTAATTTGCTGAGCGCCGCGCTGCTGGATGAACGGCCCATGACGCGGCCCGAGGTGGAGGTGCGCGATGCCTTGCAGCAGTTGCGCAATCAATACCTGACCCAGCAAATCAAGCTCCTGCAGGCGCAGTTGAGCCGGACGGATTTGCCGCCCGAGCAGATGCTGGCGGCCGCCGCCGAGTGCAGCCGCCTGACGCAGCTTAAACGGCAGCCGCTGGTCCTCTGAGGGCGCGGGGCGCCTGCTGGAGAGGGCGGGCACAGGGGGGGGCGCGCTTGCGCGGCAGCAAAAGTTGCACGAATTTTTATTTTCCCCCGGCTGAGTTTTTCTTATTATACCCCCTGCCCGCGCCGTGGGCGCGGCCAACCTTAAGTAAAGTCGTTATGCCATTAACACACACGCGCGAGCTGTTTGCGAAGGCCCTGAAGGGCAAGTACGCCCTGGGCGCCTTCAACGTCAACAACATGGAATTGATCCAGGCCATTGTCGAGGCCTGCGAAGAGGAAAAAGCGCCCCTGATTTTGCAAATCTCCAAGGGCGCCCGCCAGTATGCCAACCCGGTGTACTTGAAAAAGCTCATCGAGGCGGCGGTCAGCCTGTCCACCATCCCCATCGCGGTGCATCTGGACCACGGCGATTCATTTGAGCTGTGCAAGATGTGCATTGATGAGGGGTTCACCAGCGTGATGATTGACGCCAGCCACGAGCCCTTTGAGAAAAACGTGGAGATTACCCGCAAGGTGGTGGAATACGCCCACAAGCACAATTGCGTGGTGGAATCCGAGCTGGGGCATCTGGTGGGGGCGCAATTTGACGAAGGCGAGGAGGGCGGCGCCTACAGCAAGGGCGGCCACTACACCCATCCGGACGAAGCCGTGCGGTTTGTGAAGGAAAGCGGCTGCGACTCGCTGGCGGTGGCCATTGGCAACAGCCACGGCGCCTACAAGTTCAAGGGCGAGCAACACCTCGATTTGGAGCGGCTCAAAGCCATCAAAAAGGCCCTGATGGACGCCGGCCTGGGCGATTATCCGCTGGTGCTCCACGGCGCGTCCAGTGTGCCGGCGGATTTGGTGGCGCTGGTTAACAAATACGGCGGCAAGATGCCCGATGCCCAGGGCGTGCCCGAGGCGGACATCGAGGTGGCCCGCCGTGTCGGCTGCACCAAGGTCAACATTGATACCGATTTACGCCTGGCCATGACGGCGGGCATCCGCAAGGTGTTGTGGGAAAATCCCAAGGAATTTGACCCGCGCAAGTACCTGGGCCCCGCCCGCGCGATGGTCAAGGAGCTGGTGCGCCACAAGGTGCGCAACGTTCTTTGTTGCGCCGGCCACGCTTTTGATTGAGCCGGAGGCAGACGGTAATCTGCGACATTCCACGCGTGACGGTATGGCGCCGTCACGCGATTTTTTTTGCGCCCCGGGAGCCTGCCCGCCCCGCGCCGTCCCGGCGGGGTTATTCCTCTTTTTCCGCGGGGTCAATCGGTTTGCCTTCCCAGTACCAGACGCCATTGGTTTGGGTCAGCACCCGGCCGGTGCTGCCGGGCGCGGCCGGCAAATCCACCTGGGGCAGCCAGCGGGCGTGCTCCTGCCGGACGTCGTGATACCGCGGGTCGCCCGCCAGGTTGCGCCATTCGTTGGGGTCGTTCTGCAAGTCGTACAGTTCTTCCGCGCCGTTGGCGTAGCGAATGTACCGCCAGCGCAGCGAGCGCACGGCGTGATTGCCCTGGTTGTGGGTGGTAATGGCCGGCCAGGGGCGCGGGGCTTGGGCATCGCGCAGTTGGGGCGTCAGACTGTGGCCTTCCAAACCGTCCACTGGCGGCAGGCTGCAAAGCTCGATGAGCGTGGGGTAGATGTCCAGCAACTCGACCGGCTGCGTGCAGCGCCCCCCGCGCGCCACGCCCGGCCCGGCAAAAATCAACGGCACGCGCGTGGAGCGCTCCCACAGGGTGTTTTTGCCGGTAATGCCTTTTTCGCCCAGATGCCAGCCGTTGTCCGACCAGAGCACGATGAGCGTGTTGGCTTCGGCGCCGATGTCCTTCAGCGTTTGCAGCACGCGCTCAATCTGGCTGTCCATGAAGGTGGTGCTGGCCAGGTAAGCCCGGACCAGCGGGCGCCACTGGCCGCTGCGTTGCAGCCAGGAGAGCCGCGGCTCCGGCAGTTGCCAGTGCAAATACCAGGAAAACTCGGGAACATCGGCGCGGTCGCGGGCGAGCCAGGGCGGGAGAATGATTTGGTCCTCCGGGGGGAAACGATTAAACCACGGCGGCGAGGCAAAGCACGGGACGTGCGGCAGACGAAAGCCCACCGCCACGAAAAAGGGCCGGTCTTTGGGCGCATTTTTCAGTTGTTCAATGGCGGCGTCGGCAATTTTCCAATCGGCCTGCTCGCGGTCATCTGGGGGAAAGACACCCCAGTCCATGACGCGCATGGCGGCCGGGGTGTTGACGAATTTTTGGGGGGGCAAAGGCATGCCGGGCGCCGGGCCCCACACATGAAATTCATTGGTTTGGAAGGGGCGCGGAATCGAGCCGTCATGGTACACCTTGCCGAAAGTGGCGGTGAAATAACCGTGGCGGGCGAAGTGTTGGGGCAGGGTGACGCGGTGGCGGGTGGTCTCCACATTGCGAATGCCCGGAGTCAGGCCGTAGATGCCTGTGGTGGAAGGTCTTAGGCCGGTCATTAAACTGGCGCGCGAAGGGTTGCAAAGGGGGGATTGCACATGCGCGTTGAGAAATAACGTGCCGCGGGCAGCCAGGCGGTCCATGGCCGGGGTTTGGGCTTGGGGATGTCCGTACATGCAGCCCACCCAGTCATTGAGGTCGTCAATCGCAATCATCAACACATTGGGCCGCGCGGCCTGAACCGCGCCGCCGCCCATCAGCACAATGGCGGCGAGCCAGAGCAGTTTTTTCATGGGAAACTTCGCCGGCAGTGTGCCACAGGCGCAGCGGAGCGACGAGCGTTTTTTGCGTGAAATGGCGAGATTTTTGTGCGAACAAACGCGCATGCATCATCCTCTTTCCGGGCGCGTGGGGCAGGTGATTTTCATCACCGGCACCGATACTGGCGTGGGCAAAACCGTTCTCACGGGTTTGCTGCTGGCGCACGCGCGCGCCCGCGGCCTGCGGGCGCTGGCGCTGAAGCCGTTGTGCACGGGCGGGCGCGACGATGCGCTTGCGTTGTGCGCGCTGCAGGACGGCGAGCTCTCGCTGGACGAGGTGAATCCGTGGTGGTCCGACGTGCCGCTGACGCCCGCGCTGGCGCTGCGGCGGAAACGCAAAAAACCCAATAAAGACGCGGTTTTGGCGCATGTGCGCGCGATGCGGAGGCGGGCGGATTTGCTGCTGGTGGAAGGCGCCGGCGGGCTGCGGTCGCCGCTGGGCGAGGACTTCGACGCGTTGGAGCTGGCGGCGGCGCTGCGCGCTGCGGCCGTGGTGGTGGCGCGCAATCGTCTGGGGTGTTTGAATCACCTTTTGATGACGGTGGAATTGCTGCGGCAGCGGCGCGTGCCCGTGGCGGCGGTGGTGTTGCAGGAGGAAAAAAAGCCGGATTTGTCGGCGCCCGGCAATCCGCGATTTTTGCGAAAAATGGCCGATTTTCCACCGCTTTTCACGATGCCGTGGCTGGGCGGCGGCGCGGCGCGGGCGGCGGCCCTGAAAAAAAATGCAAAAAAATTAAAAAAAACACTTGCACGGATTTTGGCTTTTGCTAAAAAGCGCGCCGCTCTTTGAGACGGGAGCCGGCGAAAGCCGGTTCAGACGGCTGAAAAAAAATTAAAAAAAAATTCAAAAAGGTGTTGACAGCCGTCGGCGGGATGCGTAGATTGACCCGCGTAACGATAAACGGTATCTGAGATGCCGAAGTCGAGAAAAGAATTCGGCACTCAGATTTTTCGTCCCCAAGCTGGGGAAAAGATTTCTGGGTCTGCGGACCCGCTGCTCTTTGAAAGTTGAATTGTGCGATAAGTTCAAAAGCCCCTTCAGTCTTGGCTTGTGTTAGCGAGCTGAGATTGGAGTTTTAAGATTGCAAACGCCGGGGCGCAAGCCTCGGTGGAATCAAGCTAACGTTTTATCGAACGGAGAGTTTGATTCTGGCTCAGAACGAACGCTGGCGGCGTGGATAAGACATGCAAGTGGAACGCTGGCTGCGGGGTAGCAATATTCCGCAGTTGGAGTCGCGAAAGGGTGAGTAACGCGTGGGTAATTTGCCGCGAAGACTGGAATAATCCCGCGAAAGCGGGACTAATACCGGATGTGACTCCCGGGGGCAGAGCCCGGGATTCAAAGCTGGGGACCGCAAGGCCTGGCGCTTCGCGATAAGCCCGCGTCCTATCAGCTAGTTGGCGGGGTAACGGCCCACCAAGGCGAAGACGGGTAGCTGGTCTCAGAGGACGACCAGCCACACTGGAACTGAGACACGGTCCAGACACCTACGGGTGGCAGCAGTCGAGAATTTTTCACAATGGGCGCAAGCCTGATGGAGCGACGCCGCGTGGGGGACGAAGGGCTTCGGCTCGTAAACCCCTGTCAGTCGGGAGCAACCCCTTGAAGCTAATACCTTCAAGGCTGATAGTACCGACAGAGGAAGGGACGGCTAACTCTGTGCCAGCAGCCGCGGTAATACAGAGGTCCCAAGCGTTGTTCGGATTTACTGGGCGTAAAGGGTGCGTAGGCGGCCGGGTAAGTTTGATGTGAAATCTCCAGGCTCAACCTGGAAACTGCATCGAATACTATCCGGCTCGAGGGTTGGAGGGGAGACTGGAATTCTCGGTGTAGCAGTGAAATGCGTAGATATCGAGAGGAACACCAGTGGCGAAGGCGAGTCTCTGGACAACTCCTGACGCTGAGGCACGAAAGCTAGGGGAGCAAACAGGATTAGATACCCTGGTAGTCCTAGCTGTAAACGGTGCGCATTTGCTGTGGGCGGATTCGACCCCGCCCGTGGCGGAGCTAACGCGTTAAATGCGCCGCCTGGGGAGTACGGTCGCAAGATTAAAACTCAAAGAAATTGACGGGGGCCTGCACAAGCGGTGGAGTATGTGGCTCAATTCGATGCAACGCGAAGAACCTTACCTGGCCTTGACATGCGCGTAGTAGAAGGGTGAAAGCCTGACGAGCCGGAGCAATCCGGCAGCGCGCACAGGTGCTGCATGGCTGTCGTCAGCTCGTGTCGTGAGATGTTGGGTTAAGTCCCGCAACGAGCGCAACCCCTGTGTCCTGTTGCCACTCCCGCGAGAGCGGGAAGCACTCTGGACAGACTGCCTCGCTTCAACGAGGAGGAAGGTGGGGATGACGTCAAGTCAGGATGGCCCTTATGGCCAGGGCTGCACACGTACTACAATGCCCGGCACAGTGGGAAGCAATACGGCAACGTGGAGCAAATCCCCAAAAACCGGGCCCAGTTCAGATTGTCGTCTGCAACTCGACGGCATGAAGCCGGAATCGCTAGTAATGGCGCATCAGCTACGGCGCCGTGAATACGTTCCCAGGCCTTGTACACACCGCCCGTCACATCATGAAAGCCGGTTGTACCCGAAGTCGCTCCTTGCGGGTGCCGAAGGTATGGCCGGTGATTGGGATGAAGTCGTAACAAGGTAGCCGTAGGGGAACCTGCGGCTGGATCACCTCCTTTCTAAGGAGAACCACGGGCGCGGGGTCACAACCGCGTTCCCTAGGTCGAACAGTCCTGCCTCCGGGCGGGGCTGCGGGCTGCGAACCTTATCGCACAACTCAGCTCTCAAAGAGCGGCATGCTCTTTGGCAAGTGGAACGAGTTTCGAACTTCCGGGACGGCCGCGCCGTCCCCGGAGAGGGGTGCGGGGCTGTAGCTCAGTGGTAGAGCGGTAGCTTTGCAAGCTATAGGTCGGGAGTTCGACTCTCCTCAGCTCCACCAAACTGAGATTTCAAATCCCGCCCGCGGGGTTTGGAATGGTCGGCGGGCGCGTAGCTCAGTTGGTTAGAGCATGCGCTTGATAAGCGCAGGGTCACTGGTTCAAGTCCAGTCGCGCCCACCACTTGCACAACGCAACACCAATTTTTCCGGGCCGAAGGCGGCCGGGGCTAAACCCCTCGGCGGCGGGAAGGCCGGGAGCGTTCTTTGACAACCACACACAGGCATGATGAAGGCAATCAAAACCCAATGCGGTTGTTCGCTGAGTTTCTGTAGCGCGAGCTACAGGTGACTTTGTGATCAAGCTACTAAGGGCTTGCGGTGAATGCCTTGGTGCCAGGAGGCGATGAAGGACGTGGTAAGCTGCGATAAGCCGCGGGTAGCCGCAAACAGGCGTTAATCCGTGGATCTCCGAATGGGACAACCCGGCCGGTGTAACAGCCGGTCATCGCCGGATGAATGCATAGTCCGGCGAGGCGATACGGGGTGAAGTGAAACATCTCAGTAACCCCAGGAAAAGAAAACGAAGTGATTCCGTTAGTAGTGGCGAGCGAAAGCGGAACAGCCCAAACCGGGGGGATTTATCCCCTCGGGGTTGCGGGACCTCATACGGGAAGGTGAACGGCGAGCTTAACCATCTGGAAAGTTGGGCCATAGACCGTGACAGCCGGGTGAGCGAAGCTCAGTAATCTACCAGAGGTATCCCAAGTAACGCGGTGCACGTGAAACTCCGCGTGAATCTGTCCGGACCACCGGATAAGGCTAAATACTCCCTGGCAACCGATAGTGAACTAGTACCGTGAGGGAAAGGTGAAAAGCACCCTTTTTAAGGGAGTGAAAGAGTACCTGCAACCACAAGCCTACAATGTGTCGGAGTCCCGCGCAAGCGGGATGACGGCCTGCCTTTTGCATAATGAGTCTGCGAGTTATTGTCCGTGGCGAGCCTAAGCCCTTCTGGGGCGGAGGCGAAGGGAAACCGAGTGCGAAATGCGCGTCCAGTCGCGGGCAATAGACCCGAAGCGGAGGTGATCTACTCTTGAGCAGGTTGAAGCCTGGGTAACACCAGGTGGAGGACCGAACTCGTGGATGTTGAAAAATCCTGAGATGACTTGAGAGTAGGAGCGAAAGACTAATCAAACCCCGTGATAGCTGGTTCTCTCCGAAATCGCTTGAGGGCGAGCGTTGCGTAAGTAAACCATGGAGGTAGAGCACTGAATGGCTTAGGGTCCCCACCAGGATACCAAAACCAATCAAACTCCGAATGCCATGGGTTCCCGTACCGCAGCAGTCAGGCTACGAGTGATAAGATCCGTGGCCGAGAGGATAACAGCCCAGACCGGCAGCTAAGGTGCCTAAACACGGTTAAGTGGAAAGGATGTGACGTTGCTTAGACAGTGAGGATGTTGGCTTAGAGGCAGCCATCATTTAAACAGTGCGTAACAGCTGACTCATCGAGCGATGTCGCGCCGAAAATGATTGGCGATGAAACCGTGTACCGAAGCTCCGGAATTCATCGGGATTCGTCCTGATGGATTGGTAGGAGAGCGTAGCCAGTGCGGCGAAGCCGGACGGAAACGGATGGTGGAGCGCTGGCTAGTGAGAATGCAGACACGAGTAGCGATAAACCAGGTGAGAATCCTGGTCGCCGTAAACCCAAGGTTTCCTGGGCCAGGTTCGTCCCCCCAGGGTTAGCCGGGAGCTAAGTCGAGGCCGTTAGGCGTAGACGATGCACAGCAGGTTAAATATTCCTGCGCCGGGCAAGATTTAGCCAGTGGATGACGCAACAAGAAGACCGACTAGGCAATCGAATGCTGAGCCAAGGCTACGGCCGCGGTGTATCGGTGGACGCGTTGCCGAGAAAAGTCTGCTGGTGACATGTCTTGTTCGCCCGTACCGTAAACCGACACAGGTGGGTGGGTGTAAATGCACCAAGGCGCGCGAGAGAAACCTCTCTAAGGAACTCGGCACATTAGCCCCGTAACTTCGGGAGAAGGGGTGCCCAAGACCGCTGCAGCGATGTGGCGGTGGCGGGCCGCAGTAAATGGCGCTTAGCGACTGTTTAACAAAAACACAGCTCTCTGCTACGTCGTGAAGACTCAGTATAGGGAGTGACAAGTGACCAATGCGGAAAGATTAAGGCATCTTGTTAGCCCCGCGCAAGCGGGGCGAAGCTCGGTGTCCAAGTCCCCGTGAATGTCGGCCGTAACTATAACGGTCCTAAGGTAGCGAAATTCCTTGTCGGGTAAGTTCCGACCTGCACGAATCTTGTAACGACTGAGCGACTGTCTCGGAGAGGATCTCGGCGAAACTGTAATTGCGGTGAAGATGCCGCATGCCCGCAGTAGGACGGAAAGACCCTATGCACCTTTACTGTAAGCTGGTATGGTGTTCTGGTTAATGATGCTTAGCGTAGGTGGGAGACTTTGAAGGCGTGGCTTCGGTTGCGCTGGAGTCGCAATGTGAAACACCACTCTTCGTTAATTAGAATTCTAACCCTGATCCTGTGAATCCAGGCAGGGGACAGTGCCAGCGGGTCAGTTTGACTGGGGCGGTTTCCTCCCAAAGAGTAACGGAGGAGCGCGAAGCTTGGCTCAGTACGGTTGGCAATCGTACGTCGAGCGTATGGGTAGAAGCCAGGTTAACTGTGAGACCTACAAGTCGAGCAGGTGCGAAAGCAGGCCCAAATGATCCGGCGGTTGAATGTGGAATTGCCGTCGCTCATCGGACAAAAGGTACGCTAGGGATAACAGGCTGATCGGATCCAAGAGTTCACATCGACGATCCGGTTTGGCACCTCGATGTCGGCTCATCGCATCCTGGGGCTGGAGAAGGTCCCAAGGGTCCGGCTGTTCGCCGGTTAAAGCGGTACGCGAGCTGGGTTCAGAACGTCGTGAGACAGTTCGGTCCTTATCCACTGTGGGCGGAGGAAACTTGAGGGATTCTTTCCCTAGTACGAGAGGACCGGGAAAGACGCACTTCTGGTGTGGCAGTTGTTCCGTCAGGGGCATCGCTGCGTAGCCATGTGCGGAAGAGATAAGCGCTGAAAGCATCTAAGCGCCAAGCTCCTCCCAAGATCAGGTTTCCCGGACGCAAGTCCCTGAAGACCCCCGGCAGACTACCGGGTTGATAGGTCAGGCGTGTAAGCGTGGCAACACGTTTAGCGGACTGATACTAATCGGTCGTGCGGCTTGATCGCTTAATCCTTCTCAAAGGATGGGCGATTTTCAAACTCGGCGCCCGCATCGGGCCTGGATGCCCTCAGCACCGTCTGTGTGTGGTTCTCAACGAACACCCGCCTTCCCCTAGGCCCGGGTGATCTTTGGACAATTTTCAGGTGGCCATGAAGCCGCGGACCTACCCGTTCCCATCCCGAACACGGCCGTAAAACGCGGCATTGCCGATGGTAGTGCATGTATAGCTTGCGCGAGAGTAGGTTGCCGCCTGGTTTTTTTGGAAAAACCGGAAGTCAAAAAAGGCTTCCGGTTTTTTCATTCCATCATCCTTTTCCCTCCCTCCCGCCTCTGTTCCCTTTGCCGGAATCCCTGGGGATGCCTTTCCTCCGTCCTGCCCTTCGGCCTTGTTTCCGTGCGCGTTTCCAGCCTTGAATTCTCCGGCCGTTTGGTGCCATGCTTCTTCGCGAGTCAAATTGCTCCCATTACATCGTTGATTTGCATGAAAAACAGCGCCCATTCCCTGTCCCGCGTTCCCCGCTGCCTGCGGGGATTGCTGGTCTTTGTTTCCCTGACCGCCGCCGGCCCGGCCCTGCTGGCCGCCACGGTGGGTTTGCACGAGCTGGATTTGAGTACCATGACGTCGGGCTGGGGCAAGGCCCGCACCAATGCCGCCGTCACGGGCAAACCGCTCACCGTCGGCAAACAAACCTTTACCCGCGGAGTGGGCACCCATGCCCCCAGCGAATTTTACGTGCGCCTGGATGGGAAGGCCACCTGGTTCACCGCCAAGGTGGGCGTGGACGGCGCGGCCGGCAATGCCCGGGCCTCCCTGGAGTTCATTGTTTATGGCGATGAAAAGGAGTTGTGGCGCAGCGGCGTGTGCCGATGGCAGGAAGAGCCGCGCGTGTGCCGGGTGAACCTTGCCGGGGTGAAGCTGTTGGCGCTTGAAGTCACCGAGGCGGGAGACGGGCGCGACTTTGACCATGCCAACTGGGCCGAAGCGGCCATAGAATATGAAGGAGCGCGGCCAGAGGCGGGGTTGCCGCCGGCGCCACCCGAGGAGCGCGTGTTGCTGACGCCGCCCCCGCCGGCCGCGCCGCGACTGCACGGCCCGCTGGTCTATGGCGGCCGCCCCGGCAAACCCTTCTTGTACCGCATTCCCTGCACGGGCGAGCGGCCCATCAGTTTCGCGGCGCAAAACCTGCCGGGCACCCTGCAACTGGACTCCGCCACCGGCATCCTGCGCGGCCAGACGCCTCCGGCGGGACGGTACACGATGACCTTCACCGCGAAAAACCGGCACGGCCAGGCGCAGCGCTCCTTTACGCTGATTTCCTCCAACAGCCTGCACGTGCTGGCGCTGACCCCGCCGATGGGCTGGAATAGCTGGTACATCCACTACCATCGCGTGAGCGAGCAAACCATGCGCGAGGCCGCCGACCAAATGATTGCCAGCGGCATGGCTGATTTTGGCTACGAGTACGTGAACATTGACGATTGCTGGATGGTGAAGGTGAATTCCAATGACCCGGAAATCGGCGGCCCCACCCGCGATGCCCAGGGGCGGCTCCTGCCCAATAAACGGTTTCCGGACATTCGCGGAATGGTGGAGTACATCCACCGCAAGGGGCTGAAGGCCGGCACCTACATCTCCCCCGGCCCTTCCACCTGCGCCGGTTATGCGGGCAGTTATCAACATGAGGCCCTGGACGCGCGGACCTTTGCCGAGTGGGGCTTTGATTTCCTGAAATATGACTGGTGCTCTTATGGCCGCGTGGCCGGCGGCAACACGCTCGAACATCTGAAAAAGCCTTATCAAATCATGTGGGCGGAGCTGCAAAAACAGGAGCGCGACATTGTCTTCAATCTTTGCCAGTACGGCATGGGCGAGGTCTGGAAATGGGGTGGCGAAGTGGGGCATTGCTGGCGCACCACGGGAGATTTGGGGCTGGAGCGCGGGGACGCGCTGCCCGGTTTTTACCGCATCGGCCTGAGCAACGGGCGGCATCATGAATACGCCGGGCCGGGCCGGTGGAATGACCCGGATTACATTCTCATCGGCTGGGTGGGCGATGCCCATACGGCGGGCGAGGGCAAGCCCACCCCGCTCACGCCCAACGAGCAGTACTCGTACATGTCCATGTGGTGTCTCATGGCGGCGCCGCTCATTTTCAGCGGCGACATGGCGAAGCTGGACCCGTTCACGCTGAACGTCCTGTGCAACCACGAAGTGATTGCCGTGGACCAGGACCCCCTGGGACGGCAGGCGCGCATCGTGGCCCAGGACCGGCGCCGGCTGGTGATGCTCAAGGAATTATCGGACGGCGCCCATGCGGTGGGGCTTTTCAATCTGGGGCCATTGCCGGCCAAAATGCGCGTGACCTGGGCCGAGCTGGGGTTGAGGGGCCCGCGCCGCGTGCGTGACCTGTGGCGGCAACGCGAAGCGGGGGAGGCGGACGGCGAACTGGTGGCGGACATCCCGCGCCATGGCGTCATGCTCTGGCGGCTGGAGCGGCCGTGAGACAACGAGAGTAATTTGCCAGCCGGTCAGGCCCTATTTCAGTTCATCAAAGTATTCTTTGACCTGCTGGCGGTAGGCGCGCGGCACGCGCTCCTGGTTGATGGCGTTTTGGGCTTCGGCCTGCGCGGCGGCGGCGGCTTCTTCAAATTCCACCTTGCTGGCGCCTTTGATGCTGACGCCCTTGAGCGTGACCGAGGGCATGGGCTGGCCGGGGGTGATTTTGCCCTGGATTTTGGCGGGGTCGAGCTGGTCCGGTTTTTCCACCGCCCGCTCGGTGTGGCCGCGCGCCTCTTTGTCGGGGCGCTGGATGCCGCTGTTGTCGGCCACTTCCTCCAGCACCAGGTCATTGGGGTCCAATCCCTGGTCTGCCCAATTGCCCACCCCTTTGGCGTTGGGGCGTATGCCTCTGCATGCCAGGTCCTGGACGCCCCGGCATTGTCCCAGGCACTGGCCCTGGGCAATGGCCCGCTCCGCCCGCAAGAGGGCCTGCAAACACTCACCCAGCGCCTCCGCATCCTGGAGCTGTTTGAGCAGCTCCTCCAGTACCTGAATGGCTTCGCCCAAACATTGGGCCGCCTGCTCGCGCCGGCCTTGCTGCAAATCTTGGAGGGCGCGCGCCAGTTTTTCCTCAAGCTGGCCGTAGTCCTGGGCGGGTTTGAGCGCCTGCCTTAAATCGTCCATCATTTTCTGAAGCTGCTCCGGGGATGGCTGGGCGGACAGGAGTTGTTGTTTCCATCGCTCCAGCGTGACAATGGCGGCCAGCACCTGGCCCCGCTCCAGTTGCTCGGCCAGATTTTTCCCGAGGGCTTGGGCCAGTTCTTTCTGGGCCTGGTTGAGTTTTTTCGCCAGCTCGCGCAAATGTTCCAAATCCTGCAGGGCCAAATCGAGGTTCTTCAACACCTGGCCGGGCTTGCTTTCGTTCAGGGCCTTGAGCGCGGCGTCCAGCCCCTCGAGGTTCTGTCCCAGTTGCAAGGCTTCCTGCTGCAGGGCGCTGAGCGCCTCGGCCAGTTGCTGGCGGGCCGCCTCCGCGTCTTCGCCTTGCGCCTGCGCCAGTTTTTCGGCGGCGGCGCGGGCTTTTTCGAGGCGCTTTTGGAGGTCCTGAAGTTTCTCGCCCTGTCCGGCGGCGGCGCCCAGTTTATTCTGGAGCTCTTCCACCTTGCGTTGCAACGCAGCGGGGTCGGTGGCTGCCTGCAAGGCTCCCTCCCGCGCGGCTTTTTCCAGCTTTTTGAGGCCTGGATTTTTCTCCAGTTCGGAGGCCTGTTTTTGCAGCTCGGCGGCCAGTTTCACGGCGTCCTGAATGGCCTCGTTCCGGGTGGGGGGGGCTTTGTTCCATTGGCTGCCCAGCTCCGCGACGGCCTCCAGCGCCTTTTGGGTGGGGGGCAGCGCGGGCGGATTGACCTTCATTTGGTGTTTGGCAATTTCCATCAACCGCCGGCCCGTTTCCGCGATGTTGGCCGTGTCCAGGGCCGCCTGCTCGCGGGCGGGGGAGCGATACTCCGGCAGGAAGCTCAAGACGGCTGCCAGGCCCAGACTGAGCAAGGCCCAGCGGCCCTGCAGAGGCACTGTGAAGGGCAGCAATTGCTTCAATTTTTCGGGCGGGCACTCCGCGGCGTGGCGGGCGGCATCATCGCAAAGAAGCTGGCGCCAGGGATGCTCCTGCTGGCGCCATTCCCAGGCGGTGCTCAAGCGTTCTTCGAGCTGCAGGGCGCGGTCGAGCCAGCGGGCCAGTTCCAATTCGGCTGGTTTGCGCCACGCGCCGGCAACCGCACCCACTGCGATGCCCACCGGCAAGACGGCCACCGCGGCCAGCGGCGTCCACAAGGGCAGGGGAAGCAACTTCCAGAGCAACAAAACCAGCCCGCAGAGGACGCTGGCCACGAGCAGTCCGGTGAACGCCCCGCGCCAGGCCAGTCGCGTGCGGCGCAGGCGTGCCGCTTCCTGCAACAGGCGCGCGATGGGTTCCATCTGGCTCACCAGCTTAAGATGCCTCAAAAACCGGGTATTGGCCAGCGCGAAAAGGCGGTGTGAACCCGCCGCCGCCATTGGCCCAACCCGTGTGGTCGTCGAGCCATTGACAAGGGGGCAAGGGTTGCGCAGCATGGGCTTGTGTATAGTGAATCGTTGACACCGCAGGCCGGCACTCCAGGGAACAGGTCACCGTTGGAGGGGGGCCGCCACTGGTTTTGCATCAAGGCCAAGCCCAAGCACGAGCACATTGCTGCCGCGCACATTCAGCTCTGCCGCGAGGCGGAGGTGTTTTTTCCGCGCATTCGCTTTGAGCGTCCGTTCAAGGGCAAGAAAATCCGCGTCATTGAGCCGTTGTTTCCGGGGTACTTGTTTGCGCGGTTTGAGCTGCCCCGGCATGTTTTGCAGGTGCGGTACGCGGCCGGGGTGCAGACCATTGTGCATTTTGGCACGCACATCCCCATTGTGCCGGAGGACATCATGGCGGCGCTCATGGCCGAGTTTGGCCGGGAGGAGGTGCGGGAGGTCAATGCCGACCCGGCGCCGGGAGATGCGGTGGAGATTGTGATGGGCGCCTTTGCCGGGTTGAAGGCGGTGGTGACGCGGGTGATTCCCGCCCGGCAGCGGGTGGCGGTGTTGCTGGAATTTCTGGGGCGACAGTTGACAGTGGAGATTCCGGTGGAATTTTTGCTTAAAAAGCGACCGCCCCGCCACCTGGTGGCCGGCCGAGATATTGCATGAAAGGGACACCATTTGGGCGCATAGCCTTGGGTTTGGGGCTGCTGGCCGGCACGCTGGCGGCATCCGCGGCCACTTTGACCGTCACGCACACGGGGGACAGCGGCGCGGGTTCCTTGCGGCAGGCCATCGCCGACGCCAATAATCAGCTTGGCCCGCATCAGATTGTGTTTGCCATTCCCGGCGCCGCCCCGCACCGCATCGCCCCGCTCAGCCCGCTGCCGCAGATTCAAGAAACGCTGGTCCTCGATGCCACCACCCAGCCCGGCTACAGCGGCCAGCCGCTGGTCGTGCTGGATGGCGTCAATGCCGGCAACGCCTACGGCCTGCTGATTTCGGCCGATGATTGCGTGGTGCGCGGGCTGGTGATTCACCGTTTCAACCGCGATGGCATCCGGCTGGAAAATGTCTCGCGCTGCGTGGTGCAGGCCAATTACATCGGCACCGATGCCTCCGGCCTGGCGGCGGCGGGCATGGGCGAGAACGGCATCGGCATTTCCGGCGGCGGCGAGCATCTGATTGGCGGGCTGACGGCTGCCGAGCGCAATGTCATCGCCGCCTGCGGCGAGAATGGTATCATCATTGCCGGCGCGGGCGCGGGGCGGCACCGCGTCTGGGGCAATTACCTCGGCGTCAATGCCACGGGGGCGGCCGCGCTGGGCAACGGGCAATCGGGCGTGGTGGTTTCTGGCAGTACCCTCAACGAAATTGGCGGGCTGGCGCCCGGAGCGGGCAACCTCATTTCCGGCAACCTCCAAAGCGGCGTCTATCTGCTGGGGCCGGGCGCGGACCACAACCGCGTGCAGGGCAATCGCATCGGAGTCAATGCCGCGGGGACGGCCGCCCTGCCCAACCGGCAGGACGGCGTGACGCTGTACCAGGCCGCCGCCAATCTCATCGGCCGTTGTCTGGAGGCCGGCGGGAATCTCATTTCCGGCAACGGCGAAGCGGGGGTTTATATCGGCGGCAACAACAGCGTGAGCAATCTGGTGGCGGGCAACCGGATTGGTGTAAACGCCACCGGCACGGCGGCCCTCAGCAATCAATGGGGCGTGGCCATTGAAAATGCCCCGCGCAACCTCGTCGGGGGCAGCGCGCCCGGGGAGGGCAATCAGATTGCGGGCAATTTGCTGGTGGGGGTTACCATCCAGGGATTGTCGGCCGTGGCCAACCGGGTGGAAGGCAACTGGATTGGCACCGACGCCCAGGGCCGCGCCGCGATTCCCAACCTGGGGCCGGGCATATTTCTCAGCGCGCCTTCCAATCACATCGGCGGGGCGCGCGTGGGCGCGGGCAACGTCATCAGCGGCAACCAAGCGGCGGGCATCTCCCTTAATGATCCCTTGAGCCGGGGCAATGTCATCCTGGGCAATTTCATTGGGCTGGCGGCGGACGGTTGCACGCCCCTGGGCAATCTTTTCCACGGCATCGAGATTCAAATGGATGCCAGCAACAATCGCATCGGAGGCACGGCCCCCGGCGAAGGCAACCGCATCGGCTACGCCCGCCAGGCGGATTTTGACGGCGTGCGCATCCACGACCACGGCGTGGGCAATGTCATTCGCGGCAATGCGGTCTTTGGCCAGCCGGGTTTGCCCATTGATGTGGGACCCAACGGACCGACGGCCAATGATGCGGGCGATGCGGATGACGGCCCCAATCAATTGCAAAATTATCCGGTGCTTACCCTGGCCACCGGCAGGTTTGCCGTGGTCATCAGCGGGCAGCTCGCCTCCCGCCCGCAGCAGAACTACACGCTGGATTTTTACCTGACCACTGCCTCCAACCAGGTGTGGCTGGGTGAGGCGCAGGTGTTCACGGATGCCGCCGGTCTGGCGCCGTTCACCGTCGCGCTGACCAACGCCTGGGCCGCCGCCGGGGAACTCTCCGCCACCGCCACCGATGCGGCGGGAAACACTTCCGAGTATTTACCCGCCATTACCTTGGCGGACTCTCCGACGGGGGATGTTGATGGCGACGGCCTGCCGGATGATTATGAGCTGGCGTTTGGGTTGAATCCACTCAACGCGGCGGATGCCGCGCAGGACGCGGATGGGGACGGCGCCTCCAATTTGCAGGAATATCGGGCGGGGACGCATCCGCGTCAGGCTGCCAGCGGTGTGCGGCTCACGGCGATTTATCGCAGCGCCTGTGGCGGCATGGTGGTGGAAGGAGGGCTGGGGCGCAGCGGGACGTGGGTGCTGGAGGGGGCGGCGCAGGTGACCGGCCCCTGGCAGCCGCTGACTTCCGCCGCGCCGGCCCTGGGGTTGCCGGTGCGCTGGGTGGACACCACCCCCGGGACGCTTCGCTTCTTCCGCCTGCGCCTCCCTTAATCGCGCCCCCGCCGAGGCGCGGCATAAACTGCAAAATAATTTCAATCCCCCAAACTCACGCCCAAATCGCGGGCGGTTTGGACTAATTCGCCCTTGGGATCAATCGTGCGCAAACGGCCAATGGCTTCGCGGATGGGCACGGCCACCACCTCCGGCGGACGCAGGGCGGCCATGTAGCCGTATTGTTCTCCGGCAATCAGGCGCACCGCCATGGCCCCAAACTGCGTGCAAATCATGCGGTCAAAGGTGGTGGGCCCGCCGCCGCGCTGCAAATGGCCCAGCACGCACACGCGGGTTTCCTTGCCGGTGCGCTTCTGGATTTCCGCCGCCACGACGGCGCCGATGCCGCCCAGGCGCGCCTCGCGGTTGGTTTCCTGCGGGCCGCTGGTCACAAAATCGCCCCCCTTGGGCCGCGCGCCCTCGGCCACCACCACCAGGGTGAAGTGTTTGCCGCGGGCCTCGCGCTCGGCAATTTTCGTGCAGATGCTTTCGTAGGTGAAGGGAATTTCCGGGATTAAAATCACGTCGCCGCCGCCGGCGATGCCCGCATGCATGGCGATCCAGCCCGCGTACCGGCCCATGACCTCCAGCACCATTACGCGGTTGTGGCTCTCGGCGGTGGTGTGCAGGCGGTCCAGGGCGTCGGTGGCGCAGGCCACCGCGCTGTCGAAACCGAAGGTGAAGGCGGTGGCTTCCAGGTCATTGTCAATGGTCTTGGGCACGCCCACCAGCGGCACGCCCGCCTCGAAGAGTTGCTGGGCAATGGTCAGCGTGCCATCCCCGCCCACGACCACCAGGGCCCGCAGGCCTAGCGCGTGGATGTTTTCCTTGGTGCGAGCCAGTACGGCCTCGGGGATGCGGTGAGTCTCGCCATGGCCGGTCTTGACGGCGAAGCGTCCCTTGTTGGTGGTGCCCAGGATGGTGCCCCCGCGCAGTAGGAGGCCGTCCATGTCCTTGTAATTGAGCACGCGGTAATCGTTGTCCAGCAGGCCCTCGAAGCCGTTGTGAAAGCCCAGAGTCTCCCAGCCGCGGGTGGTGGCCGATTTGCCCACGGCGCGAATCACCGCGTTTAATCCGGGGCAGTCACCGCCGCCGGTCAAAATGCCAATGCGAATGCTCATGGTTTCCTGCCCTTATTTATTGCGAGCTGGTTTTTCCCGTGTTTCCACCGCCACGGCCGCCAGTGCGGGGGCCGGTGGCCGGGCGGTCAGGAGCAGCCACACACACAGCACCAGCGCCACGCCAAACGAGGCCAGACTCACATAAAACACGGTGACCGGCGGCTCAAAGCGCAACTCCACCCGGTGTTTGCCGGCGGGGACGAAGACGCCCTGCATCAGGAAATTGGCGCGCAACAGCTCCGCTGGCTGGCCGTCCACCCGGACTTTCCAGGCGGGATGATGTTTGTTGTTGATGAGCAACACGGCGGGCTGGGCGCAGTCGGTCTGCAGCGTGTAGGCCTTGGGCGCGTAGCTCACCCACTCGACCTGGCCGGTGGAGGCGGCCTCGGAGGCAGTTTGGGCGTTTGCGGGCAGGGAGGCCACCAGCACCCGCTGCCAGGGGTCAAAGTTCAGGTCGGCAAGGATTTTCAACGCCTCCTGGTCATTGGTGACCACCTGCCATTGCGGATAGAGCCGGGCCCGCGGGAGCGCGCCGGTGAATTCAATGAGCGCAAAAGGGCCGTTGGTGGTGATTTCCACCGTTATATCACTGAACTGCCGCGCCTCGTTTTTCCGGGGCACGAGGTTGAAGGCCGTATGCAGCCGGAAGCGCCGTTTTTGCGGGTCCACCATCTGGTTGAGCAAATCGGGCAGATTGCCCGCCATGCCCAGCAGGTAACGGGTGTTGGTCAGCTCCCACATGCGGCCAATCAAAGCAAAATTGGTGCCTTCAAAAGCTTCCCGATACATGACATTCTCGATGGCCCGGCGCGGCTCCTGCACGATGTCGAGCGACTGGATGTTCAGGTAGGGAAACTGATGCTGAGCCCATTCCACCTGATACACCTGCTGCAACAGGCCCATCGCCTCGCTTACGCGGAAGGGCAGGATTTTCACGCGGTGTTCGTGGGGCTTGTCGCGCAGGATGTCGAAGAGGGGGTTGGAGGCGAGCCGCTCCTTGTAGTCATAGTAAATCACCCACGGCGCGTTGGCGCGGGCCATGTCGGCCACCAGCACCGCCAGGGCCAGTCCGAAAGCCCAGCCGGCGCGCGGCCCGCTCAGGGCGCGGCTCATGACCAGCACCGCCAGCCCCGCTGCCAGCGCCAGGAAAAACAGGTACCAGCCCATTTCGCCCAGGCTGAAGCTGAAGATTTGGGCGGCCGTCTGGGCGTCGAAGCCGGAGCGCTGCAGAAATTCCAGTTTTTCCGTGCGGCCGGCGGCAAACATCAGGAAGCCCACGGCACTGGCGGCCAGGGCGGCGGCCAGCCCCCAGAAAAACCGTTTTTCGAAGCCGCGTTCATGGCGCCACCACTGAGCCAGTTGCTCGGCCACGGAAGTTTGGGGCGTTGCGGCTCGCGCCAGATAGGCCCGCCACACCCCCACCAGGCCCAGGATGAAGAGAATGATGAGGCTGAAGTGAAAGGGGTGCGTGAACTTGATGGGATTGCGGATGGTCGAGAAATACGGCAGCGCATAAATGAGACGGTAAAACGGCGCGTGCCGTCCCCAGGCCAGCAGCAGCGATATCAGCGCCGCCACCGCCCAGAACAGGATGATTTTGCGCTCGCGGGGGTCAAAGACGCTTTTTTCGCCGCGCAGGGCCTGGGCGATGGCCCACGCCGCCACGAGCACCACCAGCAGGCCGGCGTATTCGCCCGCGCCGGAATAGCGCGGCCAGCCCTGGCGATGCTGCTCCCAGCCGGGGGTTTGCCCCACCGTGCCCCAGTACGCGCCGCCGTCGGGCGTGTCCATGCGGTAGCCATAGAGGCCGGGAATGAGGATGCGGAAGGTCTCGGCCTTGGGCAGGCTCCATTGGGTGGCTTCGTCCCAGCGGCGCTCGACATTTTCCCTGGTTTGTTCCATGCCGGCCACGCCTTTGATTTGCGTGCCAATGAGGGTGGAGAGGGTATGCGCCGCCATGATGGCTGCGCACACGGCCAGCAACGCCACGCGCAACACGCCGCGCCCCGCGCCGGGCAGCGGCCGGGGGGCGTCAATGATGGCCAGGAAAAAGGCGAAGGCGGCGAGGTACAGGCTGAAGATGGCGCCCACGTCGTAACTTTCCATCAACCCCACGCCGATGGTGAAGCCGGCGAGGATGGTTTTGATGAGCCAGTGGCGTTTTTCCGGCCCCCAGAGGGCGGCAATGCCCAGGAGCAACACGCCCAGGGTGAGCGGGCGCGCGGCCAGGCCCCAGCAGGCGTAGGAGAAAAAGTTGGCATTGAGCGCCGCCGCCAGCCCTGCCAGGGCCATGATGCCACCGTTGCCCCCCAGCCGCCGCGCCAGAAACGCCCCGCACAACCCGGCAAACAAAATGGAGAGCGGAGCGTACCATTTCAAATGTCCCACCGGTCCCAAGGCATAAAGAATGAACGAGGTGAAGGTGGGCGAGGCGCTGGGCTGCTGGCCCCCCACCCAGTACAGGTCATTCCAGACGCCGAACATGATGCTGGGCATTTCCACAAACCGGGCGCTCATGCCGCCCAGCGGGCCGTCGTTGGAAAACATCACCTGGGGGGGGGAAAAACTGCGCGCAAAGATGAGCAGCACCACCAGCAAAAGGACGACTCCCGCCAGCGCCCATCCCCGGCCACGGCCGCTTGTACCCAGCGGCTCGCTTGCTGCGTTGCTTGGCTTTGCCATAAGTCGCGCCACTCTATGCCGCCCGCCTCTCCAAGGCAATCATGGAAAGGCCGGTGAACCTGCGCCGGGACGTTGCCGAGTGCGCCGGTTTAGGGAGCCTGGGGTGTCCTGCTTGCCCGTGAACCTTGATGGCGGGCTTTTTCACTCGACAAAGGGCTCCATCTCACCGATACAAAAAACGGCGCGAGGTGCGCTGCTTTGCTGGCGGCTTCGCTGCGCCGAGCATCCATGCAAATCCGACGCCTGATCAAAGAATTAATAAAAAAAACCGGCTATACCATCGTCCCGGTGCAAAGCAATCCTCTGGACGATCATGCCGACATTTACGACCAGGATGGCTTAAAAACCCATCACAATCATGACTTCATGAAAGACCCGGACTTCTGCCGGGCCTATGCACGCGGCGCCAAAGCCGCCGATGACTACCGCATTCATTGGCGCGTTCACATTGCCCTGTGGGCAGCCAGCCATGCTGCGCGGTTACCGGGGGATTTTGTGGAATGCGGTGTCAACTATGGCTTCATGAGTTCCGCCATTATGACTTTCTTGAACTGGGACACCTTGGGAAAGACATTCTATTTACTGGATACTTTCTCTGGCATGGACCCCCGTTATATTTCTCCTGAAGAGGCGCAAGCGGGCATTCTGGAAAAGAATCGTCAGCACTTGCAAACTGGCTTTTATATCGAGGGGGTGGAGGCCGTGCGCCGCAATTTCAGCGAATGGAAGAATGTCCGCATCATTCAGGGGTCAGTTCCCGACACCCTGGCCCAGGTGGACACCGCCAGCGTGGCTTACCTGCACCTCGACATGAACTGCGCCCCGCCGGAAGCCGCTGCCTTACAACATTTCTGGAAGTTAATGACACCTGGGGCTGTGGCCTTGTTTGATGATTACGCATATCATGGATACGAGGCGCAAAAAGCCGCCCTGGACGCCGTGGTTAAGCCGTGGGGAGTGAGAATCGCCGCTTTGCCCACCGGCCAGGGGGTATTACTAAAACCGCCTCAATAAACAATATGGGCTGCCGGCACCCCGGTCCTCCATGAGCAAGGTTTGTGCTGTCATCGTGACTTTTAATCCGCTTCCTTCTCTGGCGGAAAATCTGTCCGCTTTGCAGAATCAAGTGGATGCCTTGGTCTTGGTGGACAACGGCACTTTCCCCCGCTGGCCTGCTCCCTTGCAGGCGGTGGTTAAAAAGCCAGGCATCACTTTTTTGCCGAACCCCGAAAACCTGGGAGTGGCCACCGCTTTCAATCAAGGGCTGCGCCACGCGCTGAGCCAGGGGTATGAATGGGCGGTCACTTTTGACCAGGACAGCCAGCCGCCGCCGCAGTTCATGGCAGGCTTGTGGGAAGCATGGCAGGCTTGCCCGTTACGCGATCATGTGGCCGTCATCGCTCCCCAATATTGGCTCAAAGAGACTGCGCCTCCGGCCAGTCCAGCCGGGCGCCCTGCCTGGCGCCCTCTCCGGGTGGCCATGGCCTCGGGCAACCTGGTGCGTTTGCAGGCCGCGCAATCGGTGGGCTGGATGGACGAATCTTTTTTCATTGACTACGTGGATTTTGATTTTTGCCTTCGCCTGCGTCGGCAGGGCTGGCAAATCATCCAGGCCACAAACGTCTGGTTGCCCCATCGGCTGGGCGCGCGTCAAAAACACCGCTGTTTGGGATTGGAGTTCGGCCTGGTGGCGCACAGCCCCTTGCGCCGCTATTACAATACGCGCAACCGGCTGGTTGCCTACCGCCGCCATGCCCTGAGGTTTCCGGGCTGGTTTTTGCATGACCTGGCCTGGTGGATGCTGGAGATGGGAAAAATCGCATTGTTCGAGGACCAAAAAACCGCCAAATGCCGCGCCATCTGGCTTGGCTTGCACGATGGCTTCAGCGGTGTCATGGGGCCTGTCCGCTCTGCGACGGCCAGCCTCCTGCAACCGTCCGAGCCGCCGCGCGGCTTCAACTCTTCCCCTTGTGCTCATGGCTGAAAAAAACGCCATCTCTGCTCTGCCACCCGTCGGCGTGGTCATCGTCAACTGGAACCTCAAGGAGGTTTTGCGGGCCACGCTGGAGTCCTGCCTGCAGATTGATTATCCGCAGTTCCAGATTGTGGTGGTGGACAATGGCTCCACCGACGGCGCGCCCGACATGGTGCGGCGTGACTTTCCCCAGGTGCACCTCATCGCCAATCCCACGGGCATGGGCTATGCGCACGCCACCAGCCAGGGCATGGAGTGGCTGGTGCAGCAGGGCGCCCGCTATCTGTTCAGCACCAGTAATGATGTGCTCTTTGACCGCGCCATCCTGCGCGAGATGGTCGCTTACATGGAGAGTCATCCGGAGGTGGGCATCGTGGGCTCCAAGGTGTATTTCCATGACCGGCCGGAGGTCCTCTGGCATGCGGGCGGCCACATTGGCTGGCACGGGCATTCTTTCCATTTCGGCTGGGAGCGCCGGGACCATCCCCGCTACCATCAGCCGCGGGAATGTGTGTTTGTCACCGGTTGCGGTTACATGGTCCGCGCCGAGCTGGCGCAACGGCTGGGCTATTTGAAAAGCGATTTGGTCTTTTATTCCGAGGACTCCGATTTTTGCCAGCGGGTGAAGCGGGCGGGTTACCGGGTGATGTACCTGCCCACGGCCAAACTGTGGCACAAAACCTCCACCACTCTGGCCAAAAACCGCGGCCTGCAATTACGGTACAGCACCCGCAACAACCTCTATGTGCTGCAAACCCATCGCGTGGGGCTGCCCTATCCCCTGACCCTGGGGATTCACTTGGCAGCCGTCTTGCCCCTCAAGATGTTGTTTTTCCTGCTGCTGGGCCAGCCTGCCAATGCCGCCGGCATCTGGCGGGGCATCCGGGACTGGCGGCGGGGGCGGTATGGGATGATCAACGTTGATTAATGACTGATATTATAAAAACATAAAATTAAATATCCTAGCCAGGCTTACAGTATCTGGACAACATTTATTCCATAAAATTTCTTGCCCAGAATGGCGTTTGTGGTTTAGGCTTCTGGCGACAAGAAAGGCCAAATTATGAGAAAAATTATGAGAAATATTCCCGCTGTCAAAGGAGTGTGGGCAATGGGGTTGTTCGTATTATTCTGCTGCGCCCCTAAAGCCATAATCTCGGCTGAGTGTACTCCCTCCCCACAAGGGTTGGTGGCGTTTTGGAAAGCTGAAAACAGTCCCTCTAATTCGGTGGGAGGTAGTGCTCTGGAAATTGCTACAGGGATAACTTATGGTGAGGGAAAGGTGGGGAGATCATTTGTTTTTTCCGGATTCGCCAGTGCTGCCACTGCTTCTGCCAGTACAAACCTTAATGTGACGAGTTTTACATGGGAGGCATGGATATATCCCAGTAACACTGCATTTGCCCAACCTCTTTTTGAGTACGCAACTTATGGCGCTTATAGACACGGCCCGCTTCTCTGGCTGAGTATTGATTGCAGTGGAAACATCAATGCACCACGCCCCGGCAGTTTAATGGCCAACCTCGGGGACACCGTTGGGAGCGGCCATGTTTTTTGCACCACCAACACCCCCGTCGCGGCAAATACTTGGAATCACGTGGCCCTTTCCTACGATTGGACCAGCGGCATGGGGAAGATATATGTCAATGGTGTATTATGTGGGGCCGAGTCCTTGGGAAGTTTTTATCCGCAAACCGCTTTGCCCCTAAATATCGGCCATCGCGCAAATTTTCAATTTAACGGAAGGATGGATGAAATAACTCTCTATAATCGGGCATTAACAGACGATGAAATTCGACGGATATACGAGGCAGGCTCAAACGGCAAATGCCAGACGGTTCTCGCGCCAGCGATTTTGAATCAAGTGGAGGATAAATGGTACTTTGCAGGCACTACCGGACGTCTTGAGGCCGTGGTGACCGGTGACCAGCCGCTTTTTCTCCAATGGTTGTTAAATAATCAACCTTTACCCGGCGAAACCAATTCCGTGCTGGTCTTGAATTCGCTCACCGCGGCAAACGAAGGGATATATTCTCTGATTGCCTCCAATGGTGGCGGAGCAGTTACGGGCACCATTGCTGTGATATGGGTGGCCACCGACGGCTGTGTGAATATGCGTAACGGCATGATTGGGTGGTGGCC
Organism: Fontisphaera persica; assembly: GCF_024832785.1. Taxonomy (GTDB): domain Bacteria; phylum Verrucomicrobiota; class Verrucomicrobiia; order Limisphaerales; family Fontisphaeraceae; genus Fontisphaera; species Fontisphaera persica. The sequence goes on from NZ_CP116615.1 coordinate 3,879,386, forward strand.
TGGAGACAACGAAGGATTGGATTTGATAGGCACCAATGCTGCGCAATTACTCAATGGCGCAAGTTTTGCTGAAGGCAAGGTACGTGAGGCGTTCAATTTTGATGGGACAAACGATGCCGTAGTTATTCCAGCCCACCCTAGTTACAGAGTGAACAGTATTACTCTTGAAGGATGGATTTATCCCCGTGTTCACCAAAGTTTCCAGCCTCTGGCAGAATTTTCGCGCCCTTATGCCTACGGGGTCATTTTATGGATGAACATCCATAAATCTAGTATCTCGACGATTACTCCAGGTGCTCTATTCGCAAACATTACTGACACCTGGGGAGGCTTCCACATGCTGAGCAGTCCGGCCGGAGCCATTCCCACCAATCAATGGACTCATGTGGCGCTTACTTACGATAGTAGCAGCGGCATTGGGCGGCTTTTTATTAATGGTGAGGTGGTAGATTCACAAAATTTCGGTCCCTTTACGCCATATACCAGTGAACCACTAAATCTTGGCAATCGCCAGCCCACGTATTTCTTTGATGGAAAACTCGACGAGTTTGCCCTTTACAACCGGGCCTTGGCCAGCGAGGAGGTGCGCCGGATTTATCTGGCGGGCAGCCAGGGCAAGTGCCAGCCGGAGATTCCGCCTTCTGTCGCCGGTGGACCGCAACAGCTTACAGTGCCGCTGGGAAGTACATTGCGGCTGGCTCCGATTGTGCAAGGCACCCGGCCATTAAGTGTTTGGTGGCAATTCAACGGCACAAATCTTACCGAGGAACCTGCCCTCCCTGAATGGGTCATTCCGGTGGCGACGCTTGCCCATACGGGCGATTATTCCATCGTCTTGAGCAATGCCTTTGGTGTGGTTACAGCAATGGTGGCCCAGGTGACCGTGCAGGTGCTGCCGCCGACCATCACTGCACAGCCGCAGTCGCGGTCGGTCGTGGTTGGGGGTGAAGCCTCGTTCTCCGTCACTGCTTCGGGCACGCCACCGCTGGCGTATCAATGGTACTACAATGACGCGGCGCTGGCGGGGGCCACCAATGCCACGCTGGTGTTGACCAATGTGTCCTTGGCGCAATCCGGCAGGTATCAGGTGGTGGTAACCAACGAATTTGGCGCGGCCACCAGCGCGGTGGCCATGTTGACGGTGGAATTGCCCCAGCCCAAGCTCATCGTCAAGAACGTTTCAGGCATGGCGGGCGCGGTGATTACGGTGCCTGTGCTGCTGGTGGCCAACGGCACCGAAAACGCCATGCAATTCAGCCTGTCTTACAACGTCAGCCGCCTGCAGTTTGTGCAGGCGCAACTGGGCGCAGATGTGCCCACCGCCACCTTGTTCACCAATGGCACGCAAGTGGCCAATGGCCGCATTGGCCTGGCTATCAGCCTGCCGGCCGAGCAGTCCATCCCGGCCGGCACGCAGGAAGTGGCCCGTCTGGTATTCCAATCTATTGCGAGTTCGCAGACCACCTCGACGACCATTTCCTTCACCGGCTGGCCCCTGGCTCAACAGGTGGCCAATGCCCGGGCGCAGGTGTTGCCCGCGCAATACTTCAGCGGCACGGTGTCATTGGTGCCGACCGAATACGAAGCCGATGTGGCGCCGCGCGGTGATCCCGACCGCCAGGTGACGGTGATTGACTGGGTGCAGGTGGGCCGATACGTCGCGGCCTTGGACACGCCCGCCCCGGGTCGGGAGTTCCAGCGCGCCGACTGTGCGCCGCGCGGGGAGGGCGGCAATGGCATCCTCTCCGCCACCGACTGGGTGCAGGCCGGGCGTTTTGCTGCGGGTTTGGACCCCTTGATGGTGCTGAGCGGGCCGACCAACTTCGTTGATGTTTCAGACCCGCCGCCCGGGCTGGTGCGGCAGGCGCTGCCGGCCAAGGCCGCCAACGGCAATGCCTGCACGGTGACCGTGGCCGAGACAACCTTGGTTTTGGGTCAGGAGGTGACGGTGCCCGTGGTGCTGCATGGGAGCGGCGGGGAAGGCGCGCTGACCTTCAGCCTGCAATTTAATCCTGCCTCACTGACTTTTGTCCGGGCACAGGCGCTGGCGCCGGCCGGGGCGTCGGCCATCCTGAATCAAAATACCGCCCAGGCGGCCCAGGGCCGCGTGGGATTTGCCTTGTCGCTGCAAGCGGGCCAGAGCTTCAGCGCGGGCCAGCAGCAGGTGGTGCTGGTCACCTTCAGGGCCCAACCCGAGGCTCGCGGGCCGGTTGCTTTGAGCTTTGCCAGCCAGCCGGTGGCGCGCGAGGTGGCCACGGTGGATGCGCAACCTGTCGCCAACACCACGTGGACAGGCCGGGTGCTGCCGCTGGCGCTGCCGGCGCCGGAGGTCAGCACGAGCGCCGAGGCGGGCCGGCTTACCTTCCGCTGGCCGGCGGCGCTGAGCGGGGTGTATCTGGAGGCCACCGATGATTTGGCCAGTCCCAACTGGACCCGCGTCAACCTGACGGCCGAGGCAGTGGACGGCAAGATGCAGTTGAACATCCCGGCGGATGCGGCGCGGAAGTTTTATAGGCTGCGCACGGAGTAATCCCGCCGCTTCTCTGTCTGTTTCAACCTAAGAGCAGCCCGCGGGGGGCTGCTCTTTTTTTATGCACGCCCCGGGGGCGGGAGTAGCCCAAGGCACGCCACGATTGGGAAATTTCCGGATCAAAATGCAGCTTTTTTGTGCGCGGGCGTTGTCAAACGCCTTTTCATTGTTTAGATTAGGCGGGTACCCATAAAACCCGGTGGTGAACATGCGTGATTTTGTTGTTTGGCAACGGCGCGGTTACAAGTGCATGGCAATTTTGTGCGTGGTGTTCTTGGCCGCGTCCTTCAGTGTTTCGGCTCAATCTCTATTGCGCGAGGTCTGGTACGGTGTGGAGGGCGGCAGTGTGGCCGATTTGACCAGTCATCCTGATTATCCTGCCTCGCCGGCGGAGTTTTCCTACGTGACCCTTTTTGAAGGCCCGGTGAACATCGCCGAGCGCTATGGCACGCGCATCCGGGGGTATCTCATTCCGCCGCAAACGGGCAATTACACCTTTTGGATAGCCAGTGACAATGCGAGCCAGTTGTTTTTGAGCACGAATGAGTTGCCGGCCAACAAGCGGCTGATTGCCAGCGTGCAAAACTACACCGGCTCGCGCGAGTGGACGCGGGAGCCGAATCAGCAATCGGCGCCGGTGCCGTTGGTGGCCGGGCAGCGTTATTACGTGGAGGTGTTGCACGTGGAGGGCACGGGGGGGGACAATGTGGCGGTGGGCTGGCAATGGCCGGACGGCACGCTGGACCGGCCCATCACCAGCCCGTACCTGGCGCCGTGGGTGCGCTCGACCAATCCGCCGGTTGTCCTGCAACAGCCCCAGAGTGTGGTGGCGCAGGAATCCAGCCAGGTTTCCTTCACGGTGGTGGCCGACGGGGACGAGCCGCTCCGTTATCAATGGTATGAGGACGGGGTGGCGTTGGACGGCGAGATAACGGCCACGCTGTTGTTCTTCCGGGTGGCGCGGGAAGACAGCGGGCGCCAGTATCGGTGTGTCATTTCCAATCCTTTTGGCGCAGTCACCAGCGCGGTGGCCACGCTCACGGTCACGCTGGACATCACGCCGCCGGCGCTGTTGCGCGTGCATCCGGCCACCAACGCCCTCGTGCGCCGGCTGGAGGAGGTGGAGGTGCATTTCAACGAGCCGGTCACCGGTTTGCGCGCGCAGGATTTGCTCATCAACGGCCAGCCCGCCACCCATCTGGCGGGGCTTGGCTCGGGGCCTTACCTTTTCCGGTTTCCCGCGCCGGCGCCCGGGCCGGTCACGTTTTCGTGGGGGCCGCACCAGATTACCGATTACGCGGAGGTTTCCAACCGTTTTGCGGGCGGCAGTTGGACGGTGCATTACCAGCCGGACGCGCCGGCGCCACAGGTGCGCCTCAATGAAATCGTGGCCAGCAACGAAAAAGGGATATTGGATGAAGACGGGCAGGAGGTGGACTGGATTGAACTTTACAATGCCGGCACCAACGCGGTGGATTTGGGGGGGTGGTCATTGACGGATGACCCCGCCCTGCCGGGGCAGTGGGTATTTCCTTCGGTGACGATGGGGCCGGGCGAATACCTGCTGGTGTTTGCCTCCGGCAAAGACCGCCGCGCCACTGGTGGCACTAACCGGTTGCACACCAATTTCCAGCTCGCCGGCAACGGGGAATACCTGGGGCTGTATGACGGTAACAGCCCGCGCCAGGCAGTGAGCGAGCTGGCGCCAAGCTTTCCCGAGCAGCGCAACGACATCGCCTATGGTCTGGATGCCCAGGGCCAATGGCGTTATTTCCTGCAAGCCACTCCCGGCCAGCCCAACTCCGGCCTGACGGCCACCGGCATGGTGAGCGAGCCGGTGTTCAGTGCGCGCCGCGGCTTTTACAATGTGTCCTTCAACCTTCAGCTTTATTGCCCCACGCCGGGGGCCGTCATCAAGTACACCACCGACGGCCAGCCGCCCACCGAAACGGTGGGGCTGGTGTACACGGGAAAAATCGCCGTCACCAGTACGCGCATGATTCGGGCGGCGGCGTTCAAGCCGGGACATCTCCCCTCGAAGGTGGTGACGCACACCTACCTGCTGGGGCAAACAGCGGCCATTGCTTCCCTGCCCGTGCTTTCGCTGGTGACGGCCGAGAACAACCTCACCGGCCCCACGGGCATCATTGGCATCAACGGCGGCACCTACTCCAACGGCGTCTGGCAGGGGGTGAACCCGGGGGATTATTTCAACCCCACCAATCATGGCATTGCATGGGAGCGGCCGGTATCGGCCGAGTTGATTCGCTACGACGGCGCCGAGGGTTTCCAGATTGACTGCGGCATTCGCGTGCATGGCAGCGACCACATCCGCCCCCGCTACACCACGACCAGCAAGTTCAGTTACCGCCTCTATTTCCGGGGCGATTACGGCGAGGGCCAACTGGTATATCCCCTGATGGGCGATTCGCCGGTGCAGACGTTTGACCGGCTGGTGATTCGGGCCGGGAAAAACGATTTGACCAACCCTTTCATCAAGGACGAGCTCATCCGCCGCCTGGCCATTGACATGGGGCAGGTGAATGTGCGCGGCACCTTCGTCAACCTGTTCATCAACGGCGTGTACAAAGGTTACTACAATCCCACCGAGCGGGTGGACGACACCTTTTTCAAAGCGTGGCTGGGCGGCGAGGTATGGGACGTGGTGGGGGTGCGCAGCGAGGCCATTGACGGCAACAACCTGGACTTCAATGCCATGCGCTCATTCATCAGCGGCACGCGCATGACCAACAACGCCAACTACGTGGCCGCCGCGCGCTGGCTGGACCTCACCAATTTTGTGGATTACCTGCTGGTCAACATTTACGGCGCCATGCGCGACTGGCCGCACAACAACTGGCGCGCCGCCCGCGAGCGACGGACGGGGGCGCTGTGGCGGTTTTACATCTGGGATGCCGAGGGGGCCTTCGGCACGTTTGGCCAGCCGGTGGATGAAAGCACCTTTACCAACGCGCTGGTGACCGGCACCTCCGAGATTCCGCGGCTTTACCAGGCCCTGGTGCAAAACCCGGAGTTCCGGTTGCTGTTTGCCGACCGGATTCAAAAACACTTCTTCAATCAGGGCGCGCTCACGGACAGCAACATCGTGGCGCACTTCCAGCGCATGCGGCAGGAATTGCTGGGGGTGATTCCCAGCATGCAGACCACCATCATTGATACGTGGGTGCCGCAGCGCCGGCCCGCCATTTTCAGCCACTTCCCGCAATATGGCCTGGCGGCCTACACCAACGCGCCGGTGTTGCGTCAGCATGGCGGGCGCGTGCCGCCGGGGTACCAGCTCACCATGAGCACCACGGCCGGACAGATTTACTACACCACCAACGGGACCGACCCGCGCGTACCCTTCACTGGTGAAGTTTCACCGGAGGCCCGGCTGTACACCGGCCCGCTGACACTGGCGCAGAGCCTGCCCATCCGGGCGCGCGCCCTGGCCGGCACGCAGTGGAGCGCGCTCACGGCGGCCGATTTTCAGGTGGGCGAACTGGGCGTGCCGGTGCGCATCAGTGAAATCATGTATCAGCCCGTGGGGGGCGGGGCGTATGAGTACGTCGAATTGTTGAACACCGGCGGGGCGGCGGTGAACCTGGGCAACTATTCCTTTGTGGGCATTGATTTCAAATTCCTGCCGGACACCTGGCTGGCCCCCGGTCAGCGGCTGGTCATCGCCTCGGGGCAAAGTCCCGCCGACTTCCAGACACGCTACCCGGCAGTGGCGGTGGCAGGGTGGTTCGGCGGCAATCTGCGCAACGAAGGCGAGCGCATAGATTTGCTGGACTTCAACGGGCGGCTGGTGGATTCGGTCACCTACAACAACAAAAATGGCTGGCCCGGCGCGGCGGCGGGCGGCGGGGCCTCGCTGGAATTGGCGGACGCGTCGGGCGATTCCAGTTCCCCCGCCTCATGGCGCGCCAGTCTGGTGCCCAATGGCACGCCGGGCGCGCCGCCGGCGCTGCCGCCGCCTTCCCCCATCCTGCTCCATGAACTGATGGCGGACAATGCCGGCGCGGTGACCAACGGCGGCGCCTTTCCGGACTGGGTGGAGCTGTACAATCGCAGCGCGGAACCGGTACTGCTCACCGGCTGGCGATTGCGCGATGCCGGGACCAATGTCTTTGTCTTTCCGGAGAACACCATCCTGGGCGCCGGCCAATATCTAGTGCTGTGGATGGACCACGAGACGGCTGCGCCCGGATGGCATGCCGGCTTTGCCTTGAGCCGACGCGGGGACGCACTGTTTTTGGAAAATTCCGCAGGGCAAACAGTGGATGCCATTGAGTTCGGACAACAATTGCCCAATTACACGCTGGGCCGGGTGTCTTCCGGGGCGTGGGGCTTGTGCCTGCCCACGCCGGGGGCAGCGAATCAGGCCGCCCCCACGGCGTCCACCACCAACCTTTGGATTAATGAGTGGCTGGCCAACAGCCTGCCCGGCCAGCCGGACTGGGTGGAATTGCACAACCGCCATCCCTCGCTGCCGGTGGCGGTGCAGGGTATCTATCTGGGCACCAGCAATGCCCTCCATCGCGTGCGGCATCCTGCTTTTGTACCCGCTGGAGGTTTCCTGACGTTCGAGGCGGATGAAAACCCCGGCCCGCAACACTTGAACTTCAAGTTGCCCGCCGCAGGCACCGCGCTTTTCCTGTATGACGAGCTGGGATTCGAGCTGCAGAAGGTGGTCTATGCGGCCCAAAGCCAGAATGTATCCCGCGGCAGCCTGCCGGATGGCACGTCGTCGCTCAGCAACTTCACCGCCAGCCAAAGCCCGGGTTTTTCCAACTACCTTGCGGTGCCCACGGGCATTTGGATTAACGAGGTGATGGCGCGTAACACCGCTTTTCGGACCAACGAGGCCGGCAATTATGCGGATTGGATTGAGTTGTATAACACCAACAATGTGCCGGTTTCCCTGGCGGGCATGAGCTTGTGCCTGGACCGTCCCGGCGAGAACCGCTGGTATTTCCCGCCCGGCCTGGTCCTGGAGCCGCGCGGTTTTCTCCTCATCTGGTGTGATGGCCAGCAGCCCGCTTCGACCAATGCCGGCGGCTGGCTGAACACCGGCTATGGCATCGAAGCGGCGGGCGGCGGCGTGTATCTCTATACGGCCGACGGGCGGGTCGCCGATGCCGTGGAATATGGTTTCCAGCCAGCCAACTGGAGCGTGGGGCGGGTGAGCGGGGCCTGGCGTCTGCTGGCCGCCCCCACGCCCGGCGCCACCAACAGCGCGGCGGCCTCCCTGGCCCCGGCCAGCAACCTGCGGCTCAACGAATGGTATGCCAACAGTCTGCCGGGCGAGGATGACTGGGTGGAGATTTACAACATGGCCAGTCTGCCGGCGGAGCTGAGCGGCCTGTACCTCACGGACGACCCCTCGGTGGCGGGGCAAACTCGATACCAGTTCCCGCCGCTGTCGTTCATTGCCCCCACCGGTTTTGTGCAGGTCATCCTGGACAAAAACCCGGAGCGCGGCGGCAATCATGCCGCGTTTTCCCTGGCGGCCATCGGGGAGACGCTGCGGCTTTACAACCCCAGTTTTGGAGTCTTGGACAGCGTGGACACCGCACCCGTGGAGCCGGGAGTGGGCCAAGCCCGCCAGCCGAATGGCGCGGCCAGCATTTTCTTCACCACCCGCCTGACCCCTGAGGCGCCGAACAACATCTTTTACCCGCTGACCATTTTTACGCATCCGGTCAGTGTGGTGGCCACCAACGGCAATGCGGTCTCGTTCTCGGTGTGGGCGCAGGGCACAGGCAACCTGCGTTATCAATGGTTCCAGAATGGGCAGCCGCTGGCCAATGCCACCAACGCCTCCCTGGCGTTGAGCAATGTGGGCAGCAATCACCTGGGCCAGTATTTCGTCCGCCTGACCGACGATGTGGATACGCTGGACAGCGCGCCGGCCACGCTGACCATTCTGTTCCGGCCCAGTTTCTATTTGTCCCCTTCCAATAAGATTGCGCTGCTGGGGGATTCGTTGACCTTCCGGGTGGGGGTGGATGGCACCGCGCCCCTCACTTACCGCTGGCAGCGCGGGGCCAGCACCATCTTTGCCACCACGGTGGATGTGCCGGAGCTGCGACTGACCAACCTCACCACCGAAGCCGCCACTTATTATCGCGTCATTGTCACCAATGTGGCCAGCTCAGGGGTGGGCAGCCGGCTGTTCTTTGTCCTGGTGGTCACCAATACGCCCGCCAGCCGGGTGGTGGCGGAGGGGGAAACCGTGACCTTGAATGTCGGAACCACCGGCGCGGTGGCGGTGGCGCGGCAGTGGCTCTTCAACGGGCAGCCGCTGGCGGGGCAGACCAATGCGAGCCTGGTGATTTCCAACTTCACTGTGGCCCAGGAAGGCGTGTATGCGGTGCGCCTGACCATTCCCGAAGATGAATGGACCACCCCGCCTGCCTGGTTGACGCTGCCGCGGCCCATTGTGCTGGATGCCGCTCCCGCTCCCACTCCCGCAGGTTTGCTTCTGCATCTGGCGGCAAATCCCGGATTGACATACGTGGTGGAGGGCAGCACGGATTTGCGGCAGTGGCAGCCATTGCTTTCCGTGGTTTATACCAATGGCCCCCTCCTGCTGCCTTACGCCAGTAATGGCTCATATCAGTTTTACCGCCTGCGCCGGGCCGGTCCGTGAGTGAACATTCGCGTCCCCGGCAGCAGGCTGTCCCTTGCCGCCCCGCGTGGCAGGGGGGTTAGCGGGTATCCGGCAGCAGCCACCGCCGCACGGCGGCCAGCCAGCCGTCATCCTCCAGGACGAGGACACGAAACAAATCGCTGCGGTCATCCGTCCATTCCAGCAGCGGGGCGTCCGGGGGCGCCTCAGCCGCGGCGGCGGCAATGGCGCCGGTGGCCAGCAAATCCGGCTCGCGCGCCAGCAGCAGCCAGTCCGAGTGGTAGAAATCATCGCGGGTCGGGTCCTCGGCGGCCGTGGTTTCCTCGCTGTTGCGCACCAGCGCTGCATGCAACTGATAATGGCGGGCGGCGGCGCGTACCACGGGCTCGAGGTTGAGGTATTTGTTGGAGATATGCACCGCGAGCACCCCGCCCGCCCGCAGATGCCGCAAGTACACCCCAAAGGCTTCGCGCGTGAGCAGATGGGCCGGGATGGCATCGCTGTTGAAGGCATCGAGCACCAACACATCGAAAGCCTGGGGCGGCTCGCGCTCCAGCGAGAGGCGGGCATCCCCCAGCGCAATGTCCACCTGCGCGGGGCAATGAGAGAGATAGGTGAACTCGCGGCGGGCCAGTGCCACCACGGCCGGATTGATTTCGTAAAATTTGAAGTAATCGCCCGGCCTGCCCCAGGCCGCCATGGAGCCGGTGCCCAGGCCCACCACGCCCACGCGCCGCTGCTCGCGGCGGGGATGATACTGCATGACCATGCCCACGCCGCTGGAGCCGATGTAATAGGAAGTGGGCAGCCAGCGTTTTTCCTCGCTGACATACTGGAGGCCGTGGGTGGTGGTCCCGTGCAGCAGCGTGACCTTGTGCCATTGAGGGTCGTCCACGGAATATTCCTTCACTTTGAGCACGCCGTAGAAATTGCGCTGCACCGTGCGCGCGGCGCGCGTGCTCTGGAGAATGTCGGCCCCCAGACCTGCGGCCAGAAATGCCAGCGCCGCTGCGGCGGCTGGCCAGGCCAGCCAGTTGCGCCAGCGGGAGGGGCTGCCACCGGGCCAGCCCAGCACGGCCACGGCGGCCAGCACGCCGGTGAGCCACAACGTCAGATGCAGCTCGTAATACCCGCGAAAGACCGCCGGCGCCACCACCGCCACCAGCAGCCCCCCGAGCGTGCCGCCGGCGGCCGCCCACAAATAGAAAGTGGTCAGCCGGCCGGCCGGCGGCCGCAGCCGGTGCAATTCGCCGTGGCACACCATGCAACAGCAGAACAACACCCCCAGATACAGCGCAATGGCTTTGAAGAGGGTGAGATTGGCCGCCCACTCGAGCGCCTGGCGCAGGGGCCACAGGAACCAGCCGGAAGGCAGATTCACCCGCTCGCCGATGAGATTGCCGGCCGCAGCCAGCAACGCCAGCACCAGCAACGGCAGCCACAAGGCCCGCACATACCAGCGGGGACTGTCGAAACAGAGAATGTAGGAGACCAGGTACAGCCCTAGTGGCAACACCCAGAGAAACGGGATGACGGCGATGTCATGGCACAGACGGTTGGTAATGGCCAGCAAGAGGGCCGTGCTGCAAGCCGGCAGGGCCAGCCATAACCAGCGGGGGTCGCGAGGCTGCTCGAGAGACTCGGCCGGGGAGGCTGGAGCGGTTTCCGGGCCGGGGGTTGGGGAGGCATCGGGTGTGGGGCCGGAGTTGGAAAGCGGCAGGAGGGCGGCTTGAGCTTTCCACACGCGCCAACCGCCCAGGGCGACGCAGACAGCAAAGAAAATTAAGCCCCATTTCCACGCGGCGGCCTGGCTCTGGCGGGTGAGATGCGGCTCGAGCACAAAGGGGAATGCCAGCAGCGCAAGCAGCGAGCCGGCATTGGACAACGAATACAAGCGGTAAGGGGAGACGCCGGGATGGGCCTGATTAAACCATGCCTGCAGGAGCGGGCTGGTGGCCGCCAGGGCAACATACGGCAGCCCCAGGCAACTGAGCAGCAGCAGAAGTATGCGGCCGGTGGGCGCGGCGCCGTTGGCCGGTTGCCACGTATCGGGCGGAATGATGCGGGCAAAAATCACGGCCAGCGCCAGCACCACCAGATGGATGATGACCTGGCGCCGCGGGGGCAGCAGGCGGGTCAATGCGTGGGCGTAGGCGTAGCCCACCAGCAGGCCGGCCTGAAAAAACAACATGCAGGTGGTCCAGACCGCCGGCGTGCCGCCAAACCAGGGCAGGATGAACTTGGCCATCAAAGGTTGAATCAAAAACAGCAGAAACGCGCCGCTGAATATGGCCAGGCCGAATGCAAGCATTGCTAGGACGCCAGCTTACCGGCCAGGCCGGACTTTGACAAGCGGTGAGCGGGCGCCGGGCCCAGCGCCGTGGCGCGCTGGCGTGAATGGTGAGTTGTGTAATTTTGACTTGTCACCGCAAGGGGTACATATTATAACCACCGCTGCGATAACGTACGCGGTCAGTGCGGACGGAAACGCCCGCAATGGCTAGGGTGCCCGCGTGGCGGAATTGGCAGACGCGCTAGATTCAGGTTCTAGTGAGTAACATCGTACAGGTTCAAATCCTGTCGCGGGCACCATTTAATTTTACAAACACAAAGCCCGGACATTCCCCCTGGGGGATTGCCTTGTCAGGCCGGCGGGCGGGTGCATCGCAGCGGAGTGTTGCATGGCTGTCTCGATTCGACTGGCGGAAGCTCAGGATGCGGCCAAATGGGTGGACCTGCTCAGGGCCACCCTGGGCGATGAATATCCGGCCAAGGAAGCCTACAACCCCGCGAGTGTGGCGGCGCAACTGGATGCGCAGTCCGGCAATGAAACATGGGTGGCGGAGGAGGGCGACCAGATTCTGGCCAGCGCCACCGTGTTGCGGCCCATTGAAGGGAATGTCAATCCGGTGGCCAATCTGGGGCGCAACCTGGCCCGGCCGGAAGCCTACAGCAACGGCGCCGCGGAATTGCTGGTCAGGAGCCTTACGCAATTGCTGGACCAGCGCGGCCAGATGATTGTGGTGCGCATCCCCGCCAACGACAACCCCCAGCAAATCATTTACGAGCAGAATGGTTACGCCTGCGTGGGGTATCAGCCGTTGAAGCACATTTTGCGCACACGGCAGGGGGTGTTGTTCTACGTGCATTCGGCCAACCCCGTCCTCGCCTCGCGCCAGCCCATTTCCGAATCGCTGCCCCAGGTGAGTGATTTGGCGGCGCTGGTCTTCGAGAATCTGAACATCCCCAATCCGTTGACCGTGCGGGATGGAGCCACCGGGTATCCGCTCCAGACGGACATACAAATCCACGACGCCACGTTGGACGATTTTGAGCTGTGGAAAACGCAGGCGCGCGCCGCCAACCCGTTGCTGGAAGTTTCCAGCGGCGGCAATCGCGGGGCGGGTTTCTTGCGGCTGAACGCCGAGGCGCCGTGCCGGGCCATCTTGGGCCAGCGCGGCTCGCAAATCGTGGGCGGCGTGGCCTTCTTCAACGATGATCAGGATCGCTGCGTGCGCATCATGGACAGCTTTGCCACGGATGACTTGTCCACGGGCGCCCTTTTTAATCACGTGGTCCGTCTGGCCCAGGAGCAGCTCAGCGCCGCCTATGTGGAGGTGGACATCCTGGCCAACTGCCCCAAGCTCCTCAAAAGCACCGAGCAGCTCGGGTTTGTGCCCATCGCTTATTTGCCGGGCTTCTGTGTCCTCAACGGCCGCCCCTCGGACGTGGTCAAGCTCATCAAGCTCAACATGATGTACACCACGGAAACCGCCGCGCTGACGGCGCAGGCGGCCCGCATGGTAAAGGTGGTGGACACCAATTTCCAGGACCAGAAAATCGGCGTGGCCATCATCAACCTGCTGCGCACGCTGCCCATCTTCAGCGGCCTGGGAGATGGGGAGCTGCGGAAAATTGCCCGCCTGTTCACCCAGAAACTCTATCGCCCCGGCGAGCGCGTGTTCAACAAGGGCGACGCGGGCAGCGAGGCCTACATCGTCATGCGCGGGCAGATTGACATTTGCCTGAACGAAGAATCCCGCCCCATCGCCACCGTCAACAGCGGCCAGGTCTTTGGCGAACTGGCCTTCCTGGACGGCTCGCCGCGCACCGCCATGGCGGTGGCCTCGCAGGCCAGCATTTTGCTGGTGGTGCAGCGCAACGCCTTCAATGAGCTGGTCCAGCGCGAGCCGCACCTGGGCATGGTGGTGATTCGCAACATCGCCATTGACCTTTCCAACAAGCTGCGCCGCGCCAACACCGCGCTCTCGCCGGTGAAAAAGTAAACCCTGCTTTCCCTCCCGCTCCCCGCCGAGGGGCCGGCGCACTGGGCCTGTTCTTGAGACGTCGCCCACCTTTCTGACGGCCTGTGGATAGCTTCGGTTAATTAAAGTAGATATACTAATATAACGCTTTAGATATAACAATACATTAGAACACTTGATTTATATCAAGGCCCCTGCTTCCCACCGGTCCTATGCTTCACCCGTAATTGCGCAAGACCATGACGGCCGGGAGCCGGTGGCGCGCCAGCACAGCAACAGCAGTTAAACCGAACTCGAATTATGTTTTGTTATCAATGTGAGCAAACTTCCCGCGGAGTGGCCTGTCAGGACTTTGGCGTGTGCGGCAAGGATGAACATTCTGCCGCGTTGCAGGATTTGATTGTGCACGTGGTCAAGGGCATTGCGCAGTACGCGCATCGGGCGCGGCAACTGGGCGCGGCCGACCGCGCGGTGGATGTGTATATCGTGGAGGCGCTCTTTTCCACGGTCACCAATGTGAATTTCGACAGCGTGCGTCTGAACGCGGTGTTGGGCGAGGGGCTGAAAATTCGCGAGCGTGCGCGGCAGCTTTACGTGGAAGCCTGCCAGCGCCGGGGCCAGGCCGTGGCCCGCCTTAATGGCGCCACGCAATGGGTGCCGGCCCTGGATGCGGCGGGGCAAATCCGCCAGGCGCAGGAAGTGGGCATTGAGGCCCGCCGCCAGCAACTGGGCGCGGATGTGGCAGGGCTGCAGGAGCTGCTGTTGTACGGCGTGAAAGGCACGGCGGCGTATGCGGACCACGCGCTAATCCTGGGCCAGGAGGACCCGGCTGTGTTTGCGTTTTTTGCCGAGGCGCTGGATTACCTGTGCGAGCCGCAGCCGGCGGTGCCGGAGCTGCTGCGCTTGTGCCTGAAGTGCGGCGAGGTGAATCTGCGCGTGATGGAATTGCTGGACGCCGCGAACACCGGCGCGTATGGGCATCCGGTGCCCACGCCGGTGCGCATCACGCCGGTGAAAGGCAAATGCATACTGGTGAGCGGCCACGACCTGAAGGACCTGGAGGAGTTGCTCAAGCAGACCGAGGGCAAGGGCATTAACATTTACACCCACGGCGAAATGCTGCCGGCGCATGGCTACCCCGGGTTGAAAAAATACAAGCATCTGGTGGGCAACTTTGGCGGGGCCTGGCAGGACCAGGCGGTGGAGTTCCAGCAATTCCCCGGCGCCATTTTGATGACCACCAACTGCATCCAGCGCCCGGTGGAGAATTACCGGGACCGGCTGTTCACCTGCGGCCTGGTGGCGTGGCCCGGCGTGCGGCACATCCGCAATCGCGACTTTTCGCCGGTCATCGAGGCCGCCCTGGCTGCGCCGGGATTCACCAAGGACGAGCCGGAGAAGACCATCCTGGTGGGCTTTGGGCATCAGACGGTAATGTCCGTGGCCGACAAGGTGATTGCCGGGGTGAAGAGCGGCGCCATCAAGCGCTTTTTCCTGATTGGCGGCTGCGACGGCGCGCGCAGCGGGCGCGACTACTACACCGAGCTGGCGGAGAGGGTGCCGTCCGATTGCGTGATTCTGACGCTGGCCTGCGGCAAGTACCGCTTCAACAAAATGGATTTCGGCGCGATTGACGGCATCCCGCGCCTGCTGGACATGGGGCAGTGCAATGATGCGTATTCGGCCATCAAGGTGGCGCAGGCGCTGGCCGGCGCGTTCAACTGCGGTGTGAATGATCTGCCGCTCTCGCTGGTGCTCTCGTGGTACGAGCAAAAAGCGGTGGCGATTCTGCTGACCCTTTTGCATCTGGGCATCAAGAACATTCGCCTGGGCCCCACGCTGCCGGCGTTTGTCAGTCCTGCCGTGCTGCAGGTACTGGTGGAGCAATTCCAGCTTCACCCCATCACCCGTCCCGCCGACGACCTCAAAGCAATCATGGCTTGAGGGAAAGAGTCCTGGGGGAATGGCGGGCTCATGGGCCTGGCAGAGAAGCCAGGACGGAGGGACGTTAGAAAAGACGTCCCTCTCTTTTTGCCACGTTGTGGCGGTCTTTGAAGGGGCGAGGCGGGGAGGCGCATTTTGGACTGTTGAGCGGGGGCGAAGCGGGCTAAGATGCGGGGGTATGCGAATTGAGCAAATGCATGTGGGGATGCGGGTGCGGCATCCGCATTATGGGACGGGTGAGGTGAAGGCGCTGGAGCCGAAGCTGGCGACGGTGGTGTTTCCGCAGGGCGAACAAAAGCTTTCACCGGAGTTGAGCGGGCTGGAGCCGGCGGAGCCGCTGGCGGAGGTGAGCGGCTTGACGCGGCCGCTGGCGGCGGTGATTCGCGAGACGGTGCAGGCGCTGGCGGAGGAGCTGGGGCTGGAGCGGGAGGAGGGCCTGGTGGAGGCGCTGGGGGCGCGCTGGCACGGGGGCCGGCTGGTGTTGCATCCGGCGGATCCGTCCCTGCAAACCAAGGAGGTGCCGCTGGAGGTGTTTTTCCACAAGATTGTGATGATGCGGAACAACCTGCGCACGCTGGAGCAGAAAATCAACGCGCACGAGAAGTTGACGGACGGCGAGAAGGTGGAATTGCAGCAGTACATCACGCGGTGTTACGGCTCGATGACCACTTTCAATTTATTGTTCAAGCACAAGCAGGACCAGTTCAGCGGAAGCAGCAGTTGAACGGGAGGCGCCGCCGGCGGGCGCCGGAGGTGGAGGCATGAGCGAGCCACAACCGGAAAGGACACCGCGCGATTTGTTGCGTGACCCGTGTTACGTCAACGCCATGGCGCACTTCTACCGTGGCGAAATTGGGCGCATCATGGTGTGGCGGCAGCGGCTGGACACGACGACCACCTGGGCGATTACCTCCACCGGCACCATTTTCACCGTGGCCTTCAGTGTGCCGGATGTGCCGCATCTGATTTTCTTTTTCAACCTGGCGATTGTGTGGGTGATGCTCTGGATTGAAGCGCGGCGGTACCGGTTTTACGATGCGTTTCAGGCCCGCGTGCGGATGTTGGAGGCGCATTTTCTCTCCCCCATGGTGGCGCAGAATCCGGAGCGGCTGGAGGGGGACTGGCGCAAGCTGGTGGCGGAGGATTTGTTGATACCCAGCTTCAAAATTTCGCAGGTGGAGGCGATGGCGCACCGGCTGCGGCGGAATTACGCGTTTATTTTCATGATCATTCTGATGGCGTGGCTGGCCAAGATTTTCATGCACACGCCTTACCCAGTTGATTCGGCGGCGATGTTGTATCAGGCGCTGGCGGTGGGCCAGATCCCGAGCTGGCTGGTGGCGGGGGTGATGGTGGGGACGTTTTTAAGCGTGGTGGTGTTTGCGTTTTACGTGGCGCGGCACATGCCGCCGGAAATCACCGAGTTTGGCGTGCAACGGGGGCGGCGCTGGCAGTTGTGAAGCGCAGGCGGGCCATGCGGCGAAGCGAGGTCCTTCCTCGGCGGCCGGCCTGCTGGGATTTTTCCTTCCCCGTCTGGCAAATGGAGCGAAGGGGAAACGGGGCCTCGACAGGACGCCAGCCACGCCGGCACCGAAGCGGGCAATCATTCAACTTCTTCGCCCAGCTCGACGTTCCAGTAGGCCAGGTCAATGAAATGTTTCCAACTGTCGTGCACCACGGCGCCGAAGCTGATTTGCACGAAGGGCCGCCACTTGGGCCGCTTGGGTTTGCGGATGAGGCGCATGCCGGCTTCCTGGGGAGTGCGGTTGGCCTTGCGGGTATTGCACTCGATGCAGGAGCAGACGATGTTTTCCCAGGTGGTGGGGCCGCCGCGGTCGCGGGGGATGACGTGGTCGAGGTTCAGGTCCTTGCGGTCAAACACGCGCCCGCAATACTGGCAGGTGTTTTTGTCGCGCTCGAAAATGTTGTGGCGGGTGAACTTGACCTCTTTGCGGGGCAGGCGGTCAAAGGCCAGCAGGAGAATGACGCGCGGGATGCGGATGCGGAAAGAGACGGTGGCGATGCTTTCCGGATGCGGCGCCTGCTGGGAGAAATCCTTCCAGTCGTTGAAGCTGAAGGTTTGGAAATTGCCCTCTTCGGTGGCAAACACCACTTGGGCGTGGCCCTCAAAGACAAGCGTCAGCGCCCGGCGCACTGAGCAGACATTGACGGCCTGCCAGAGCCGATTCAACACCAGCACATGCTGGGTCAGGAACGACGCACTCATAACCGCAAGCCAGTTGCGCCGGAAACTATCACAGGAGCTAATGTCCTGTCAACGGAGTGGGCGTGAGCATGGCCGAAAGACAACGGCCATTTCGCCCGGTCGTGGTGATGACGCTACTGGGAATCAGGCCGGGGTTGGAGCACCTGGCGCACGGTGAGGGCCAGTTGGCGGGGGGTGAAGGGTTTGGAGAGGAAGGTTTTGTCCTTGAAGTAATCGGGTTTGGCGGCGGGGGTTTCGCCGGGGAAGCCGCTCATGAAAATGACTTTGAGGGAGGGTTGCATGGCCTGCAGTTGCTCGGCCAGCCGGTCGCCGCGGAAGTTGTCGGGGAGGAGGATGTCGGTGAGCAGCAGGTGAATGGGGTGGGGGTGCTGCTTGAAGATTTGCAGGGCTTCGGCGGCGTGGGCGGCGCTCAGCACCTGGTAGCCCAGGCGGCGCAGGCTTTTGGCAGTGAGGTCGCGCACGAGGTTTTCATCTTCCACCAGCAGGATGGTTTCGCCGCCGCCGTGAGCGGGGATTTCTCTGGCGGTGGCGGGCAGCGCGGCGGAGGAGCGCGAAACGGGAAAATAGAGGCGGAAAGTGGTGCCCTGCCCCGGCTGGCTTTCCACCTGGAGGCCGCCGCAGAGGTCGCGGAGGATGGTGCTGACGACGGTGAGGCCGATGCCGGTGCCTTTGCCCGGCGGTTTGGTGGTGAAGAAGGGGTCAAAAATCCGGCTGAGGATTTCCGGGGTCATGCCGCAGCCGGTGTCCTGAAAGGTGAGCGCAACGAAGGGGCCTTCTTTGGGCAAGGTGGAGGCGAGGGTGAGCGGGCCGGGGGTTTCCACCAGGGCCGTCTCCATGAGCAGGGTGCCGCCTTTGGGCATGGCATCGCGGGCGTTGACCGCCAGGTTCATGATGATTTGTTCCAAACGGTTGCGGTCGCCGCGCATCCGCAGGGGTTCCTTGGCGAGCTGGGTGACGAGGGTGACCTCCGCGCCGATGAGGCGCTTCAAAGTATTTTCAAACGTCTTGACCACTTCATTGAGGTCGAGCTCTTCCCAGCGCACGGGGTCGCGGCGCGCGAAGCTGAGCAGTTGGCCGGTCAACTTGGCGCCTTTTTCGGCGGAGGCGAGGATATCCCGCACATCCTCCCGCGCGGAGTCGGGGAGGGCGGGGTGTTCATCGAGCATGTTGGCACAGAGTTGGATGGTGGTGAGGAGGTTGTTGAAGTCGTGGGCCACGCCGCTGGCCACCTGGCCCATGATGTCGAGCTTTTGCGCCTGGCGCAGCTCCTCCTCCATGGCTTTGCGCTGGGTGAGGTCCTCGAACACCCCCACCACCTTGATTAATTGGCCGCGGGGGTTGGTGAGGGGGGAGAGGGTGAAATCGGCGCTGAACAGTTCGCCGCCCGCCCGGCGCGCCTGCAACTCGCCACGCCAGGTTTGGCCGGCCAGCAGCAACGCCATGATGCTGTCATAGCTTTCGGCCTGGGTTTGCGGCGAGGGCTGAAAGAAGTCCTCCCAACTTTTGCCGGGAACAGACTCGCGCGCCAGGCGCAAGTTCGCGGCAAAGGCGGGGTTGACCCACTCGATGAAGCCGGCGGCATCAGCGAGGAAAACGCAGGCGGCGCTGGCTTCCAGCGCGCTGATGAGCAGGCGTTCTCGTTCCAGGGATTCGTGCTGCTCGGTGATGTCGAGGCAGAAGCCGATATATCCCTGGTGCTGGCCCTGGCGGTCCCCGATGGGCACGGCTTCCTCCTGCAGCCAGCGGTATTGTCCATCATGGCGTTGGAGGCGGTAAGTGGCCTGCCAGGGGCGCTGCTGGCGGAAGGCTTCCTCCAGGGCGTGCTGGTAGTCCAGCCAATCTTCAGGATGCACTCCGGCGTGCCAGCGCCGGCCCTGCTCTTCGGCCAGCGGGCGGCCGCGGAAGGCCAGCCAGCGTTGATTGAAGTAATCGAAATTACCCTGGGCGTCGCAGCGCCAGATGAGGGCGGGGGCGGATTCCACGAGCGTGCGGTAGCGGGTTTCGCTTTCGATGAGGGCGTTGCGGGCTTCGCGTTCCCGGGTTTGATCACGAAAGACCAGCACCACGCCGCAACAGCGGTTGCGGTTGTCCATAATTGGCGCTGCGCTATCGGCGATGGGATGCTCCCGCCCTTGCCGGCTGCGGAGGACGGTGTGATTGGCCAGGCCCACTACGCGACCTTCCTTGAGGACGCGATGAACGGGATTTTCGACGGACTTGCCGGTTTGCTCATTGAAGATGGGAAAAATTTCCTGAATGGGGCGTCCGGTTGCTTCGTCGGCGGGCCAGCCGGTCAATTGTTCGGCGGTGGGATTCATGGTGACGATGCGGCCTTGCAAATCGGTGGCGATGACCCCATCGGCAATGGAGCGCAGGGTGATGTCGAGGCGTTGATTGGTGTGCTGCAGGGCGGAGATCATCCGGCTGAGGCGGGCGTTATCGGCCAGCACTTTGCCCGCCAGGACGGTGACCAGGGGATAAACCAGCAGAATGGGCAGGGCCATTCTCTTCAGGGTGGCCCACCGCACTTCCGCCGGCAAGGCGGAGGACATGGCCAGCATGGCCACATGTACGAGCAGGCCAAACCAGAGCAACTCAAGCGTACTGGGAGGTTCCGGGCGTTTGTGCCACCGGTGATGGAAAAACAAGCCCACGGCGGCCGAACTGAAGATGGTGAGCACGCCCATGTACACTCCCGGACCGCCCAGACCGGCGCGGTAGAGGACGGGGGCAATCATGGCCGCCAGCGCTGCGCGCGGGCCGAAGAACAAGGCGCAGAGGCTTAGCATCATGCTGCGGCCGTCGAAAATAAGGCCCGGCGCAATGACCATGGGGCGAATCATGCCAATGACAGCGGCCGCGCCAAACAGGCAGCCCTGGATGATGGCGCCCGAGGTCTCGCGGGGGTCGAATCGGCGCCAGAAGAAGGTCGAAACCACCGTGAGAGCCACGAGCAGGCACAAATTCAGCAGTAAATCCACCGCCATACTTCATCCTCCGGGGGCAAAGATA